>JANOWU010000098.1:0-19706 GCA_031418035.1 Acidimicrobiia bacterium
CTGCGAAGCGACGGTGTGCTGATTGCGACGACGAACGGCGACGGAAACTTCTCCGAGGCATACGACATGCTGGCCGCGGCCGCCGGCGCGGTGCTCGGGCGTGAAGTGGCACCGCTTACACCGGCCGACGCCCGCTTCACACTGGAGACCGGATCAGTGGCCCTGGCCCAGAGTTTTGCCTCGGTGTCCACGAAGGCGACCCGTGGATTCCTGGTGTTTCCGAGCCTGGAGTCACTCGAAACACTGCGCGCGTACTTTCGTAGCATCGACGACGAGTGGAGCGGCCGCTATGGGATTGAATGGCCGACGCTCGAGAGCGCCCTGGATCGCGAGATCATGCGTCGCTTCGATACCGACGGCGAGGTCCGCATCTCCACGGCGTCGGGGACGCTCATCGCGTCCGAACCACGGCCCGTCTCCTGAATCTTCGCCCGCACGGCCTTCTGCCCTTCTTTTTGCCCGGCCCTCGCCCCTCGTCAGCTGCCCACCGAAAGGCTTGTGCCCCGAGAGTGCCCCCCGGAGCTGCCCGCCGAGAGCTGTCCCCCCGAGAGCTGTCCCCCGGAGCTTGTGGTGCGTTTGGGCTGGCCGAACGCACCACAAGGGTGCCAAACGCACCACAAGCTCGGACGGATGGATGGGTGGGTGGCTCGGACGGCGAGGTGGGTGGCTCAGATGGGTGGGTCAGACTCGCTCGTGGGATGGTTCGGCGCAGGGGTGGCACTCGATCTGAAGCGTCGCGTGTTGCACGCCGAGCCGGTCCTTCAACAGCGCACGGAGGCGTTCAGTGTCGTGTTGGGCCTCGTGGATCGTCTTCTCACCACTCAGTACGACGTGGGCCGAAACCGCCGCGTCGTCGGCACCGATAGACCATACGTGTACATGGTGAACTTCAGCGACGCCCGACGCTCCCGCCAAAAGCGCCTGCACCTGATCGGACGGAATCGGTGCCCGGTCGAGAAGCAAATGGGTGGACCTGCGCAGCAGTGACAAACCGGCACCGACGATCATTGCGGCGAGCAGGAGCGACACCGCTGGGTCCCACGAAGGCGACCCGCCGAACCACACGATGACACCGACGACCAACACTGCAGCCGAGCCGAGCGCATCGGCCAGAAGATGGGTCAGCGCACCGCGAATGGCGAGCGAGTCGCGGCCACCTCCGGCTAACGCCAACGCGGCGCCGCCGTTTACCAGCACGCCCAGAACCGCCAACACGATGACGATGCCGCCGCGGACCGGCTCGGCATTGCCGAATCGTTGGATCGCCTCCACCACGATGTACACCGACGAACCGCAGAGTAGGAGTCCGATCAATGCGCCACCCAACACGTCGGCCTGGCGAAGTCCATAGGTGTACGTGTCAGTTGCCGGGCGTCGGGAAACGACGACTGCGACTAGCGCGATGCTCAGCCCGAAGACGTCCGACGCCTGGTGCGCGCTGTCGGCCAGCAGGGCGAGTGACCCGGCGGCCATCGCACCAATGAGTTGTGCAACCAGCAGCGCGGCGTTGGCGGTCAGTGCGACCAGAACCCTCCGGGCTCCCGCTCGCCGGACCGTGTCGGCACTCGGTGCGTGGCTGTGACCGGCATGACCATGATATTGGTCACCGCCATGGTCGTGGTTCGCGTTGTGGTTGTGAGCCGGATCGTCAGCAGAACGGGGCGAACTCACCCGCTCATCATTGCACGGCGATCGATTCGAACACGTATGGCTCGAGCGATTCCTGCGCCTTCTTGCGCCATCGATGCCACGCACTTCCCCCGTAGTACGCAAGACTCCCGGGTTCCGCATCACCGTGACCGTTGTAATAGGACAGACAATCGCGCAAGGGCGCCGTCGCCGCGTCGACCTCGCGGCAATGCGCAGAGTACGCCTCCTCGTTTTCCGAGTTCACGTCGACGATATCGGCTCCGCGCTCGCGCATGGTCGTAAGCATCCATGCGACATAGTCCGCATGCTGTTCGATGGCATCGGTGAAGTTGAAGCTTCCGCCACCGCCTTGCGGGCCCGTCACGATGAAAAGGTTCGGAAAGCCGCGGCTGTGGAGACCAAGAAACGTACGTGTACCTCCTGATTTCCACTTCTCGCTCAGGGTCTGGCCATTGCGCCCGACGATCATGTTGAACGTCGACGTCGCCATCCATTGAAACCCGGTGGCATAGATCAGCACATCGAGCGGGTACTCCTTGCCGTCGTGGACGACTCCTCGCTCGTTGATGCAACTCACGCCCATGGGTGCGGTGTCGACGAGCGTGACGTGCGGCTTGTTGAAGGTCGGGAGGTATTCATCGTGGAACGTCGGACGTTTGCAGCCGTAGGGATAGTACGGCTTCAGCGCCGCGGCAACCTTGGGATCTTCGATGATCGCGTCGACTCGTGCCCGGACCTGCTCCATGATGCGAAAGTTCGTTTCGAGTTGCTTTTCGATCATCTGTTCCTGCGTGAGCGGTCCGTCGAACTCCTTGCGCTCCTTGAAGTCGGGAACCCGGCCGGCGAGGTAGTCGTCGTTGGCCTTAATCGCCGTACGACCCGCGGAGATCTTCGAGAAGCGTGCGCGACGAGCCTTCGCCCACCCGGGCTCGTTGGCCCACGTTTGGATTTCCTCGTCGGTGGTGGCGCGCTGATCGCGGACGTCGATCGTCGATGGCGTTCGTTGAAACACGTAGAGCTCGCTGACGATCTTCGCCAACTCCGGAACGGCTTGCACCGCTGTTGCGCCCGTCCCGATGATGCCGACCCGCTTGCCCTTGAGGTCGATGTTGTAATCCCAGCGTGACGTGTGGAAGGCGTCGCCGGCAAAGGTTTCCATACCCGCGATGCGGGCCAGTTTCGGGCTCGTGAGAATGCCGTTGGCCAGTACGACGCACCGCGCTCGCATGGCATCACCACGATCGGTGTACACGGTCCACGTTGCTGTCGCTTCGTCCCAGACCGTTTTTTCCACCGTGGTGTGAAAGAGGCACTGGTCATAGAAGCTGAACTCTTCTGCCATCTTCTGGCAGTACTCGAGAATCTCGAAGCCCGACGCGAACTTCATGGACGGGACGTACCCCATCTCCTCGAGGAGCGGCAGGTAGCTGTAGGCCTCGACGTCGCACGCCACGCCCGGGTACCGGTTCCAGTACCAGGTCCCGCCGACGTCGCCACCCTTCTCGCAGAACCGGACATCGTCGATTCCTGCTTCACGCAACTTGTACCAGAGCAGCAGCCCTGCGAAGCCTGCGCCGATCACGAGTACGTCACAGGAGTCGGTGAGCGACTCCCGTGGTACCGGGGCTTCGGAGTAGACGTCCTCGAGGTACTTGCTGAACTCACCCTCGATCGCCATGTAGTCCGCCGCACCACGACGCGCTTCTTTGAACGCCCGGTACTTCGCCTGCTCTTCAGCGTCGAAGGCGGCGCCCGGAGGCGGTTCGGGCATTGCCTTCAATGCTTCGTCGGCCTGGATCGAGTACCCCTGCCCCGCGATCTTGTCAGTGGCCTTGGCGGCTCGTGTTGCGAAAATCTTTCGGCCAGTTTTCGGATCGACGCGAATCGACATTCAGCACCTCGCTTCAACGGACATTGCTTCTAGCTGACCACAGCGCGGGTTGCTGGGACAATTCATTGCCAGCCCTGACAGCTCCGGGGGGTGCCCCGGATCGGTTCACCGTCAACCCTCGCGCTTTAGGCATGGGCCTGTGACGCCGAAGAAGAGGTGTGGCCAACCCGCTTGCCGTGACCGATTCGAAATCGTCCTCTCGTTCGCTGGACGAGCGAACTCGGCCAATCGTGCGATCGAGTGAAAGCCTCCCGACGCTCGAAGCTGCACCGATCCCAGGGTCTTGGATCGTCGCCGGGAGCCCCCAGGCGCGCGCCGTCGAGTTGACTCCGGGCGGACGCGGTCAGTGTTCGAGCGGGCTGTGGTCGTGTAGCGCTGGCGAATTCGACTGGTGCTACACCACCGACGAAGTCGTTCGGATCATCTCAGGCTACGCACACTTACGATTCGTCGACCATGAACAGTCCGCGCGAGCCGGTGACGTCGTCGCGTTCCGCGGCGGCACGGTGGTTCGATGGACGATCCCGGAATACGTGGAGAAGTTCTGGGTTCTCGGCCCACCGCCAACACTGCTGGCGCGGGTCGAGCGAAAGCTCACCAATATCCTGCGTCGCTCCTAGTGCCTGGCCCATCTCGATGCGGTTCGGCTCGTGACCAGGTAACACGCCATGACCATACGCCCGTCCCGGCGAACACGGCGCAGCGTGACGTTCGACCTATCGACCGACGCGTCTTCGACCAGTACCGTTGATGAACCATGAACGACCGTTCGACAGTGATCATCGGAGGTGGCATCGTCGGTCTTGCGACGGCGCTTGCCATTCACAAGCGTGACCCGGATGCCACCATTACCGTCCTGGAGAAAGAAGCCGGGCCGGCAGCGCATCAAACAGGACGCAACTCCGGTGTGATCCACGCTGGCGTCTACTACAAACCCGGGTCGGAAAAGGCGAAGATGTGCACCGCCGGACGCGAGGCGATGGTGGAGTTCGCAAAGGAGCACGGGATCGCCCACGAAGTCTGCGGCAAGCTCGTCGTGGCCACCGAGGAGTCCGAGCGCGGCCGGATGATGGATCTTGCGCAGCGGTGCCAAGCCAACAACGTCCCCGTCGAGGTGCTCGGCCCATCGGAGATGCGAGATCGTGAACCCAATGTCGCCGGCATTGCGGCGCTGTGGGTTTCGGTCACCGGGATCATCGACTACGGCCAGGTCTCGTGGAAGATGCTCGATTTGCTGCGAGCCGGAGGCGTCGACGTCCGCTTCAACGAACAGGTGGTCGCCGGGTCCTCCACCGGCACCGATGTGACCATCGAAACGACCAAGTCGACGATTCACTCGTCACGACTCGTGAACTGCGGGGGCCTTCATGCCGACCGCATCGCTCGAACCCTGGGTGCCGACGCCAACGACGTCCGCATCATTCCCTTCCGCGGTGAATACTTCGAACTCGACCACACGCGGAGTCACTTGGTAAAGGGACTTATCTATCCGGTGCCCGACCCGCAGTTCCCGTTCCTCGGGGTGCACCTCACCCGAGGGATCAACGGCCATATCCACGCCGGCCCGAACGCCGTACTCGGATTTGCTCGCGAGGGGTACAGCTGGAGCGCGATCAACGGACGAGACCTCGCCGAAACGCTGACCTTTCCCGGGTTCCGCAAGCTTGCGGCGAAACAGTGGCGCTACGGCCTGAGCGAAATGAAGCGCTCGCTGCGCATCCAGGAGTTCGCCCGAAGCCTGGCGCGACTCGTGCCCGCCGTGCAGGTCGAGGACCTCCACCCTGCACCGGCCGGCGTGCGGGCCCAGGCTGTCCGCTCCGACGGTTCCCTGGTCGACGATTTCCTGTTTCGGGTGTCAGGCCGTGGTCTCCATGTCCTCAATGCGCCGTCACCTGCGGCAACAGCGTCATTGGCCATCGGTTCAGCCATCGCCGATCGACTCGACGAGATCAGCGGCCCGTAACGTCAGTCGTTTCGGTGATCCGGGGCATCTCCACGGAAA
Source organism: Acidimicrobiia bacterium (assembly GCA_031418035.1). Classification (GTDB taxonomy): domain Bacteria; phylum Actinomycetota; class Acidimicrobiia; order Acidimicrobiales; family JANYDT01; genus JANOYY01. The sequence goes on from JANOWU010000098.1 coordinate 5,544, forward strand.
CGCGCTGACTGCGTTGCGTTTTCAACGGGGAAGTCACCATCACATGACGTTTCCGCCGAGACGTCACGACCGGATCGCGTTTCCGCGGAGACGTGCCGGCGGGATCACCCGTCAACCCGATCTCCGCATTTCATATGCGCGCGTAGCAATCGACGCGATCGCGGACGAAACGACAGGATCTTCGAGGGGACGTCCAGAGGTGAGCACGGCGAGGCAGTAGGGTGCCGCATCGGTCGGCTCGACGAACGCAACGTCGTGCCCGACGGTGCTCGTGGAACCGGTCTTGTTACCGACGAGTGCACCGATAGCGCCGTCGGTCAATCCGACGTTTGGTGTGCCTGCCGGGATAGCTATCCGATCCTGCTGTGCGAGGAGCAGGGCCCGAAGATACGCGGTCGACGTCGGCGACAACAGCTCGCCACGAAGCACTGCTGCCAGAAGTGTGGCGTAGTCAGCTGCCGACGCGACGTTCCTTTGCGTCGCAGAGCTGACCGTGACGTCGAAGAGGTGACGGGCAATCACGCTCCCGCGCGCACCGACGTCGGCCAACACGATGTTCACCGCGTCGAAGCCGACCTCGTCGAGGAGAAGGTTGCAGGCCTCGTTGCTCGACACGATGATCGATCGCTCGATCAAGCGGGCCATCGCAATGGTCGATGTTGGCGACGAAGCTCTCTCCAAATCGAGCATGGGGTCGACGCTGTCAGCGTCGATGACAATCGGCGAATTGCTGAGTGGGGAGATTGTCGGCCGGACGCGAATCAGCGTGTCGAGGTGGCACTCGCCCCGATCCACCTTGCGAAGCACGGCGACGGCGAGCGGCAGCTTGATGAGGCTCGCCGCGTAGAACACACGATGCTCGTCGTGGGCCCAGATCATCTGTCCGTTGACAGATACCATCGCCCATGACTGACCGGAAGGTTCGACACGGACAGGTGTGTCGGAGCTACCCATGATCAACGATCACTCCATCTTCCATGAACGACAAAGGCCTAGCCGCTGAGGCCCACGGCCATTCGGGCCTCGCGATTGTCGAGGACCGCCTTTCCGACCACCGCGACCAGAATCAGCGCGCCGCCGAGCAGCGTCTGCCACGTCGGTTGCTCGGAGAACTTCAGGAACACCCACAGAGGCACGAACACCGTTTCGGTCTGCGCGAACACGGCCATCGCGACCGCCGGGACCTTGCGGCTCGCCGCGTTGAACATCGTTGTGCCGATGGTTATGAGGACGCCCCCGTGAAGGAGGGCCAGTGCAATATCGCTAGCGCTTGGCACCAGCGAGTTCCCCGTACTCACGGTGATGGTCGAGCAAACCACGATCATCATGAAGGCGTATCCCGGCATGATCGGATCCCAGTTCCGCACACGATCTCGCCGAAGACACAACGTGTACAGAGCAAAACCGAACGATGCACACACCGCCGCGATGTTGCCCCTCACGTTTCCTCCGCCGCGATCGGCGACGACCATGATGGCGAGACCAACCACGCTCAAAGCGATTGCCGCAAGCGTGACCCGACTCATTCGCTCGCCGAGAAAGACCCGCCCGAAGACCGCCGCAATCAACGGACTCATCGACGAGAGAAATGCCGCGTTGGCGGCAGAGGTGTTCTTCACGGCATACACGAAGCCGATCGACGCAACGAACAGCGAACAGCACCCGGCGAACATCAGCCAGCCTTCACGAAATGCCCGGACCAACGGTGATCGGCGTCGACGGACGACGTTGACCGCCTCGAGGACGACGATGATGCCGACCGATCGCCAGATCAGGTATTGCCACGCATCGGCCCCGTCGGCCATCCGAGCCAGCGTCGCCCCGAAACTCCACACGACCCCGGCGCCCAGACCCACCAAAGATGTGCGCAAGGGAACGGCTCCAGCGCCGGCGTGACCTGAGCGAACCTTGGTCACGGACATCTCTGACATGAATCCCATTCTCTCCCATTTCCGGCCGTCGGCTGATTCGCTTGCCCCCCGGATGCACACATAGGGTGGGACACAGCACACTCCCAGAACCCAGGAGAACCACCTATGGCTGCAGAGTTCACCCTTACCGATGAGATGAAGTCCGTCATCGGCAAAGACTCCGACCCCTACCCAGCGGAGTACACCACCACCGGTATTCGGGCGTTCGCACGTGGCGTCGGCTACACCGATCCCGTGTACTACGACGTCGGGGCCGCAAAAGCCGCCGGCTATGCCAACCTGCCGGCGCCACCGTGCTATCTCGGAGTGCCAGTCTTCATTCCGGCTGGCAGCGACTCCACGTACGGGCAACCGGTGCGAAGCAATGCGCCGTCTCTCAAACACGGGCTCCCGAACGTCCTCGATGGTGGAACATCCATTGCCTATGTGCGCATACCAGTTGCCGGAGAAACACTGATGTTCACCAGTCAGGTCTCCAACCTCGAGCCCAAGGAGTCGAAGTCGCTCGGGCAGATGCTCGTGATCTCGAACAAGCAGACCTTCCGCGACTCTGCCGGCGCCATCGTGTTCACCGTCGACGCACAATCAATCTGGTACTGAGAGGAAGACATGCCAAACTACGCAGACATCGCCATCGGACAAGAACTCCCCACCCTGAAGCGCAACATGGCTCGCCTACATCTGGTGCAATACGCCGCCGGATCAGGCGACTTCAACCCGCTCCACTACGATGCCGACTTCCCCCAGGCCAAGGCGCTCGGTGACAACATCGTCCATGGACGTATGAAATACGCCGCCCTGGGCGAATGTGTTTCGAACTGGCTGAATCACACCGGCCACGTGGTGAGCATCGGGTGCCAGTACCGAGGTATGGACATGAGGGGTGCAAACTTCACGGTGGGCGGCAAGGTCATCGCCAAACGCGAAGAGAACGGCCAAAAGCTGGTCGACCTCGAACTCTGGACGGTCACCGACGAAGGAAAGGTCACCACCCCGGGCAACGCCACCGTCGCGTTGCGCAGCTAGCGTCTCCCCATGACCAAGAACATCGAAGACGCTCGCAACGAACTCGAAGAGGAGTTTGCCAAGTTCCGTAAACACGTCGGCGAGATCGAGATGGCCTGGCGCGCGGTCGCCGACGCCAACGCCGAGTCCGACGTGGTTGGGCTCCTCCAACATCTCGAGGACGTGACCAAGAAGGTGCGCACCGGTGGAGTGATCGGCTCAGGAGCGAACAGCCACGCTCGCGCCTTGAGCGACTACATCGCCGCGAAGGGCCAATCACCCTCGTCGGCCCAGAAGTAGCGGAGACGCAACCGTGGCGAGGCCACTCTCGCACCTCCGAATCTGCGACTTCACCGGCCAGTTGGCCGGCGCCGGAGCAACGAGATTTCTCGCTGCGTTCGGCGCACAGGTCATTCGAATCGAGGATCCCGTTCGTAAGGGGTCGTGGGACATCCTGCGCGGCAACACCCCATACAAAGACGAGCGCCGCGGTGTCGACTTGGGTGGCGCCTTCAACAATCACAATGTCGAAAAGCTCGGCATCACGATCAACATGCGCGAGCAGCGAGGTATCGAACTCGTCGAGGATCTGATCCGGATCAGCGACGTCGTGACAGAGAACTTCGCCGTAGGAGTACTCGCCGGCTGGGGACTCACGTTCGAGCGCATGAGGGAACTCAAACCCGACATCATCTACGCGTCGAACTGCGGATTCGGTCACCGTGGCCCCTACCGCAACTACAAGACGTGGGGCCCGATCGTCCAAGCAGTATGTGGACTTACCTTTTCGAGCGGGCTTCCGGATCAACTGCCCGCCGGCTGGGGCTATTCGTACATGGACCACCACGGAGGCAACTTCATGGTGACGGCGATCCTCGCTGCGTTGGTCCACCGCCACAAGACCGGCGAGGGTCAGTGGATCGACCTGGCCACCACCGAGGCGGGGGCAAGCCTGCTCGGACCGGCGATTCTCGACTACACCGTGAACGGGACCCGGATGCGCCGAGACGGCTCACCTGACTCCAACCACTCCCCCGACATGGCTCCTCACGCCATCTACCCCTGTTTCGGCGACGACGAATGGGTCGCCATCGCTTGTCGGACCGACGCCGAGTGGGATCGGCTCGCCACCCACCTCGACCTCGATGCCGACCGCCGTGCGCGCTACAGCACGCTGGCCCATCGTCTTGCCGGCCAAGATGACCTCGACTCGGTTGTTCTCTCGTGGACGCAGACCCGCAACAAGTTCGACGTCCAACGCGAACTTCTTGCTCTCGGAATACCGAGTGCTGCTGTACAGAAGCCGCACGAGCGAGTCGATTCTGACCCCGCAACGTCGGAGTGGGGACTGTGGCCGACCGTGACGCACACCGCAATGGGCGAGGTGCGGGTGGACGGGCTCGGGTCCCACCTTTCGGAGACGGACTGGTCCATGACGAAAGGCGCGCCATGCCTCGGTGAACACACCGACCACGTGCTGGCCGAGATCCTGGGGCTCTCCGCCGCCGAGATCGCTGCTCTTCACGCTGATGGTGTCGTGTGAACACCCGGGCCAACGCCGCACCAATCGGCCCCATCGCGCCGGCCGACGCGCCCGGCCCGCTCGCCGGGCTTCGCGTTGTGGAGTTGGCCAGTGAATGGACGTCGTACGCTGGCCGCCTCCTTGGCGACCTCGGCGCAACGGTCGTACTTGTCGAGCCCAGCAGCGGATCTCCTCTGCGCGCGTACGGTCCGTTCGTCCACGGTGTGCAAGATCCCGAGAACAGTCTGTGGTGGTGGCATTATCAGGCCAACAAGTTCGGGCAAAGCATGGATCTCGAAAGCGCCGAAGGCCGAGAACAACTTCACTCCCTGATTCGCAGCGCCGACGTGTTTCTCGAGGGGGCCGATCGAGACCAGTTCGAGGCGCTCGGTTTGGCCGACGACGAACTCCGTCGAGAACACCAATCCTTGATCGTGCTGTCGATTACTCCGTTCGGGCGCCGAACATCACGGACCGACGATCCAGCCACCGACCTCACGATTCTCGCTGGCGCCGGACCGGCATGGAGCTGTGGGTACGACGACCATTCGCTGCCACCGGTTCGCGGCGGCGGAAACCAATCAATCCACACCGCAGGGCTCCACGCCGTTCCCGCCCTTCTCGTCGCCGTCCTTCATCGCTACACGAGCGGCCTCGGACAGCACGTCGATGTAAGCGCGCATGCGGCATCCAATGTCACGACCGAGGCCGGGTCGTATGAATGGCTCGTCGCAAAGAACACGGTGCAGCGACAGACAGCGCGTCATGCGGGGGTACAGAAGTCAGATCCGACGATCGCGTTCGATCGCAATGGGCGCACCGTCTTCACGGGTGTTCCGCCTCGATCGCAGGCTGACCTGGAGCGGATTGTCGCCTGGATCGACGCGCTCGAACTCCGCGACGAGTTCCCCGACGTCGTGTTGCTCGAGCTCGGCATCGAACGAGGCGGCATCACGTGGCCGGAGATTTTCGCCGATGAGCTCTGCGGCCAGATTTTTGCCGCCGGACGGACCGCGCTCACCCTCATCGCATCCCGAGTCACCGACCGGGAGTTCTTCATCGGCGGTCAAGAACGAGGATTCACGGTCGGCGTGATCAACGCTCCCGAAGACGTCATGGAAGATGCGCACTTTGCCGAACGGGGCTTTCACGCCCGGCTGTTCCACGAAGAACTCGGCCGCGACGTGATCTATCCCGGCACGCCAATGCAATTCGGGGCGTCGCCATGGCGGTTGGTGCGGCGGGCCCCGCGAGTCGGCGAGCACAACGGCCGAAGTCTAGATACGTAGGTACACATATGGTTTTGGATCCGGCCGACGCCGAGGAGCAAATCGCACGAGTTCGAGCCATCGCCGAAACGCTTCCCAATGTCGAGGAACGTCTCAGCCATGGGTCGCCGAGCTTCTTCATCGGCGGAAAGAAGACGTTCGTCATGTTCGTCGACGACCACCACGGCGACGGGAACGTAGGGATTTGGTGCGCAGCGCCGACCGGGGAGCAATCGGCTCGAATCGCAGAGGACCCCGCGCGATTCTTCAGACCGCCCTACGTGGGTCATCGAGGATGGCTGGGCGTGCGCCTGGACCGGCCCACGACCGACGAAGATCTGGTCGAGATCATCACTGAGGCGTGGCGCTGCGTCGCCCCGAGACGGCTCCTTGCCGTGTTCGATCAGCAGATGGAAGCCCGCCCTAATCCGCGACCGCAATGAAACTGACGTAAATTCGAGAAACAGCTATGGTTACCGAAAGACCCACTGTTGCGGACACGGAGGACGGCTTGATCCACGTATTGATCGTTGACGATCACCAGATGTTTGCGGCGAGTCTCGCCCGCGTTCTGAACGACGAACCCGACATCAGCGTGCTGGCAATGGTCGAATCGGCGGTGGACGCATTCGAGGCGATGTCCGAGGAAATCGACGTCGTTCTCGTTGACTTTCGGCTGGGCCGATCCGACGGCATCGAAACCACACGTACGCTTGTGGCCTCCTGGCCGAACGTTCGAGTCGTCATGTTGACGGCGTCGAACGACGAGGCGCTCCTCGCCTCTGCCCTGGAAGCAGGATGTGCGGGATTCATCACGAAATCGGAGTCGGTCGACACCGTGTTCGCGGCGATTCGTGGCGCGGCGGTTGGGGAGGCCGTGATCTCGCCCGCGTTGCTGGCTCGCATCCTTCCCCGGCTCGTCGCCCGGCCGAAGGGTCGAAACCCAGATCTGACCCGTCGCGAACTCGAGGTGCTCATGCTGATGGCCCAAGGTGGATCGAACCAGCAGATCGCCGATCAACTGTTCATTTCGCGTGACACCGTCCGAAATCATGTCGCGTCGATTCTTTCCAAGCTGGGCGTCAACTCGAAGATCCAGGCTGTCACGGTTGGCCTCCAGCGCGGCATGATCAGCATGTCATCGTGAAACCACAGACTATGGCTCAGACAGACGCAAAGAACTCGGCATCCGCACCGGTCCCGTCGGTGGAGGAGCTCTTGAAACTCCACAGCAACGACATACTCGCCCGCTGCGCCGATTTCGGGCTGGCCCACCTCGTCGTCGAGCGCGGCGGGGCGATCGTGGGGGCCGACGCCGCGTCCATCGAGATGCTCGGATACTCCCTCGACGAACTCCGTGCATTCGAAGACGTTTCCGTACTGATCGCCGTCGAGCAACGCGAAATCCGGATGCGGTATCGACAACTGCGGCGCCAACACATCGCGCCACCGAACCCCATGCACGTGACGGTCATTCGCTCCGACGGGAGTCAACTGCCGACCGAAGTCGTGCACACCTCGATCGACGACGGCCGCTACACCATTCTCACGGTGCGCGACGCGTCCGGGCTGGCCAGCCGCGACCAGATCATCAGTTGGTACACCAGTCTGTGCCTGCGAATGCCGGTCGGGGTAATGATCGCCCGTCGTGTCAACACCGACGACGGAGTTCGCTTGGAATTGATCGCCGCCAATCATGCGGCGTCGAGCGCATTCTCGATGGACCTTCAGGCGCGTATAGGCGAAACGTTGATGTCGATCTTTCCGACGCCCGAGGGGATGCTCGACCGAGATCGAATTCTGGCCATCCTCGGCACCGATCGGATCGAGCACCTACCAGACACCGTCGTGGGCGATCCGGCCCAGCCAGAAAAAGTGTTCAAGCGAGTCGTCGTTGCTCTGCCGCACGACGCTGTCGCTTTGCTGGTCGAGGACGTCACGCGAAGTGCCATCGAGGACCTGCACCGACGAGCTTTGCTGGAGCGGATCGTCGAACTGAGTGACTCTGAACGGCGAAAGATAGCGCTCGGTATCCACGACGAACCCCTGCAGCAAATCGCCGGAGCGGCGCTGCTGGTGGACCAAATGCGTCGACCGGATCGAGCGCCTCGGGAGGATTGGCTGGCCGACGTCGACCGAGCGTTGCGCCATGCAATGGATCTTCTCCGCCGACTGATCTTCGATCTGAGCCCCCCGGAACTGATCCAGTCCGGGCTCGCTACTGCGCTCTCGACTGCTGCAGACCACATCTTCGCCGGCACGGGTGTGTGGGTTCAGGTGGAACGCGTCGACGACGCACCGATCCCCGAGCAGGTCGCCGACACCGCATTTCGGATCGCCGTCGAGGCTCTGACGAACGCCCGCAAGCACGCAAACTGTTCGTCGGTGAGGGTGCGCATCCTGGCTGAACATGAGCACCTCTCAATGGTCGTCATCGATGACGGGACCGGGTTCGGCGAACGGGCTTCGCTCGGGCACTTCGGCTTTTCGAACATTCGAGATCGGGCCGAAGCGATCGGCGGCAGCGTCCGAATCATCACGGGGTCGGCGGGAACAACGGTGAGCACGCGTCTGCCCTTGCGCCGATCGCGACAGTCCGAAGCCCCGGAGCTCACCACGTCGATACGCGAGCTGGATTTCGAACGAGCAACCATTGCGCTCGAGCGCGACAGCTTCCGCGAGTCGCTCACCGAAATGACCCGCGCGTCGAAGGCGTTGCGAGGACGATTGGACATGGTTTCGGAATTGGGACCCCTCCTCCGCAACACTCCGGCTGCGCTTCGCAACGACGTCGCCTGCGAGTTCTTTTGTCAATGGTTCGCCGACGGCGCGGCCCTTCGACGCCCTAGCGCTGACGGGAAAGCGCTCCACCGCGTGTCAAGTTTTCATCATGACGCACAACAGCTTTCGTTCCTCAACCAATTCCTGTTCGTGGACCGGTCGAATGAGTTGTCGAATGCACACTTGGTGTTTCGAACTGGCGAACCGGTGGTGATCGATCGGCGCGATGGTCGCTGGTCCCTCGACGACGGGCCCACCCCGCCGGAAGGTCACATTGCGGTCCATTCCGCAATCCTTGTGCCGGTGCGAGACGGTGTCGAAACCGTAGGTGTACTTACGTGCTGTCGAGATCAGAGTCTTGAAGGGTTTGCCGGCGACGATGTCGCTCTTGTGCGGTCCCTCGCCGATGCGCTAGGTTCGCTTCTCGCCTAGCGCGCTGCCTGCTCGGCGCCAAACTTCGGTGCCTTTTTTGCGACATCGGAGGTACCGACCTCGACGCAGAGATCGCTTGAGATAGTGCGGTCGCGCTATTTGCTTGACGCGAGGGCGTTAGGGAGAAAACGTCCGTCCCGAACTGTTGGCGGTACAAGTTTCCGTTCAGACTCGAACGATGATAAGCAGACGGCTAAGAATGCCGGTTCTTCGCGAACTATCGATGGTCCCGGACAAGGCGCAACCACGGGTCAAGCAGAGTGAAATCGACCTCGGTGCTGATATATCCCCGTCCGGCGTTTCACCATCACCTGAGCACCGAGACCAGCTCGATCTCGACGAGATCGTGACGTTTGCCTGCACGCACCTCCAAACGCCGATGGCAGCAATCTCGTTGCTCGACGGCTCGGAAGGCCGGTTCTTGTCTTCCGTGGGCGTGAAGCGATCGGGTTTCGATCCAAAGGATTCATTCTGTCAGCACGTGGTCGCGAACGGCCGCGAGCTGATCGTTGCTGACGCAACAAAGATAAAGAGATTCGCGAAGTTACCGCTGGTGCGCGAGCACCCGAACGTCCGATTCTATGCGGGCGTACCAATTCAGGTGGGTGATGAATCTGTGGGCGTCATATGCGTGTTCGACGATCGACCCCGATCGATCACCCCGCGCCAACTCGGGGTCCTCCGATTTCTCGGTCACCAAGTCCAACATCTGATGGAGCTGCACCGGCGTCGAAATGCGGCGGAACCCGCTCTTCACGGCGCGAGCCGGTCCACGCAAGACGAACCTGCTCCACTCGTCCTCGAGACCGAGTTGAGCTCCCAAGCAGCACGGTCTGACGAACTCGAACGCGCCGCGCACGTCGACTCCTTGACCGGCCTGGCGAACCGGCGGCAATTCATCCGTAAGCTTCGAGAACAACTCACCGATCAAGACGGTCCGGTCACGGTCTTCTTTATCGACCTTGATCGATTCAAAATGGTCAACGACACGATGGGACACGACGCTGGCGACGCCCTGCTCGGGGCGGCGGCCGCCCGGATCTTGGCGTGCACCCCTGAGCATCACCTCGTCGCTCGCCTGGGCGGTGATGAATTCGCGGTGCTTCACAGGGTGAACTCCAAAGCAGAGGCCAAATCATTCGCCGAGCGGCTTCGGATTCGACTGGAGCATCCCTTTCAGATCGACGGTTGCGAGTACCACGTGTCAGCAAGCGTTGGTATTGCCATGTCAAACCCTGATTCGACGCCGAAATCACTTCTCGCCGAAGCTGACGCTGCCATGTACGCAGTGAAAGACGCCGGCCGAAACGCGAGCGCGTTCTTTGATCTCGAACTCCGCCAACAGATGACGGAATGGTCCGAGATTCAGCGCGATCTGCGCCATGCCATCGACAACCACGAAATGGACCTCTATCTCCAGCCCATCCTCGACTTCACGGGCGGAGCGGTCGTCTACGAATCGCTTGCTCGATGGAACCATCCGGTCAGGGGACACCTGCTCCCAGGTACCTTCATCGATGTTGCAGAAGAGTCGGGCCTGATCAACCGGTTGGGGTCGCATCTCTTATCGATGGGTGCCCAGTATTCGGCAGAACTGCACGCGCCCGTGAGCATCAACGTGTCGGGACGCCAGTTCAATCGAAACCTGGTGCAGCAAGTCGCGGCTCTGATCTCACGACACAATCTTGCCGGTGGTCAGCTCATCATCGAAGTAACGGAATCGGCCGTCGTCGACACCGATCATGCACGCGTGGTTCTCGATGGACTCCGCGATGCCGGAGCCAGCATTTGGATCGACGATTTCGGAACCGGGTTTTCCTCCCTCGCTCGATTGAACTCACTCACCGTTGATGGCCTCAAATTGGCGCGCGAGTTCGTGGCCAGTCTCGACTCTCAACAGGGTTGGGGTATCGCGACCGCAATCGTCGGTTTGGCCCGCGCCCTGAACATCAAGATCATCGCCGAAGGCGTCGAAACCGAGCGTCAACTCGAACAAATCCGGCTGTTGGGCTGCGACAGCGCTCAGGGATACCTTCTGGGAAGTCCCGTCGCATTCCATGACCGTTCCCGTTGGCCCTCGCTCCGCACCATCTGATCGATCGGGGTCCTTCGAGGCGCGTATCGCGCCGATGTTCAGGTCAACGCCCAACCGGCTCACTCCGACCCGGGCGTTGATTTTGGTATGTGCACGAACTATTTCTGCCGTCCCGTCGCGCTGATTCAGCAGCGGACGTAGACTTACGGCCATGTTGCTACCCGAAATCAAAGCACTCGCCACCGGCAAGAACTTCGCCGCTCTCACAGTTATCCCAAAGTCCGGTCACCCCATGACCCACGTCATGTGGATCGACGCCGACGACGAACACCTTCTCATCAACACCGAACTCGGTCGCGCAAAGGCAACGGCCATGGACAACGACCCACGCGTCACCGTGGCCATCTGGGACGCCGAGAATCCATACTCCTATGGCGAAGTGCGTGGAACCGTGGTCGGCACCTTCACCGGACCCGAGGCCGCCGCACACATCAACGCCTGCTCGCAGCGCTACACAGGCACGGAATACGCCTTCGGCCCCACCGACAAGCGCATCGTGTATCGGATCGCACCGGTCAAACAGCGCATGCAATAACCGTACGTACACACACTAGTCAACGGTTGTGCAGACAAGAAGGCCCCCGCCGAAGCGGGGGCCTTCCTCATGTGCGAGCGGGACGGCTCACTCGATACTGTTGTTGTCTTCCTTTTTGTTGGTGGTGTTGGTGGTGATGGTGTGTGGTTGCCTTGGTGGAAGGTCACGCCACGTCGTGCACGATCAGGAACAGCCACTCGTTGCGCCGCAGGCGTTGCAGACGTAGCAGCTACCGGCTCGGTTCATCTCGTTGCCACAGGAGTAGCAGAACGGGGCGTCGGCCGGGCGTTGACGAGAAAGCGTTCCATCGGCGCGAGGCGTCGAGGTCCGCTTCGGCGTCAGGTCGATGGCGTTGTGCGTCGCCGCCTGCGATGACGGGGAGACGGTCGGTTCGCCGAACCCCATGGTCGTGGTCGTCGCTTCCTCGACGCCCGGAAGCGTCGGTTGGATCCGCTCGCTCGAGGACAACACGCCGAGCTCCTCACGTAGGTCACGGGGAAGGTAATCGAGCGCCAGACGACGGAAGATGTAATCGATCAGAGACGTCGCGATCCGCAACTCCGGGTCATCGGTGATACCCGACGGCTCGAAACGCTGGTTGGAGTACTTGCTGACGTAGGTCGCCAACGGCACGCCGTGCTGGAGGCCGAGGCTGATCGAGATGGAGAACGCGTCCATGATTCCGGCCAGCGTCGAGCCCTGTTTCGACACGTTCACGAACAACTCGCCGGGGCGGCCGTCTTCATACTCACCGACGTGGACGTGGCCTTCGCAGTCAGCGACACGGAATTGGAACGTGTTCGAACGACGCTTGCGAGGCATACGTTCACGCTGGGGCTTGCGAATAACGGTGGTCGTCGAAGCGAGAGCCTTTTCCAGTTCGGCGACCTTCGCCGCGAGTTCTTCAGCCTCAGCACTCGGTGCCACAGCACCAAAGACGTCTCGTTCGCTGCCGTCTTTCTTCGCAGTCTGGAGCGGCTGTCCGACCTTGCAGTTGTCACGGTAGATCGCGATTGCCTTGATGCCCATCTTCCAAGCGTCGATGTGGAGCTGTTCGATCTCCTCCACCGTTGCGTCTTCGGGCATGTTGACGGTCTTGGAAATCGCACCGGAAATGAATGGCTGAATCGCTGCCATCATGCGAACGTGTCCGAGGTAATGGATGACGTTGTCGCCCATCGAACAGGCGAAGATCGGGAGGTGGTCGGTCCGGAGGTCGGTGCAACCGATCAAGGTCTTGTTCGTATCGATGTAGGAAATGATGCGCTCGACGACTGGTCCCTCGTACCCCAGCTGACGAAGTGCACGCGGGATGGTTTGGTTGACGATGGTCATGGAACCGCCGCCCACGAGCTTCTTGAACTTCACCAGACCGAGGTCGGGTTCGACACCGGTGGTGTCGCAGTCCATCAGCAAACCAATGGTGCCGGTCGGGGCAAGGACGGTTGCTTGTGCGTTGCGAACGCCATAACTCGCCGCGAGCTCACAGGCACTGTCCCATGACTGCTGTGCTGCAGACAGCAGGTCAAGGGGCACGAGATCCTCGTTGATCTTGGCCACTTCCGCTCGATGCATGTTCAAAACGTTGTTCATCGGCTCGCGGTTTTCGAGATAGCCGGCGAACGGTCCCATCCGCATCGCAACGCGTGCGCTGGTGGCGTAGGCATGGCCGGTCATGAGCGCTGTGAGCGCGCCGGCCCAGGCTCGACCACCATCGGAGTCATAGCCGTGACCGAGTGCCATGAGAAGTGCGCCGAGATTGGCGTAGCCCAGGCCGAGCTGACGGAATCGACGGCTGTTCTCGCCAATCATCTTCGTCGGGTAATCGGCGTTGCCCACGATGATTTCCTGTGCCGTAAGTACACATTCGATCGCCGACTTGTACCCGTCGATGTCGAAGGTGTCATCGTCGTTGAGAAACTTGAGCAGGTTGAGGCTGGCGAGGTTGCACGCCGAGTTGTCGATGTGCATGTATTCGCTGCATGGGTTCGAACCGTTGATACGTGCCGTGTTCGACGACGTGTGCCAACGGTTGATCGTCGTGTCGTATTGCATGCCGGGATCCGCGCATTCCCACGCTGCTTCGGCAAATTGGCGCATGATGCGACGGGCTTTGACCGTCTGCACGATCTCACCGGTACCGACGGCGCGAAGGTGCCAATCGGCGTCGTCGACGACCGCCTCCATGAACTCATCGGACACCCGGACCGAGTTGTTGGCGTTTTGGTACTGGACGGAGAACGAGTCCTTCCCGTCGAGGTCCATGTCGAAGCCGTTGTCGCGCAGCACGCGCGCCTTGCGCTCTTCGATGACCTTGCACCACATGAAATCCTCGATGTCGGGATGATCGACGTTGAGAATGACCATCTTCGCGGCCCGGCGTGTCTTGCCTCCGGATTTGATCGTGCCGGCGCTGGCGTCGGCGCCGCGCATGAAGCTGACCGGCCCGCTGGCCGTTCCGCCGCCGTTCAGGAACTCCTTCGACGAACGGATCTTCGACAGGTTGATACCGGCTCCCGATCCTCCCTTGAAGATCACGCCTTCTTCTCGGTACCAGTTGAGAATCGAATCCATGGTGTCGTCGACTTCGAGGA
>JANOWU010000099.1:0-2518 GCA_031418035.1 Acidimicrobiia bacterium
CAGAACCTACTGACCTCCGGCGAGAGCGACGAAAAGCCCCTTTCGGCCGCCACCGTGTGGGTGCGAGACTGCCGGAGTGAAAAATCCCGAGGACGCGGCGGCGTTCGATGACCGCGTCCTACGAGCGCTGGCCCAGGGCACGGCCATCCCGGCCGTCTTCGTCGATCGGGACATCACCATCCGGTGGGTCAGCGACTCGATCGAAGACGTCACGGGGCATGCACCGTCGATACTCCTCGGGACCAACGCGCTCGATCTGGTCCATCGTGACGATCTCGGCCCGCTCGTGGAGCTCATCGCCGCCGAGGTCGCCAATCCGGTCGCCTACGGCGCCAATGGCGATCCGGCCCGCACCGCACTCAACGTCGTCCGCCTTGGTCACGCCGACGGTTCGTTCCATTCCTACGAGATGGCGGCGACCAACCTGTTGGCCCGCGAGGACGTGAACGGCTTCCTTCTGCTCCTGCGGATCGCCAGCGAGCGGTTCTTCCTCGATCAGTCCTATCGGGACCTGGCCGTAGGCAAGCCGGCAAAGCAGGTGATCGACACGCTCGTCGAACTGCTCGAGCACCAGGTGCGCGGGGCACGCGTGGCCATCACGTGCGAGGCGGGACACACCGACGCGGTGGTCGCCGACGACGTGTTCTGCGAAATGCTGGCGACAGGAGAACGCTCTCGGGCCCTTGGTGACGAACGGGTCTGGCTGCTGCCGATCGAGGCCGGTGGCGAAAGGCTCGGCTACACCACACTGGTTGGTTCGCTCCCCGAGCAGACGAGTCGGTGGACGGAGGTCGTCATCGGACGCGTCCACGACCAGGTGGCACTCACCGTCGCCCGGGACCGGTCGTCGCGAGCGCTTCGCGCGTTGGCATCGTCGGATCCCCTCACCGGTCTCGACAACCGGCGGACGTTCTTCGACCGGATCGATCAGGCCCAACGCGCCAACCGGCAGTCGACCGTGGCCGTCCTCTACCTGGACCTCGACGGCTTCAAGGCGGTCAACGACGAGGCCGGGCACCTGGTTGGTGACGCCATCCTCGTCACCGTCGGCGAGCGGATTCATCAGGTCGTTCGCACCGCAGACAGCCTGGCCAGGCTGGGTGGCGACGAGTTCACGCTTCTCGTCCGGGGCCTTCCCAGCGCCGATGAGGCGGCAGCACTGGCCGCTCGTCTGCTCGCTGCCATCAGCGAACCAATCGCCGTCGACGGCGACAAGTGGACCGTGAGCGCCAGCATCGGGGTTGCGTTCACCCATGACCCGAGTACGATCGCCACCCTCCTCGCTTGCGCCGACGCGTCGTTGCGAGCGGCGAAGCGCCAGGGCAAGGGCTGCTACCGGATCACCACGGTCTGAAGACCGCCGGCCGATGCCAGGCTTGGTCGTCATGAGCGAGCAACGCCGAACGCTGTACCCCGAGGTCGAGCCCCACGTAACGGGTCGCCTTCGTGTATCGAATGTGCACGAGTTGCACTACGAGGAGTGCGGCAACCCGAAGGGCAAGCCGGTCGTTTTCCTCCACGGAGGTCCCGGTGGCGGCCTCGACCCGAAGTACCGCCGCTATTTCGATCCGTCGGCCTATCGCATCGTGCTGTTCGATCAGCGCGGATGCGGGAAGAGCACACCGTTCGCGTCGTTGGACGAGAACACGACCTGGGACCTCGTCGCCGACGTGGAGCGTCTGCGTTCGCATCTCGGCATCGAGCAATGGCAGGTCTTCGGCGGCTCATGGGGATCGACGCTTGCCCTTGCGTACGCCCAGACCCAGCCGGACCGGGTGACCGAACTGGTCCTGCGCGGGATCTTCATGCTTCGACCGGAGGAGATCCGCTGGTTCTACCAGGAGGGCGCGAGCTTCGTCTTCCCCGATGTCTGGGAGCCGTATCTGCTGCACATCCCGTCGGATGAGCGCCATGACCTTCTGCGCGCATATCATTCACGCTTGACCGACCCCGACCGCAATGTACAGCTGGCCGCAGCAAGGGTCTGGAGTGTGTGGGAGGGCAGCACGAGCTGCCTGCTCCCGAACGAGGAGCTGATCTCGCATTCCGCGGTGGACGACTTCGCGCTGGCGTTCGCCCGGATCGAGTGCCACTTCTTCGTGCACGACGGCTGGCTGACCGAAGGCCGCGAGCTCTTGTCGAACGTGGCACGCATCCGCCACATCCCCGCCGTCATCGTGCAGGGCCGCTACGACGTCGTCTGCCCAGCGAAGTCGGCCTGGGAACTGCACCGCGCCTGGCCGGAGTCGTCCTTGCGGATCGTGCCCGACGCCGGGCACTCGGCCGGCGAGCCCGGAATCGTCCACGAGCTCGTGAGCGCGACGGACGGATTCCGGCGGTTAGGTCCGGCTGATCCGTCGTAGTCGATCCACCGCCGAAGTGACGGGCGGCGACGGGTAGGCCACAGTGGTTGGATGCCCCACGTCGATGCCAACGGTCTGCGGTTCTACGTCGAGACCCTCGGATCCCCGAGTGATCCCCCGATGCTGATGGTCAACGGATTCGGTTCGCAGATCAA
>JANOWU010000100.1:0-2781 GCA_031418035.1 Acidimicrobiia bacterium
GGAACGAATCGAAGCGGGCGCCGACTTCTCGGTCGTACTCCCACGGTGCCGACGTCGGGCTGCGGAGAAACGCATCAGCAGCCAAGATTCCGGATTCCAGGCCGTAGTCGATACCCTCACCGTTCATGGGGTTCACCAGACCGGCTGCGTCGCCGATCGCGAGCCATCCCACACCGTGACGCTTCTGCGTGCTCATCGGCAACCGCCACGCCCGTGGTTTGTCGATGAACTCTCCGAGGCCCCACGGTCCACGTACTACGCGCGCATATGATTCGATCAGCTTGTTGAGGTTGAGCTTCTTGAATCCCTTCATGGTCGACAGGGCTCCTACTCCGATGTTCACCGTGCCGTCGCCGGCCGGGAACATCCACCCATATCCAGGTATCGGCGTTCCGTGTTCGTCCGAGAGGCTCAGACACGCCTCGAGGTGACGGTCCAGGTGGCGAGGAGACGTCGCGTAGGCCCGGATCGCCAGACCGAACGGCTCGTCATCGACTCGCTCGGCGCCGACCAAACGGGCCGCTGCACCCGGCGCTCCCGAAGCCAGCACCGTGAGCGGCGCGCTGTACCTCGTCGATCCGACAAGTACTCCTCGGACGCGGCCCGAGTTATCGACGTCGGGAAGGGCCTCGCGCTCGAACATGACCGTCGCTCCGGCTTCCTCGGCCGCGCTGATGAGTTGCGCATCGAGGTGCTTTCGCGGTAGGACCGCTCCATGGCGGGGGTACTTCGTCGTGGCGGGCCACAAGAGCTCTCGGGTGGTCTTGCCGGCAATCATGCGCAATCCGTCGATGCGATGCGCCCCTTCGAGATCGATCTTCAATTCCTCGAGGGCGGCCATAGCTCGCGGGGTGAGCCCGTCGCCGCAGACCTTGTCGCGGCCCTTTGGCCCCTTTTCGAAGACCACGACGTTGGCCCCGGCGCGCGCCGCACGGATCGCAGCAGCGGCCCCGGCGGGTCCGCCACCGATCACGATGAGATCTGCCTGTTGGATCGATTGCACCCCTCCAGCCTGCCAGGACTGCACCCCTTACTGTTTGCGTTTCGCTCCCGGCCCGAGCGGCCCCGAAACCCGGTAAACCTGATTGGATTAGTCGGGTTTAGGCGGTATGATGCACGCATGGCTCGTTTTCTCCGTCCGTCGTTTCCTGAGACCGTCGACGAGGTTTCGGCGCGCCTCGTGGGATTCGGTGTGGTCGTGCAGTCGGCGCTGTATCTGTGGTTGCGCTCGCCAATCAGTCTGGTCGTCCTCGCATTCGGGTTCGCTGCTCGCGTGTACGCGGGGCCGAGGTTCTCTCCCCTGGGCCTCCTCGTCACGCGAGTGGTGCGCCCCAAACTCACGTCGATCGCCCCGAAGATCGTGCCGGGGCCGCCGAAGCGCTTCGCCCAAAGCATCGGTCTCGTGTTCTCCGGTGCTGCGCTTATCGCTTCGGCCACCGGCGCCGAGACGCTCGCAGTCGTTTTGATCTGTGGACTTACTGCTGCGGCGTCGCTCGAAGCGTTCGCCGGAATTTGCCTCGGATGTACCGCCTTTCGCTGGCTCATGCGAGTGGGCGTCATCCCGAGCAGCGTCTGTGCGGCGTGCAACGACATCTCCGCGCACCTCGCTCAGCGCTCAGCGCTTCTGAACCGTTCCTGAGCTCCCTTCGCCGTAACTCCCTTGCCGTAACTCCTCGCCGTACTGCCTCGCCCCCTTGGCCGTGCTCTGTTCACCCTTAGCCTTACCGCTTCGGCCGACGTTTGGCGCAGGCGGCGAAAAGCAAGCAACATGAGGGGCATGAGCCTCCTCCCGTTGGACCCTGATCAGCTTCTCTCGACGACACGCGCTGTCCGCAAACGGCTGGATTTCGAGCGTCCGGTACCCCGTGCCCTTATCGAAGAGTGCATTCACATGGCGGTGCAGGCGCCCTCCGGATCAAACGCACAGGGTTGGCATTTCCTCGTGATCGAGGACCAGGCAAAACGCACGGCGATTGCCGACATCTATCGCCGAGCGTTCGCGCTGTATCGAGACATGCCGATGGCTGCGGGAAACATCGTGACCGGCAACCAGTCGCGCGACGCGCAGCAGCAACGCGTCATGGACTCTGCGGAGTATCTCGCGGCGACCATGGACAAGGCGCCGTACATGGTGATTCCGTGTATCGCCGGTCGCGTCGATGGGACCCCGAACATGATCGCCTCGAGCATTCTCGGATCGATCCTTCCGTCGGCGTGGAGCTTCATGCTGGCCGCCCGAGCCCGCGGGCTCGGCACCAGCTGGACCACCCTGCACCTCATGTTCGAAGAAGAGGCCGCCGGCGTCTTGGGTATCCCGTTCAGCGAGTTCTCACAGGTGTGCCTGACCCCGGTCGCCTTCACGAAGGGGACCGATTTCAAAGCCGCAGCGCGAGAGCCGCTCGACAGCATCCTGCACTGGGACAGCTGGTAGGCAGCCGGGGCTTGCGTCGAGCGGGTCTACGCCTGACACAGGACGCGTTCGTGCACTCCGCCCCGGTTTGGAGGCTGACTCTCGTGCGGGTTCAGCGGGCAAACAAGAACTGTGGCGGTGGCGGGCTGTTCGCCGTGCGCCCGTTGGGCCATTCGAAGATCAGACTCGTATGGTCACGATCCCAACGGATCGTGAGGCGATGCTTGTGGACGTAGCGGTGATGGAATTTACAAAGCGCGCAAAGGTTCGCGAGTTCATGCGTGCCACGATTGACGCGTTCTTTGATGTGATGCACATCAGTCCACCTTGCTGGACGGTCACATCCCGGGAACCGGCACGACTGGTCTCTC
>JANOWU010000101.1:0-16250 GCA_031418035.1 Acidimicrobiia bacterium
TGCCTCGATCGAGTGAAAAGGTGCGTTGAATTCGGCACCGTAGGTGGCGGCCAGTCGCGGTGTGCGTTTCTGTCCGCCTCCCCCGATCACGATCGGGATCGAACGTTGCAGCGGCTTGGGAAGGCCGGGTGACTCGACGATCGAGTAGTGCTTGCCGCGGTAGTTGAACGGCTCCGAAGCCGCCCAGAGACCGCGCACGATCGCCAGTTGCTCCTCCAGCCGTTCGAAGCGTTCGCCCAAATCCGGGAACGGAATGCCGTAGGCGTCGTGCTCGTCGCGGTACCAACCCGCACCGAGACCAAGCTCCACGCGCCCCTCGCTCATGGCGTCGACCTGTGCGACTTGGATAGCGAGTGGTCCGGGGAACCGAAACGTTGCCGAGTTGACCAGCGTTCCCAACCGAATGGTCTTTGTGTCCCTGGCCAGCCCCGCCAACGTGATCCACGCATCAGTGGGTCCGGGAAGGCCGGTGGAGGATCCCATTCTCAGGTAATGGTCCGACCGAAAGAATGCCCCGAACCCCAGAGCTTCTGCTGCCTGGGCAACGGCGAGCAGCGTGTCGTACGACGCCCCCTGCTGCGGTTCCGTAAAGATGCGCAATTCCATTGCTCAGACCATAGGGTACGGGCATCTACGATTGGCGCCCGACATGGAGAACCGAGCCAGCCCGGAGTCACGCACGGCTCGCAGTTCCGTCGACGCCAACGTTCGTTCGCTGCTCATCTCCGTCGCTTCGCTGTTCTTCGTCAACGGGATGGTGTTCTCCAACTGGCTCCCGCGCATTCCCGAAGTTCGTGATCACCTGGGCATCACCAACCAGGGTCTGGGACTCTCACTCGTCGGTGGCGGACTCGGCGGACTTGTCGGATCGTTCTTCGTTGCACCGCTTCTCAAACGATTCGGAACAAAACGTGTACTTACGGTTGCGGCCACCGCGGGCGCACTCGGACTCCCGCTCATCTCGGTCGCGAACTCCGCGTTCCTGGTTTTCGGTGCGCTTTCGCTGATCGGTTTTTGCGACGTCCTCAACGACATGTCCATGAACGCGCAGGCAGTGATGGCCCAGGGTCGCTATGACCGCCCGATCCTCAATCGCATGCATGGTGCGTGGAGTTTGGGCTTCTTCGTCGGCGCCGGGGTCGGCTCCATCGCACGCGCCGTCGAACTCTCCATTCGTGTGCACTTCTGCGCAGTGGCAATTGTGCTGCTCGGCACGATCGCGGCCGCCCGGCGAGGACTCCTCAGAACCGACGATGCGAATCCCGATGATCCGCAGATCTCCGGAAAGCAGGGCTTTCGGCTCAGCGCAAGTGTCGTCGCAATGTCGGTCATGGCCATCGGGATTGCGGCGTTCGAGTCGACCCCGAACGACTGGAGTGCGGTAGTCCTCCGCGACCTGTTCACCGTCGAGAACTGGACCGGACTTGGCACACTCACCTTTGCCGGATGCATGTTGCTGGGTCGCCTCGGCGGCGATCACGCCCTCGAGCGGTTCGGGTCGAAACGACTGCTCGACGGCGCCTTGGCGCTCACCGCGCTCGGCTGCGCGATCGTCGTGATAGCGCCGACGGCATTGCTGTCGATCATCGGTTTCGGCGTCTGGGGGGTCGGCGTGTCGGTACTGTTTCCGCAGCTGTACGGGACTGCTGCGACACTGCCCGGGTCATCGCCCGGGGCCGGTCTCGCCGCGATGGCGGTGGGCCAGCGGTTCGGTTTTCTGGCCGTGCCCGTACTGCTTGGATCGATGGCTGAGGCGGCGACGCTTCGCGTCGCCATCGCAGTGGTAGCCGTTGCCTCGATGCTGTTCGTCTTTGGTGCTCGCGCCCAGACGAAACGTTCGTGAGTTAGTTCGTTTCCTTGCGCGGACGTTGAATCCGAGCATCCATCTGCTCGTGATAGTGCGCGATTTTGCACTCTCGTTCGCTCAGGATGTGCCTGGTGTAGCCGCTCGATCGTTTCGTCCGAGCCAGTTGGTCATAGATCTCGATGTCTTCGCCGACGACACCTTTGAGGATCTCCCAGTGCTTGAGCATCTTTTGGAAGTACGCCTCGTACTCCGGATCATTGCGGTCGCCGGGGTAGATGATCTGCCAGCAGAGGAACCGGGTTCGGTCGACGTCGACCGGAATTGGATTGAACACTTGAATGTGCTCCGGGTTGCAGTTGAACACCGTGTTCGGAAACACCACGTAGTGACAGATGGCGTACTTATGGTGGTCCCAACTCTCCTCCAGTTTGTCGAGCACCTCAGCACGCGGCACGAAACACATGTAGTTCTGTCCGACGATATGGAACGACGTGTCGCGAAACGCTTTGAGCTTGTCGCCCGCAACATGATGCAGCTGTGCGACGTGATACACCTCGTTGAACCCATCAACGATTGCCTTGTAGCTCACGGGAACGTCGAACTCGAGGACGTCGTGGAGCACCATGTCTTCCATCTTGAATTGACCGAGATCAACACGGATTTCCGAACCGATCCAGTCGGACAGCGACATCTCGGGTTCGGCGTCGAAGTTCACCCAGACCCATCCGCCCCACGTGTCGACGGCCACCTTCGGTGCCCGCACATTGGCCAAGTGTTCCGCCGAAAAGTCCTCCCTCTCGGGGACGCCGACCAGCTTGCCCGTGGTGTCGTACACCCACCCGTGATACGGACAGGTGAACCGGCGAGCGGCACATCCGTGCAGTTCCTTCACGAGCGCAGGACCGCGGTGCTGACACACGTTGTGGAAAGCGGCAAAGGTGTCGTCGGGCTGACGCGTGATGATGACCGTTTCACCGTGACTCTCGAACGTGAACCAATCGCCAACTCCGGCGATCTGTTCGACGCGTGCCGCCAGCAGCCAACTACTGGAGAGAACCCGCTCGCATTCAAGTTCGAAACGGAGCGGGTCGGTGTACACGTCTCTCGCCATCATGGCGGGGCCGTAGTCGGGGAGCTGTTGCGCATCCGGGCCGAGCCGAACGGGAACATCACCACGAGTTGGAACATGGACCATGGCAGACCTTACCTTTCTTCCCTCGGAAAAATCGAGAATGGACGCCTTTAGACTTTGGGGGCCATTGCGTCGCCGGGCAGCGGGCCGCCGGCGTAGACAACGTTCTGGAATCGACGCATTCCCGTCAGCCATCGGTCGACGTCGGTGGCCTTGCGTTCCATGTAGGTTTGCACCTCGGGGTGGGGCAGCACGTGGAACTTCTCGGTACGGATTGCATCGATACAGGCCTGGGCCACGTCGGCTGGCGTGAGGACACCGTCGGCGCTGGCGACCCCCGTCCCCATACTGGTGTCATCGTTTGATCGACCCATGCGGTCCGGGCTGTTGCGAATGATGTTCGTCTCGACCGCCTGCGGACACAACACCGACACGCGGATCCCCTGATGATGATGGGTGACCGAAAGGAACTCTGCCACCGAGACCGCCGCCGCCTTGGTGACGGAGTACGAAAGTGAGCCGATCTGCGTCAGGAGTCCGGCAGCCGACGCAGTGCTGAGAAGGTACCCCTCACCGCGGGCAATCATCGAGGGCAACACCGCTCGGGCAGCATAGATGTGCGACATCACGTGCACCTCCCACATGTTCTGGATCCGCTCGTTGGAGTCTTCGACGCCTCCCCCGGTGGCGTAACCGGCGTTCGAAACGAACAGATCGATCGGGCCGTGTGCAGCCTCGGTTTGCTCCACCATGGCGATGATTGCCTGTTCGTCGCGAACGTCGATGCCGACGCCGGTGCCCCCGACCAAGGCGGCGACGCGCTGCGCCTGATCCGCGTTGAGATCAGCAACTACAACGTGCCGAGCGCCCTCGGCGTGCGCCGCAAGCACCAATGCCTCGCCGATTCCTGAGCCACCACCGGTTACGACCACCACTCGATTGCGAAGTTCCATGCGTGGAGCGTACGGCGGGTGCGCAACAAAATCCCATTTTCGTCCGCGTCGTTGGGCACTTCCTCGCTCCCGGAGCGAGGGTGTGACCAACTTCGGCAAACATTCAGCCGTACACGAGCACCACAACCACGGCTACGAGAATGAGTCCGCTGGCGAGATATTCCCGGGTGCTGTGTCGTTCCTTGAGCCAGAAGTGCGCCACCACGAAGGTGAAGAGGATCTCGATCTGGCCGACCGTTCGCACTCGGGCAGCGTTTTGCAGCGTCATCGCTATGGCCCAGCACCCCGAACCGCAAACACTAAGCACACCCACGATCGAGCTCGACCGCCACACCCGGAACGATTTCACCAACTGGTCGCGTTCACGAAGGAACAGATATCCGCCGTGAAGCACCGTCTGCATCGAGTTCATGACTGCAAGGGTGATAAGTGCACGAAGTACTGCCGGGTTTTCCCCTCCGAGCTCCTTTGAAGCCGCTCGGATTCCCACGGCGGCGAGGCCGAAGAGCGCCCCGGCCGTGATGGCATACTTCGCACTGCGGTCATCGAATCGCTTCAGGATCGTGGTCGCTGAGCCGTCTTTGGCGGCGAGCAGCACGACGCCAACGAAACACAGCACAACGCCGATCCAACCCGGACCACGGAGCGGCTCACGGAGCAGAACCGTCGAGAATACGGCGATAAGGACCACTTCGGTCTTGGAGTACACGGTGCCGATGGCGAAATCACGCGCATCGAAGCTTCGGATCAGGAAGACCGTTCCGAAGATCTGCGCGGATCCTGCCGCCGCAACGATGAACCAGAACTGCGTCGGAATCGATGGGAGTTCGTAGCGGCTGGTCGCAAGCATGGCTGCGACAGCCGACAGCGCTATCGGCGCTCCGTAGGCGTAGCGTACGAATCCTGCGGCGCTGACCGACAGGAGCGCACGCAGGCGCTGTTGGGTGGCCGTTCGCGCCGTTTGAAAGAACGCTGCGCCAAACGTGATCGGGATCCATTTGGCCATTGCTCGCGGTTCTCCGATCGCCCCCGGGCCACGGGTGGAGTCGTGGGCCACGGGTGGAGTCGTGGAGCACTCGTGGTGCTCCACGGCTCCACCCGTGGCGTTTTCGTACACCCGTGGCCCTCCGAGGTGTGTCTCACATATCGAGATGAGTCTCTCGCAGTACGGACACACCCTAGCCTAGGCCACCCCCGAGTTGTGGGGGTTCAGCTACCGGAGACCGGTGCCGATGTAGTTTCGGGTCGGCACACCTGAAGGACGGCCCGCGCGGACAAAGGACAGACATGACGAACGATCAGCCGGGTACCACCAACCCTTTTGAACCGACCACGCCAAACGTAACGGTCGATCCCCTGTCCAGTCTGGCCGGTCCTACACCGGTCGCTCCGAAGTCGGGCGCTCCGATCGGCAAGATCCTGGGGATCAGCGCCGGCGTGTTGCTCCTCGCCGGTGGCGGAGCGTTCGCGTACACGCAGCTCGTCAAACCGAAATCGAACACACCGGTGCAAGCCGTCGAGTCGTTCTACACCGCGCTCGCGAAGGCGGACGCGATCGGTCTGGCCGAAACCCTCGATCCCGGTGAACGTGACATCCTGCTCGACTCGATGGTTCCGATGGTCGCGGAAATGAATCGGTTGGAGTTCTTCAAAGACGCTGACCTCAAGCAGATCAAGGGAGTGAGCGGAACCTTCACCAACTACAAGGCCACGTCGAAGAACCTTCGCGACGACCTGGCCGAGGTCACCGTTTCTCAAGGCACACTGGTCACGAACTTCGACCCCAAGGCGCTGCCCCTCGGCAAGAACCTCAACGACGCCTTCAAAGACGTCATCGAAATCTCGGAGAAAACAAGCACCACGACCCAACTCAAGGACACGCCGTTCGTCGTACACAAGACGGACGGCAAGTGGTACGTCAGCCTCAACTACTCCGTAGCCGAAGCCTCTCGGCGAGATGCGGTCGGAAACGGCGAAACCCTTGTCACACCTCTGAAAACCGCAGGCGTGCAAGCCAAAGGTGCCGATACGCCCGAACTCGCCGTCAGTGCGATGATGCAGGCGATGGCCGACGTCAACGTTGAGCGCATGATCGAACTGGTCCCGCCCGACGAACTTCCCGCCCTCCAGAACTACTCGGACATGTTTCTCCCCGATGCGAAGCAGGCACTTGCCATTGCGAACGACGGATACAAGCTGACCGTGACGCCGAAACTGCGGAGCACAACGGTCGCGAAAGATCGAGCGATGGTCTTCATCGACGACCTGCCGTTCAAACTTGCTGTCGACAACGACCAGCTGAAGTTGAACGTGACCTACGCAGATTCAAAGATCGATGCGACGGCGAAAACTCCAGCGGGCGACGCCATCGACGCAAAGTATGCGCGCGGAGATTTCAACGTGCGCGTTGCGCTGTCCGACGGAACAAAGGCCACAGCACAACGAGTGAAGAACGACGTTCGAGCCACCTTCGACGGAAGCGACGGTTCCCAGGGTCGGGTCAACTACACGAAGGGCGTACTGAATGCCAGCCTGAACCTTTCCGACGGCACTAACGGAACGGCAACCTACCGAAACGGCGATTTCAACGCATCGGTAACGGCCAGCGACGGAACGACAGGTACCGCGAACGTGAAGGGTGACAAGATCGATGCTGCGCTGAGCTTTCCCGACGGTTCTCAAACGACGCTGAAGTTCGCCGACGAATGCCTCGTGATCTCCTCAGGCCTCGACGAGCAGAAGGCATGCGGCAAGCAAGAGATCATCGACACCTTTTTCGGGCCTGCGGGCGCCCAACTCAACGATCCGCGAATCCTCGGGCAACTCGGACTCGATCGCTTCTTCCCCAGCGACAAGGGGACGGCGGAACAGCAGAAGACCTGTGCCCGGAAGCTTCCGAAAGCCAAG
Source organism: Acidimicrobiia bacterium (assembly GCA_031418035.1). Lineage (GTDB taxonomy): Bacteria > Actinomycetota > Acidimicrobiia > Acidimicrobiales > JANYDT01 > JANOYY01. Next base: position 6,800 of record JANOWU010000101.1, read on the forward strand.
ATCGGATTCACGACGGTGCAACGCAACGGCAAGTGGTTCGTGAGCCCGATGCGGACCATGCTCGACGCGATGACGGCGCAGATGAGGGTGTACGAGCCCAAGGACATCGACTGCCTTCGCACCCAGTTCAAGTCGATCGCCGACCAAGTTCGCGAACAGGTCGAGCAGACGATCAACGCCCGCACCCAAGTCGCCGGTACCTTCTCGGAGATCTCCGACACGCTTCCGTCCGGAGAGGATCCCTTCGCCACGGATCCATTCGCTTCCGACACGGCGCCCTTTTCATCGGACTCACCTTCCGATGCTTCGGAGGTCGATGCTATGACCGAAGCCGAACTCGATGCCTTCTTGAAGTCGTTCGACACCATCGTGCCCGACACGACGCCGTAGACACCACGCATAGACACCATCGCGCCCGACACCACGCAGTAGACACGCGTCAGGCCGAGGTGATGGCCAGCACCTCGTCGGCATAGCGATCGAGTTTGGCGGGGCCAACCCCGCCGATTCGAGCGAGTGCAACTGCGGTGGTCGGGCGCGTCCTCGCAATCGAGCGAAGGGTCTCGTCGGGGAACACGACATACGGCGGAACGCCTGAGGCCTTGGCGCGATCACGACGCCACACGCGGAGTCGTTCGAAAAGCTCCTCGTCGTAGGGCCCGCCGTCGGCTTTTGCCGGTCGGCCGCCCGGTGAGGCCTTCGAGAGCGCGCCGCCGGATTTGTGAACGGTGGCCTTCGACGTTGAGGGCTGCTTCTCGACGATCGCTATGTGGGGTGCGGAGCCGTCGATCTCCGCGAGAAACGGTGAGTGCTTGGAGACGTCGGTCAACAGGATCGTCTGCTCCCGGCCTCTCGTGATTCCAACGTGGAGGATGCGGCGCTCCTCTTCGCGATCATCGGACAACCGGTGCGGGAAGATTCCATCGTTGACGGCGAACAACAACACGTAACTCCACTCCTGCCCCTTGACGCGGTGAATCGTCGACAGGGTCACGGCACCGCCTCCGCCGACGCCCTCGGGAGGTCGGAGGCGAAGACCCTCGCGCAACCAGTCTTCGAAACCATCGAGTTCGGGATGAAGGTCGGCCACCTGTTCGAGTGCCTCGAGATCATCGAGATGGCTCGCCGACGACGATGCGTCGAGCATCGACATGGCCTGGCCCAGACCGATGACATCCTTCACGTGACGCAGCGTCGAGCGCACGGTTGCGGTCGGTGCCTTGGACGCGCGCACGAGCCCATCGAGGTCGTTGGCGAGGGCATCTATCTTCGCGCTTACCTTCTCGTCGTCGAGGCGTGAGGTGATGGCACGGACGTCGGAGATCCGCATGGTTTCGGAACGGAACCATTTGTCGATCCAGATCGGTAAACCGCGAGATGGCCGCCGCAGGACCTCGAGGAGATCGCCTTTTCGGAAGCCCTTTTGGCCGTCGGCCGCTCCGGCCGCAATCCGAAGGTAGGCCAGCGCCGCCCGCGTCCCGGTACGGTCCAACAGACGTTCGTCGACGACCGAGGTAAGTGCCACACCCGACATCGCGAGCGCGACCTGCGGCGCCAGAAGCAACGAGTTCACCCTTGTCAGCACGGCGATGTCGCGGGGCTCGATGCCGCCTTGGGTGAGCTTCGCAACCTCGGCAACCAACGTCGACGCCGCCGCCACGCTGCGATGTCGTTCCACGACAAGCGCCGTCTGCGCCGTGCCTGGTTCCTTCCCGGCCCGTCCTGCGACAATCGATTTCGCCACGCGGCGGTTGTTGTAACTCAACAGCGAACGTGCACCGTCCACGATCGCGGGCGCGCAGCGATAGTTCACCTCCAGCTCGTAGGAGACCGCACCGGGAAAGTAGGTGTCGAACCCGATCAGGAAGCGAGGATCTGCGCCGGCGTGACCGTAGATCACCTGATCATCATCACCGACTCCGAACACATCAAAAGAAGGTGCACTTAGTAGTCGGACCAGCAGAATATGTGCAGGAGTGAGGTCCTGGAACTCATCGACGAGGAGATGTCGAAATCGTTGCTGCTGTTTCCGACGGAAGTTGCCGTCGGCGAGTAGCCGCTCGACACAGCCATAGATCTGCTCGTCGAAGTCGACGGATCCACGTTCCTTCAATGCGTCGCGATACGGCCGGAAGACGTCCGCGAAACCGGGCACGTCGTCGGTTTCCTCTTCGACCAAAGCCGGATCACGAAGCCCGAGGCGGACTTTGCCCAATGCGTCGATGTAGGGGGCTATCGGGTCGACGTTCGCCCGACGCTGCTGCTTCGGGACCAGACCGCTCAGAATGTTTCGAACTTCACGTTCCTCGACGACGGGTGGTCGCCCCAGGATCTCCCAACCGAGCGCATTCAGGGTCGACACCCGGGGCGAGAACTCCGCACACCGTTGCGCGAGTTCCTCCTGAGCCTTCTTGTTGTACGCAATGGCACAGACCGTTTCGCGTTCCCAGCCACAATTACCGAGAACATGTCGAAGCCGTTCCGTAAGTACACGTGTCTTTCCTGATCCAGCGGGGGCGATGATGCGTGCCGGGCCGTAGTCATGAGAGATCGCCCGGTACTGATCTGGCGCAAGATCCATGCCCGGCCGGGCCACGACTGCCGGTGGTGCCAGGCGGAGCCGGCCCAACTCCACGCTCTCGGAGTGCACCACATCAAGCGGAAGTTGTGCACGCGGGCCGCCATCAATCCACGCATGAGTTCCGTCGGCGAGGACGACATCGGCCACCGACGCATCGGCGGCAAACAAGGCACCAAAGCGCGTTGCTTTGCGACCCCACCACCAGATCGGCTCGGACCCACCCCGTGCGTCATAGTTGTTGGCCCACAGCAGAAAATGCAGGCGATCGTTGAGCAGCTCCAGACCTGGGTCGACCCGCCACGGCTCGACGGCAAACGTATCGGGTTCTCGTATCGAACCTGGATCGAACAGCAGTCGGACCACGACAGGGCGCCGAGCACGCCACGCCCCGTGAAGTACGTCAACCGAGTCGGCTCCACTGACTTCCACGACTTCGACGCCCTCGCGCGACCACAGCGCGGGGATAGGGTCGGCGGGTCCAAGCAGTACCCCGCGCCCCAGCACCGAAAGTCGAACGTCGGTCACTTGGGTCAGGCTAGGCGCAATGGTGAACGGGGAGCGCACGCCCTCCCGGGTGGCTTGACTCCCAAACCCGACGGTAGTGTCGGCGAGGTGATCGACTACGCCGTGCAGTTCCCGACGCTGAGCTTTGACCGTCCCGCTGAAGGAGTGTTGCGAATCACCCTGGACGGGCCGGGCCTCAACTCCGTGTCACCGTTGGGTCATCAACACCTCGCCGACGTTTGGGTCACCATCGACCGCGACCCCGACGTCCGGATTGCGATGATTCGTGGTGCGGGCAAGGCGTTCTCGGCGGGCGGAAGCTTCGAACTGATCGATCAACTCGTCAACGACTACGCGGCACGTACCCGAGCGATGCGCGAGGCACGCGACATCGTGTACAACGTGTTGAATTGCTCCAAGCCGATCGTGTCGGCGATGCACGGTCCAGCCGTCGGCGCCGGGCTGGTCTGCGGCATGCTCGCCGACATCTCCATCGTGGCCCGCACGGCGAAGATCATCGATGGCCATACCCGCCTCGGTGTCGCAGCCGGCGATCATGCGGCGATCTGCTGGCCGCTGCTGTGCGGCATGGCCAAGGCCAAGTACTACCTTCTGACCTGCGACGCGCTCAGCGGTGAAGAGGCCGAGCGCATCGGGCTCGTAAGCTTGTGCGTCGACGATGACCAACTCCAGGATCGGGCGCTAGAGGTGGCAATTCAGCTGAGCACCATGGCGCAGGCTGCGCTTCGGTTCACGAAGCACACGTTGAATCACTGGTACCGCGCCTTCGGGCCTGCATTCGACGCGTCCTTGGCTTACGAGTTCTATGGGTTCGGCGGGCCCGACGTTCGGGAGGGACTGCTCTCGCACCAGGAGAAGCGTCCACCGAAGTTCGCCAACGACTGATCACGCACATATTCCGTACACATACTTATTCCGCACACTCACGAAAGAAGAAGTCACCATGGGTACACTCGATGGACGCGTCGCAATCATTACGGGGGCAGGCCGTGGCATCGGTCGTGAGCATGCACTCCTGTTCGCCGCTGAAGGCGCGGCCGTTCTGGTGAACGACCTCGGCGGCTCCCAGGATGGCACGGGCCAAGACCTCACCCCTGCTCAGCAGGTGGTCGATGAGATCGTCGCCGCCGGCGGCGCAGCGATTGCCAACTACGACGATGTCGCCGATGCTGACGGCGCGCAACGCATGATCGATATGGCGATCAGCACCTTCGACGGACTCGACATTCTCGTGAACAACGCAGGGATTCTGCGTGACCGCACGTTGGTCAACATGACCGACGCCGAATGGGATGCCGTCATTCACGTCCATTTGCGAGGGCACTTCCTGCCGTCACGAGCCGCCGCGCAGTATTGGCGCAACCAGTCAAAGGCCGGAAAGAGCGTCCAGGCGTCGATCATCAATACGTCTTCGACATCGGGCCTTCTGAGCAATCCTGGCCAGGCGAACTATGGCGCCGCAAAGGCCGGCATTGCCTCGATGACCGAGATCACGCAAAAGGAGCTCGGCCGCTACGGAGTACGAGCGAACGCGATCTGCCCCGCCGCGCGCACGCGACTGACGATGTCCATCCCCGGAGCAGAGGAGCGCGACGCCGAACGACGCAAGCGCGCCGAGGCACGCGGGTTCGACAAATTCGCCCCCGACAACATCTCACCCTTCGTCGCCTACCTGGCGACTGCGAACTGTCCGATCAAAGGCAAGGTGTTCTTCGTGTACGGCGGAGGGGTTGCCCTCATGCAGCCGTGGCACGTCTCCGACACGATCTCGATCAACCGGAAGTGGACCGTTGGCGAGTTGGCGGAGGCTGCGAACAAGTGGGGCGAGGTCGAGTGGGACTATTCTCTTCCTTTCTTCGAACGTGAATAGCCCTTTGCGCTGAGCCGGTCTTGGCCGAACCTCCCCCACCCGTGACCCTGCCCCCAGCCCCCACCACTCGTGTTGTCCCCGGCCGCCGCCTCTTTGTCACTCTGGCATTGGGCTACGCCGCGTTGTCCGCAGGACTCGGCAGCAACATGGCTCTGGTCAAACTTCGTGAGGAGATCAGCCTGTCGAGCACGATGGTGGGTGCCCATGGAGCAATGTTCGGCATCTGCCTCCTGTTCATGGGCGTGCGAGGTCCGAGCCTTGTGGCCAGGTTCGGAGAGCGTCATTCGTTCCTGGCTGCTCTGGGATTCATCGGCACGGGCGCCTTGCTGTACACCACGGCGTTCCATGTGGTCCAGAGCCTGGCCGGTGCTGCCGCTATCGGTTTCGGTGCCGCAACCATCGTCATCGTCATCCCGACGCTGGTTGACCGTATGTACACGAACGACAAGGACGAGATCTTCGGCAAGTTGAACGCCTGGCCATCCGGCGTGGGCATCGCACAGGGTCCGCTCCTCGCCCTGTTCATGAGATCAAGCATCGGATGGCGCGCACCCACGGCAGTCTGGGTGCTCACCGCGTGCCTCTCGGCTTCATGGTTTGGCGCCCGGACCCTTCCGAGCGCCCATGCCTCGCGGCCGACATCACATCCCCTCGCCCTTCTTCGATCGCGGAGCCTGCGTGTCGCCACGGCGCGCAACGGACTCGGCGTCATCTGCGAATACACGTTCGTGGTCTTCGTCGGCACGCTTATGAAAGAGCTGTTGGACGTTTCGCCTGCCCTTGCGACTGCCGCCGGAGGACTCTTTGGCGTTGGAGGCACAGCCGCCCGTTTGATCGGTCATCGTCTTCTCCGACTTCTCGGTCCGAAGATGGAGCTCGCCTGCTTCACAGTGGGCGCTCTCGCATCCTTGACGTTTGCGCTTCCGACCCCGATGGCCGTTCGGCTCATCGCCGTTGCGGTATTCGGATTCGCCGCCGGACCTATCTACGTGTTCGGCACGGGCCGACTGTTCTCCGTCGGCGCCAACGACCCCGGCGTCGCGGGCCTTGGCGCATTTGCCTCCGGCGTGTCGATCGCGATCGGGCCGGTCATCGTCGGTGTCCTGTCCGACAAGACCACGTGGCAATCGGCCGCTCTCTTCTTTCCTGTGATGTGTACCGTGGGTGCGGTCTGGACGCTCCTCTCCAACCTCGAACCGTTCGGAGCGGGGTCGATCAAGAACGTTTCACTGCACACCGACGGGATCTGAGTCGCGCCAAAGGCTACGGTCGAAAGGTCCACGACATCGGTTGAGGCTTTTGGGTGCGCCGCACCAGGTTCACCCATCTCGCCAGAATCTTGCGAGTATCACGGGGGTCGATGACCTCTTCGATCTCGAAGACCTCCGCCGATCGGAACGGACTGCGGAATCGATTCAAACGTGTACGTATCTTATCGATTTCGGCAGCCAGAACGTCGCCTTGGAGCCCCTCCAGTTCGGTCCGATAGGCAACTTCGAGTCCGCCCTCGATCGGGAGCGAACCCCAGTCGCCCGACGGCCACGCGAAGCGAAAGTGGGTGGCTCCCGGTTTCTGGTTCGCTGCTCCCGCGACCCCGAAGGCCTTGCGTATGACGACGCAGCAAAATGGGCTCTTCGATTGACCGATCGCCGCCAAGGCCAGCGAGCCGAACCGGATGGTGCCTGACTCTTCAGACTCTTTGCCGATGAGGAAACCCGGACAGTCTTCGAGGTGAATGAGCGGAAGGTGAAACGTAGACGCCAGATCGGTAAAGCGGGCCACCTTCCGGGATGCGTCGGCCGTCCATGCTCCTCCGTACACATACGGATCTTCGGCAAACAACGCCACCGGCCATCCGTCGATCCGTGCAAAACCGGCGATCACCGATTTGCCCCAACCCCGGCCGATCTCGAAGAACGAGTCAACGTCGACGACCTTGTCGATGATCTTTCTCATCTTGTAGACCTTGCGGCTGTCGCGAGGAATGATCGATGCAAGTTCTTCGTCGCGCCGATTCGGGTCATCGCCGGCCGATCCACGAGGTGGCAGTTCGTCGATACTCGAAGGGAGATACGAAAGGAATCGACGCGTTCGGGAGAACGCCTCCTCTTCGCTCTCGACGACGTCGTCGACCGATCCATTCGACGTATGAATGCGAGCGTGCCCGAGTTCCTCCTTGCTCACCGTCCCCAAAGAAGCCTGATCGACCAACGCCGGGCCGGCAATCATCATCTGCGACGTTCCCGCCACCATCAACGAGTAGTGCGAGGTGGCTATCCGAGCCGCCCCGAGTCCCGCGACAGAGCCCAGGGCGAGAGCGACGGACGGAGCGACCCCGAGGTGTTCCACGACGGTTTCCCAGCCGTGCAGGGCTGGAATGAGCGTGCGACCTTTCAACTCGATGGACTTCACCGATCCACCGCCACCCATGCCGTCCACGAGGCGTACATGCGGCAACCGAAGCTCTATCGCAATTTGCTCTGCGAACTGACGTTTCGCAGGAAGCGTCGCCTCCGACGATCCGCCGCGCACGGTGAAGTCGTCGCCGGAAACGACCACCGGTCGACCGTCGACCTCGGCGACACCGCACACGATGTTGGTGGGAGTGAACCCCGTCATGTTTCCGTCGGCGTCGTAGGTCCCAACGCCGGAGACGGAACCGACCTCGTCGAAAGAACCGGGATCGCAAAACGCGTCGAAGCGTTCCCGCACCGTGAGCTTCCCGGCGTCGTGTTGGCGCGTGATCCGTTCTTTGCCGCCGAGTTCGAGTGCCCGCGATTTCCGGTCTGCGAGTTCGTCAATTTCTGCCTGCCACACGTGTTCCATGGCCCACGACCTTAGGGAACTTCGCAAATCCAGCAAAACCAGCAAAAACCCAGGAACGGGGTGACGCCAGCACGAGGCTGGCCGATGGATCACCGGATGCGAATTTTACGTCCACTGCAATATTTACGTAGGGTGGCCCATGGCTATCTCTGTGCCCTCGGCGCGGCATCCCAACATCCTCGTCTTCCTCTTCGACGACGTGGGCTTCTCGGACTTCGGTTGCTACGGATCCGAGATTGCCACCCCCACCATCGATCGCTTGGCCGCGCACGGACTGCGCTACACCGGCTTTCATACCACGGCGATGTGCTCCACCACGCGCGCCGCGTTGCTGACCGGACGCAACCATCATTCCGTCGGCATGGGCTGCCTCGCGAACTTCGACACCGGCCTACCCGGTTATCGCGGCAAGATCGCGCACGATGCTGCCACGCTGCCGGAGATCTTGCGTGAGTACGGATACCGGAACTACATGCTCGGCAAATGGCATGCCACACCGCTCACCGAGTCTGGTCCGACCGGACCCTTCGACGGGTGGCCCCTCGGCCGAGGGTTCGACCGCTACTACGGCTTCATGGACGCTGAGACCGACCAGTACGCGCCCGAGTTGGTCCGCGACAACACCCATGTCGATATCCCGGGCACCTTCGAGTCGGGCTACCACCTCACCGAAGATCTGATCGACAACGCGATTCGTATGGTCACAGAGCATCAGCTGGCCATCCCGGACACACCGTGGTTGTGTTGGATCGCTCCCGGCGCCTGTCATGCCCCGCATCAAGTGGCACGCGAGTTCATCGACAAGTACGAGCCTGTGTTCGCGAAGGGTTGGGACAAAACACGCGAAGATCGTCTTGCCAAGCAACGCGAGCTGGGGATCGTTCCTCGCAACACCGAGTTGCCCGAACGAAACGCGTTCATCCAACCGTGGGACAATCACAACGACGACGAAAAGGGATTGTTTGTACGCTTACAGTCTGCATATGCGGGAATGCTCGACCACACCGACGTCCAACTCGGGCGCCTCATCGAGAAGCTTCACATCATGGGCCAACTCGACAACACGATCATTCTGGTGCTCTCCGACAACGGGGCGTCACAGGAGGGTGGACCACTCGGGTTCGTGAACGCGATGGGGCCGTACAACGGAATCCCGGAGTCGATGGAAACGAAGATCGCCCGGATCGATGACATCGGCGGCCCCGATACGCACTCCAACTTCCCGTGGGGATGGTCCATGGCCGCCAACACACCGCTTCGCCGTTACAAACAGAACACCCACGGCGGCGGTATCCGAGACCCCCTCGTGGTGTCGTGGCCGGGCCACATCGACGACGAAGGCGCACTGCGCCACCAGTTCTGCCATGCCAGCGATCTCGTTCCAACACTCCTCGACCTCCTCGATATCGACATACCGGCCCAGATCCGCGCTATCCGTCCCGAACCCCTCGAGGGAACGAGCTTCGCCGCCACCATCACGAACCCGACGGCGCCGACGGCAAAGCCAGAGCAGCATTTCGAGATGTTCGGCCATCGCGGCCTGTGGGCCGCGGGCTGGAAGGCGGTCGCGTTTCACCCACCCGGTACGCCGTTCGAAAACGACCAGTGGGAGCTCTACAACCTCGACGCTGACTTCAACGAGTGCCATG
>JANOWU010000102.1:0-1849 GCA_031418035.1 Acidimicrobiia bacterium
GCACCACCTGTTGCTGGGCAAGGGTGAACATGCGACCGGAGGACGGCAGAAACCGTCGATTCTGGCCGACGCGCTCGAGGCGGTCATCGGGGCGGTGTACATCGACGGTGGCTGGGACGGGGCGGCGTCGCTGGTCTTGAAACTGCTTGCGGAACGAATTCACGACTACTCCAGCGGCCCCGGAGGCGCCGACTACAAGACACGCTTGCAGGAGCTCTCGGCGCGGCGCTTCGATTCGCCGCCCAGTTATCGGGTGATCGGGGCCGGTCCAGATCATGCCAAGGAGTTCGCCGCAGAAGTCATCGTGGCCGGTGTTGTCCGAGGGACCGGGCAGGGGCGTTCCAAGAAGCAAGCGGAGCAGGCTGCTGCGCAAATGGCCTGGAACTGGATTTTCGAAAGTGGGCTCGGGGAAGTGCCGGGAGCCTCGCACGTAGCCGATTCGGCCGAGTCGTCGAACGTCACCGCCTAAGACCGCAAAAGTCTGTGCGCATAGCTTTGATTGGTTCCGATGCCTGAACTGCCGGAAGTGGAAACGGTTCGACGTGACCTCGACGCAGTCCTGACCGGACGCACGATCACCGAGGTGATTCTCGGCCGGATGCGCACGATCCGTCGCCACGACGACCCGGAGCAGTTCACGACGGGCCTTCGAGGGGCGCACATCGTGGCAACCCGACGTCGTGGCAAGTACCTCATGATCGATTTCCAACAGGGAGAGAACGCCGGCGTGCTCGTCGTGCATCTCCGAATGAGCGGACAATTGCTCCACGCCCTCACGCCGGACGACCCGCTGCTGGCCCACACCCATGTTCGCCTCCAGCTCGCCGACGGTACCGAGGTGCGCTTCGTCGACCCGCGCACGTTCGGGGAAATGTTCCTGACCTCGCCCGCATGTTCGGAGCTCGATCACGTGGGTCCTGACGCGCTGGACCCACTCGTCACGGCAAAGGTGTTCGTCGATGGCGCCCGTGGTCGTAGCGTCTCGCTGAAGGGGTTTCTGCTCGATCAGGGTGTCGTGGCCGGGGTGGGGTCCATCTACGCCGACGAGATCTGTTTTCGGGCCGGTCTTCGCCCCTCTCGTTCGGTCAGCCGCATATCAGGTCCGCAATTCAAACGTGTACATACGATGATGGTCGAGGTCCTCGAGGCAGCGATCGAAGCCCGAGGTTCGACACTCGGCGATGGCCAATACGTCGACATGGTCGGACGCGCCGGGACGTTTGCGCTGGAGCATCGTGTCCACGCACGGGCCGGTCTCGGGTGTGTCGCCTGCGGTTCGATCATCCGGCGAGGGATCGTTGCCCAGCGATCTGCGTATTGGTGCCCAACGTGTCAGCGTTGAAGCCACCCGACGCCCGAAGGGCGTTATCCACCGCGCGTCGAGAGATATCCGCAGACTTTTCCCCAGGTTTGGCTGTGGAAGGCTTTCTGGCGCTGTGTATCTCAAAACGCTGACTCTGAAGGGCTTCAAGTCCTTTGCCGAATCCACCACGCTCGATCTCGAACCGGGGATCACGGTCGTCGTCGGCCCGAACGGGTCGGGGAAGTCCAACATCGTCGATGCGGTGGCGTGGGTGCTGGGTGCGCAAGGAGCGAAGACGATTCGCTCCAACAAGATGGAAGACGTCATTTTCGCCGGAACGTCGAAGAAGGCGGCGCTCGGACGCGCCGAGGTCAGTCTGACCATCGACAACGCCTCGGGCACGCTTCAGATCGAGTTTTCCGAAGTGACGATCACCCGCACCCTGTTCCGGACAGGGGAGAGCGAGTACGCGATCAATGGTGTGTCGTGTCGGTTGCTCGACATCCAGGAGTTGCTGTCCGACTCCGGCGTCGGTCGACAGCAGCA
>JANOWU010000103.1:0-13477 GCA_031418035.1 Acidimicrobiia bacterium
TGACGGTGAGCGGACTTGAGGAAGTATTGATCGACATCGAAATAGCTGAGGGTGAGTTCATGCCACTCGACGCGTGTTGCCTTCGCCTCGGGCTTTCTGGGCTCCTTGTTCGTCGCATGCTCGTTCTTCCCGAATCGCCACTGTTGGTTGCGGTAGGTGACGTCTTTGTCGTTCGTTGCAAACGTCAGGCTCTTCGATATCTCCGACTCCGTCCAGTTCTCGCCCTCCTCACTCTTCCCGAAGGGCGATCCCCATTCCGATTCCTCGGCGTAGTTTTCGGGCGTGAAGCTCTCCGACTGGTAGTTTTCGGTCGCAGAGCTCTCTGTCGCGAAGCTCTCATTTTCGAAGGCCTCGCCAAAGGGCGATCCCCACTCACTTTCGTATGTCAACGTATCAAATGACTCGCCGGGCGTCTCGTTGAACGACGCTCCAGCGAACCCCTCACTGGCAAAAGGCGATTCGAGCGCGAAGGTCATGATCGTGCGCCGTTCAACGCTGGCACCGGAGGAGTCGCGAAGAGGGGCTGTGACCCTGGCGCTCGCAACGGCTGCTGCGGCTGGTCTGGGCGAGCCAGGGTGTCTTGCCGAGCGATGACGCTGCGGCCCTTCAAGGATTCCCCAGTGGCGGACTGCCACAGATCGATGATCTGATTGAGCGCCGGTGCGAGAACGCCTCCAGGAAGATAGAACACCTGCATCTGGCCAGCATTCGTGAGCACTCCCGCCTCAATAATCCGAAGCAGCCAGGATACGAGCGGTGCGAGTTGGAACAACTCCCGTGAGCGTGGAGCAATCGTCATACCCACCCGTTGGGCCATAAGGGCCAGACGGTCCGCAGGGCTTGCGGCTTGCGCCCCAAGTGCGCTTACGATCGAAGTGTTGTCAGAGAGCGTCAGGTCGAACCAACTCATCGTGGTCACGGCCGCGAATTCCTCACGAGCCAACATCCCTCCACGGCGACGCATCTGCATCATGTCGCGAAGAGAGTCGCACAAGAGGAGCAAATACCCGTCATCGGTGGGGTTGGGCCCAGCGGTGTTTTGGCTGTTCTCGCGTGCCAGCCATATCTGACGGAGCAGCTCGACCCACTTGTCACGAAACTGCGTGTTGGCAGCCGCACCGACATCTCGCTTCCAGGGCTGTGATCCGTCGCCGCCCATCCATCGAGGTGGCACCGGATGAGCGAGATCCCAACCAAACATTCGCCAGTACGCATTACGACGGGTCACACGGCTTTCGGGGCGCAGGGCACTTAAGACCGAACCGATCGCAAACGCCGGCTGGTCTCGAAAGAACAGCTCCTCAGTACTTCGCAGCCACGCCACCGCGTCGTTGGTGAACTGAGCACTCAGCTGTTCGGTTGTCACTGCAAGTCGAACCACTTCACTGAAGATCTCGAACAGGCCAGTGTTTTCAAGCAAATAGCCATAAATGAGGTGGTCCCAGATAGGACGATTCGCGGCATTGAAGCCAAAGGCGATGCCGGAGTTGTCGACGCCGGGGGGTTGGATACCCGATGGTCCCGCCGGCGCTCCTCCCACGACGCCGCCAGGCAGCGGAAAGCGGAGATCGTTGACTGGATTGATCGCACCGAGAAACGGTCCGGCCGCCGGGAATGCACCGAGATTGGGCGGACCAGCGGCCCAGACCTCGTCCAACCACCGACTCAATTGAGCGGGGTGTATGAGGAGAACGTCGGCACGGTTCGCAGGCGGAAATTGGTTGGCCAGGTAGTTGAACATCGGAGGTTCCTTATCGAAGACGTAGGAGAGGGCTAGTTGGTTTGGCCAAAACTTGACTGCAGACAGGCGCCGTTTGTGGGGTCCAGGAATTCGGACTGCACGACACGGTCTCGGGGACCGGTTTCGAGAGGGATGAGCGGCGCGACCCCGCCCTTAATGGTCAGTTCTTTGCGACTACCCGATGCGAACGTCACGCGCACCTTTGTGTGCTTCGTACTTCCGTAGTGCAGTTCGTCGACTCCCTTTCCGATTACTCGCTGGGGCATCGGTCCTGGGTTCGTCGGCTCGAACTGGATCCCCATCGCACTACCGAGCGCCTTGAATTTGTCATCGAGCTTTTTGCTGTCCGGATCCAATTCTCTTTGGTCAGTTGGCATGGTTCTTCTCCTTGTGGTTGTCGCGGTTTAGGCGGATCGTCGGATGAGGTTCGGGTTGCCGAGGTTCGACAACCAGTCGCGTAAGCGGGTCCCGTTCGCAGGGTCAGGAGCGCGGGTGGTGAGCCAGGCGAGAATTCGCACCGATTCACGTCGCATCAGATAGCTCGATGACAGCAGCGTCGGCCCCGCTCGTTCGCCGAGCACATTGAGTTCCGAAGGTGACACCCGACGCGGATCGATCAACGAGGTGAGTGGCCGACCGCCAAAGGCAGCCATCGGCTGGCGCGTGCACACATCCACGATGCCGGGCATCGCAGCAATGCTCTCTTGCGCCAGCCGTGCAACAGCGGTCGGCGCAGCCTCCATCGGGTGACGCTCCCACCAAGCCTGGCCGACCATGTCCCACGGGCCCGGCCCGAACCAGCTCCGACAGAGTGCAACATTGAACATCACTCGTATCCATGGGAATGGGTGCGGATCTCCGAAAATCATCCGAAAGGCCGCACCCGACGTTCCGTCGACAACGTTCGCGAGAGCCGGCAGCGGCGCATACCCCGACAGGGCAAATGCGTAGACGTCAGCACCGACTTCGCTGGCCCATCCTGCCCACGCATCGCCCAGTTCGACAGATTGGCTTCGAAGCTTTCGAGAAAGGGCGTCGGCAAGTTCCTGATTCCACCCCGTCAGGTGAGCGACCTGATGGCCTGTTTCATGCAGCAGCGCTGTTGGGTGACGCGCGTTGTGGCGAGTGATCTTGATCGCGGCTGCTGACAACGGGTTTCCTCGATCCCAAAGACGCACGCCCGCTTTGAGGATCGACGCCCCAAGTCCCTTGTCGAAATAGCACAGCACCGGCGGCGCTTCGATACCCAGTGGCCGAAGTACGTAGTCCATGCTGTCGGCGGCGAGGACATCGAGGCCACGCAATTGCGCGGCTGTGACGGGATCACTCCGGACCGCAAGGGCATCGCCGAAGAAGTCGAGGACGGTTTCTACTTGCACATATCGATCACGAAGCCGGAGCAAACGTTCCCGCAATTCATCGGTGGCGACTTCGGACCGAAACGCGCCGACGAGTTGCGCAGCCTCAAGGTCGAGTGAATCCGTCACTGATCGCAAACGTGCCCGGAGTCCGGTACTCAGGTATTCCTCGAGTTCGGCCCACGCCGAGTTCGATGCAAAAGCGTCGAGCTCGCGAAGTGCCGAGATTGCGTAGCGCCAGTGATCGAGTTCACTCTGCAGTTGGAGGCGACTCGCGGACCGCTCAGCCATGGTTTCGTCCTGCCAGCACCGAAACCGCCGGGGTGGCCGGAGTGCCGCCGATGAGTGCTGCCTTGTCGCTGAACCGGAACTCAAACGTGAGGGTCGCACCCGGGCGCGGATCGCGAGCCGCTTCAACGAACTTCGGCGCGAGTCCACTCACTGCGGCTCCCAAAGCCGTAAGTGCACCTTCTGATACAAGTCGGGCAAGAGCCTTTGCCCGGGCCGGTGCGACCGGCCCTGGAATCTTTGCCGAAAGGTGCCGCTGCAACCGCGCTGTGAGCGCGAGTTCGAACGCCGGACCGAGTAACGCTTTGACGCCGGCCAGCATCGCCGCTGGTTGTCCTTTCGCGACGGCCTCGGCGATCTGGTGTGATTCGCGCTCGCCGAGGTACAGATGGAGGCGTAGCGTCGGCACCGATCCGGAGGCATCGAGTCGTACTTCGAATCGGCGGGTCCGCCGAATACGGCGTCCTGCAACCTTGAGGCGAAATAGCCGGGTACCCGGTGCAACATCTGGTGCCGCCGTCGGTGAGGACGGCCGAGCAGCTCGGCCCTGCCCCGGCTCGGCAATCAGCATCGATGCGATTTCGGGGGTCAACACTTCGAACTCGTCGGTCGCCACCAGTGCTTCGGGGAGACTTCCCTCCCCCTCGAACGCGGCGAGATGTCCGAGCTGGGTCCCCGGAATCGCCTCGTAAAGGTGCACCTCGCCCTGCACCGGCCATGCGCTCACGCCAGCGTCGAGCAGGCGAAGTTCAAGCGTGTCGCCCCCGGGGAACGTAATCGCGCGTGCGGTGGGACGTTGAATCACGATCGGGTAGGTCTCGGTGAATTTCTTGTACCGAAAACACGGGCGCGTCGAGCGCGGCATCATCATCCACACGCCGGTGCCGTGGACGGTGTCGACCATGGGCAGACCTGCTCGGAGAAGTGCGCGTGGCAGGTGCCGCGAGGCCGCCGACGCAAACGCCTCGTGGAGCTCGAGGTCACGAACCGGTCCGAGTTCGAGGGCCTCGGCCGGGAGCTCCATCACCTTTCGCACCGTGTCTTCTACCGTCGACACGAGCGCTTCCGCTCCCAGTCCTTCCGGTTGTGTCTCAGCTTCGAGTGTCAAGAGCCCGAGTCCAACGTCGACGATTGGACCGGAGATGGCTTTCGCCGCCTGTTCGCCGATCATTCCTTTGATGAGATCCGCCAGTCGGTCGGCGAGAAATCCCACGACTCGTTGGCGTCCGATCACCGTGATGCCGAGCTTGATCAACGGCAGTGCGGCAAGAACAACGGGAATGAACTCTTCGAGTTCGAGACGGGGCACCGACCCCGGTGTCGCTTCACGCAGCTGATTGGCCAGCCGCGCCCGTGCGGCGTCGAGGGCGGCAACCGTATCGGGGGTTTCGGCGAGTGCTTCCGCCTCGGCCTCGAACACCAAACGGTCCGCCTCCGTGTCGCTCGGCGCGAGGAGAGCCTCAGCAAGTTGGTGATCGAACGACTCGCCGAGTTCGTAGACCAGCGGTATTGCCGAACTCGCCTCGCCGGTGCCGAACAGCTTCTTTGCGAGCGTTTCGGCGATCGGCCGAACCGCGGGCGGGAGTTTTCCGAGCGCCGCCTTGAGCACGCGGCTCAGCAGTGGTTTCACCAAACCCTTCAGGGTGTTCCAGAGCTTGCCGAGCGGAAGGAACTTTCCGACCGCCTGAATTCCCTTCTTGGCGACGTTGACGACGCCCTTGACTATGCTGCCCGCCTTCTTCAACAATCCGCCGAGGAACTGTTCTGTGGCGCTGCTCAACACGCCGGCCTCGGCAACGAATCGCGACCCGACGGAGTCGATCTCATTTTCCGTAAGCGTTTCGATCGTGCGGCCAATGAAGTGTGCCTCGAGTCGTTCAAGAAGCCGGTCCGCTTCTGCACCAACGCCACCGATGAAGGCCTCGGCCTCCGACGTAGCAAGCGCCGGTGCCTCGCCGTGCGACGTCCACATCGTCGTCGACATCAAGTGGCGCGCCGCCGCTTCATCGGCGAGCGCCTCGAGCGCGCCCATAAACTCTTCACTCTCCAGTTCGGCCATCAGGAGTTCGGTGGCGACCATCGACTCAGACGTCGTTTCGAACGACAGAGCCTCGGAGAACGGGGACTCCCATTCGGTGGCGACGGGCGATTGCGAACCCGCTCCGATGCCTTCGACCGGTGCGCTCAGCTGCGCACCTGCGAATGGAGACTCGAGCGACAGCATTTCCGTGTCGCTGTAGCCGACACCATTGAGTTTCGTTTCCATTGGACCCCCTCGTTCGTCAGTGTGACCGTACGGGGCGTGCGTCTTCGCACTGTCGTTGGTACGTGCGCGTTTCGTCATCGAGTCATGCGCGTTGCGTCATCTTGCGATTCCGCTCGCGTCGTTCCCCCGTTATCCGAGTGTCAGCGCACCGTCAACGGTTCGTGGCCAAGAGTTTTCAAGGGTCCGACTGAAGTGTCCAAGCCCGGGATGCAGGCGCCTTCGAATTAGCGGTCTTGGTCGCTATCCACCAACAAAGCTCTAAGCTAGGCGAGGCCCCGTGGCCATTTTCGTGCAGTTACTCCGGGCGCGACGAGAGCGCTCGCCAGAGGGCGCGGTAGCTGGGGTACTCGAGCCCGGCGACGACGTAGCCGGCGGCGATGAGTTCGCGATGGAAGCGTGGAAGGTTGCGCCAGGGGACGCCCGCATCGACATGGTGCGCAATGTGCCACCCGGTGTTGTACGGAACCATCCAAAACCGGGCGGAGACGGATTGACGTACGTGGTGCGTGGTGACCCGCTCATCTTTGGAGTTGCGCATCCCACCGTGTTCGGCGATCGCCCGCAGCCGGTTCAACAGACGCCACACCGTCATCCACGGCAGAAACCACATGACCGGCCACGCCCACCATGCCACGGAGAAGCCGAGCACGATCGCCAATGCAATTTGTGTACATATGATACGAATCACGGCGTTCCGCGTGACGGGTTTGTTAAGCCCACGGAGGATACTCCGCAGGACCTTGTATCCCGATTCTCCGAACATGTCTCGACGAAGACGACGTTGCAGCGTGGGTCGCGTGACGGGGTAGTCGGCGTAGAGCGATTTATCGGGTTCGGCCGGGCCCAGCGGGTCACGATGGTGGGCCATGTGGGAACGCCGATACCCCTCCTGCGACGAGAACGACAGTGGCGCAATCAACCAGTTGCTCACCAGATCGTTCCACCGCTGCGATGTGAAGAGCAGTCGGTGCGTGCCTTCATGCGACAAGATCCCGAACAACGCATGCGCGCGACCCATGAGGAGGAACGTCGGGATCCACAGAGGCCACCAACCAGTTCGTTCCACGAGCAGGTCGACCCCGATCAGCACTCCAAACGACTGCACGTAGGCCAGTGCGACCGTTATAGCGTTGCGCCACGACACCACCCGTCGAAGGTCGGCACGTAACTCGGGGACCGCAACCCCCGACGCGGTGAGACGATCGGTCGGGAGAACCGATGGCAGCAACGACGGCTCCGGAACCATGGAGCTTTCGATCGTCAGCGTCGCGGTCACAGCCCAATAGTACCGAACCAGGCGCAGATACCTCCCATCGAGGCGACGCCACCCGCAGGTGTCACCGAACCAGGAACGAGACAAACGAGGGAACGGTTACGGTCGGGCCATCAGCCCGCGGATAGATGCGCCGTTGTCGTCGGCCTGCTGCAACATGATGTCCTCGATTTCGGCGGCGGACACCGGCTTGGAGAACAGGTACCCCTGCCCGAACGCGCACCCGAACCGACTCAGGCCCTCCAGATGCTCTCGCGTCTCGATGCCTTCGGCGATCGCCACCAGTCCAAGACTGCGGCTCATTGCGATAATCGCCTCGACCAACGAATCACCCCGCGATTCACCGACCCGGTTCACGAACGCCCGGTCAATCTTAAGTACGCTTAGCGGGAGCTCCTGCAGGTAGTTCAACGACGAGTATCCCGTGCCGAAATCGTCAATAGCGATTCGCACGCCGAGCTCGACCATCTTCTCGAGCATTTGTGCCGACACACCACTGCGATTGAGCATCAGGCTTTCGGTGATCTCGAGGATCAACGTCCGGGGATCCACCCCCGACTCGTCGAGAGCTGCACGAAGCGTCTCGAAGATCATCGGATCTTCGATCTGGCGATTGGAGAGATTCACCGACACGGTTAGCTTGTTCGCCGACGGGAACTGGTCCTGCCACAGGCGAATCTGGTGACAGGCCGAGAACAGCATCGATCGGCCGATCGGGTTGATCAGCCCCGTCGTCTCCGCAATCTCCATGAACACGTTCGGCCCGACTAGGCCGCGCTCGGGATGTACCCAGCGCGCCAGGGCTTCGAATCCACTGATCAGACCGGTTTCGAGGTCGAGGATAGGTTGATAGAACGGAACAAATTCCCCGTTGATCACTGCACGACGCAGCTGCGCCTCCAGGGCCACGCGCTCCATGATCGCCGAGTGCATGCTGTCCTCGAAGACCTCTACGCAGTTCTTGCCTTTTGCCTTGGCGGCAAACATGGCGACGTCGGCGTCACGTAAGAGATCTGATCCCGGTGTGGTGTCCTCGACCGTAACGGCGATGCCCACGCTGCACGAAACTTCCACCTCACGGTTCTCGATGGAGAACGTGGGACGCATTGCTCGCATGATGCGGTCGGCAACGATGAGCGACGTCTTCGGATCGTCGGCGTCTTCAACGAGAACGGCGAACTCATCGCCACCGAGTCGAGCGACCGTGTCTTGGGTGCGGACACAGCCGAGGAGGCGCTCAGCAGCCGTGCTGAGCAGAGCGTCGCCGGCGGCATGACCGAAGCTGTCGTTGATTTTCTTGAAGTCGTCGAAGTCCAGAAACAGCACGCCAACGGCACCAGGGCGACGCTTGAGTCGCACGATCGCGTGTGACACGCGGTTCGTGAATAACGCACGATTGGCCAGCTTGGTGAGCGGATCGTGAAATGCCTGATGCACCAAGCGTTCTTCGACCGAGCGCTGATTGGTGACGTCGCGCACGATTGCGCTCCAATGACGTCCGTCCTTACCCTCCCACGACGAAAGCGAGAGCTCCATCGGGAAGGTGGATCCATCTCGGCGTCGGCCATGAGGATCGTCGACCAACCCGGCGTGCAGGTCGGCGAGCGTGAAGTCATCGACCTTTGCGATCAGATCCTGGAACGACAGGGTCGCGGCGTCGTCTGCGGTCAATCGGAACAGTTGGAGCGCTGACTCGTTCCAACTGGTGAGACGACCCTCGCTGTCGGTGAGGAGGATGGAGTCCGATGCGGACTCGACCACGGCACGAAATCGAAGTTCCGATTCGAGCATCGACCGTAAGTGCACATGACGTTCCACCGCATAGCGGATCGAACGCTCGAGCCCGTCGGAGCTCAGTTCGCCCTTGACCAGATAGTCCGACGCCCCTGCCTCCATTGCTGCGAGATCGGTTTGGTGATTCTGCTGTCCGGTCAGAAGAATGCACGGGGTCGAGTTGCGTGGCACGACAGCGAGGACGTCGAGTCCCGTTTCTGCGCCGAGTCGGTAGTCGATCAATGCGACGTCAAAGTCGCCGGTCTGCAGCTCCGAAATGCCGGCGCTCGCTGTCGTGACCCACGTGATCTTGTAGGAAGTTCGTGTTACGTCACCGAGCATTTCGGTGACGATGAATTTGTCTTCTTCGTCATCTTCGACGAGAAGGACCCTGATCTCGTCGGTCATCCGAGGACTGCCTGCGATCGGACGGAATCCGGGAGCTCGACAATCTCGAGCCAGTACTTCCCCAGGCTCTTCATCACTTCGACGAGCTGGTCGAACGTAACCGGCTTCGTGATGAACGAGTTCACGCCGAGGTCATATGTACGCAGAATGTCCTCTTCGGCTTTCGAGGTGGTGAGAACAACCACGGGGATGCGGCGAAGCTCCGGGTTCTCCTTTATCTCGCGCAGGGCTTCTCGGCCGTCCTTCTTGGGCATATTGAGGTCGAGCAGGATGATCCCCGGGCGCGCGGGTTTGCTCTGTTCGTACTGGCCACGCCACAACAGGAAGTCGAGGAGTTCCTCGCCGTCGGCCACCGTCACGAGCGGGTTCGTCAATCGACTTTCTACGAGGGCCTCCGTGGCCATCAACCGATCGTCTGGATCGTCGTCGGCAAGCAGAATGGTGATCGGGGAAGTGGTCATCGTGGAATCTCCTGGTGGGTGATCGATTTCGTGATCACGAGATGGTGTTCATTTCGTGTGTGGCGGCCGGTGCGTCGAGGACGGACTCCGAAGACGAAGCCGAGGAGCCGCTCGCCGTGAGCTCCGGATGTGATGCCGGCAGCACGATGTGGAAGGTCGTGCCAATGCCCGGCTCCGAAGTCGCCGAGATGATTCCCTGGTGTCGTTCTACGATCCGCCGCACGACCGAGAGGCCGACGCCACTCCCCTCGTACTCACTGCGTCCATGCAGGCGCTGGAATACGGTGAAGATCTTGTCGGCATACTTCTGTTCGAAACCGATGCCGTTGTCTTTCACGTCGATCTGCCACCAACCCTCGGGGCACGGGTGAACCAGTTCGTACGGTGCAGCCTCATCGTCGTTGAGACGTCGCGCCCGCATCGACACGTACGTCACGACGTCGGGACGTCGAAACTTCAATGCGTTCCCGATCAGGTTTTGGGTCAGTTGACGGAACTGTGACGGGTCTACCGCGATCGTCGGCAGGTCGAACAACTCGACGGTGGCCGCCGACCGTTCGATCGCCACTTCGAGGTCACTCAACACGCCTTTGGCGACGGCGTCGAGATCGGTCATGACGAACGGTTCGCCCCGCGTCGCAACACGTGAAAACGTCAGAAGGTCTTCGATGAGAACCTGCATTCGTCCGGCGGCGTTTTGCATGCGGCTGAGATAGTCGCCACCAACATCACCGAGTTCATCACCGTATTTCGAACGCAGACGATCACCGAAGGCCATGATCTTGCGGAGGGGCTCCTGCAGGTCATGCGATGCGACGTAGGCAAAATCGGTCAGGTCGCGGTTGGACTCCGCGAGCTTGCGGTTGTATGTGCGCAACTCTGCTTCAGAACGCTGCAGCGCACGGAAGGTCGCTGCACGCTCGGCTGATTGCGACCGCTGGACACGAGACAGGCGTCGACCGAAGGCCCACAGCACCAGCATCGAAAGCACGCCGAGCAGTGCGAACGCCACCCCCATGACCCTCATGTTCGACGACGACTTCTTCTGGCGAAGAAGCGTGTCATGTTCGATCTTGTAGATGTCGGACTTGGCCTGGTTCACCGTTCGCATCGCGTCCGCCGTTGCCGCCCCGACGCTCGCTAGCGATCGAGCCGCCTCGTTGGCGAAGCCATCGGATCGGGCCTGCACCGTCTGCCGCGTGAGGTCCTCGATCTCGCGTGCGTGTTCGCGAAGGGCGACCACGAGGGTCTGAAGATGTGCTTGCGTCTTGGCATCTACCGATCCGTCGGCGATGAGCCGGTTCACTGCTTCGGCCTGTGTATCGAACGCCGCCCGGGCAACCAGCAGGTCTGCTTCTTCGATCTCGCGTTCCTGTGTTTGAAAGACGGAGTTTGCGGGTGCCGCCAATGCCTGCAGCCGCGGGTTCAGATCGTCGAAGCCCTGCAGCTTTTGAGACCATGACGCCACGGAATCGATCGACGCGTTGAAGCGCGAATCGACCACACTCAGCAGTGTCAGACCCACGACCAGCGACGTAAGGAACATCACGGCGGTGCCCGTGAAGAGTCGCATGGGCGTACGACTTCCTCGGGCAGGTTTTTGGGATTGCAATTTTTCCACGGCGCGCGGCACTTCTTCCTGTTGCGTCTACCTGGGGTTTCGACCTCTGCCGAGGCCAACTTGAGGAATCCGTCTACTCACCGAACCGGTAGTGTTCCGTCATGGGAACCGCCGAACGACTTCGCATGTCTTTTGCGCGAGACCTTACGCTCCAAGGGTTCTCGGCCGCGCTTGCGCACGCCCACGGTGATCGAGTGCTGATCGTCGAAGCGGCAACGGGCAAGACCCACACGGCGAATGAGATTGCCCATGAGGCGGATCGAATTGCTGCACTGGTGAGCCGCCGTTCAGCACTGAATGATCGTGTGGTCGTGGCGCTTCCCAACGGGTGGGACTTCTTCGTCACGTGTCTCGGCGTGATGCGCGCCGGTCGTGTCGTCGTGCCCATCAACCCGCAGATGCGCGCGGACGAACTAAAGCATGTCCGAACCGATAGTGGGGCGACGCTCGTGCTCAAACGTCTCCCGAAGGGTGCGGTGAAGTCCGTCGCAACGCCGGGCGTGGTGTGCAACCCCTCGGATATGGCGGCAGTGCTGTACACCTCAGGAACTACGGGTTTGCCGAAAGGTGCCGAACTGACACACCGCGGCTTGCTCGCCGGCGTCCAACGAGCGGCAGCCGTGCTCCCGCTGGCGTGGCGCGACGACGAAGTGGTGTTCGCGCTTCCGGTCGCTCATGTCATGGGGTTCAGTGCGTTGCTCGGAACCCTCTGCAGCGGCGTGCGCACCCTCGTGTTCGATCGTTTCCGTCCAACCGAAGTTCTCGACGCAATCGAGACACGGGCGTCGAATGCATTCATAGGTGTACCGGCGATGTATCGGATGCTCGAAGATGCCGGTGCACGTCATCGCAATCTTCGCTCAGTGCGCATATGGATGAGTGGGGCCGACGCGATGCCACCGGACCTCATCAGCACCTTCCAACGCTATGGCGCTTCGGCCACACTGCCCCTTCTCGGCACCCACATCGGCCAAGCCCTGTTCGTCGAAGGGTACGGGATGGTCGAACTCTCGGGTGGCGTGGCGACAAAGATCACGCCGCCCTACGCAGGCCGCTGGCTGAACCGGCCCTTCGCGTTCCCGCTTCCCGGAAATCGCATGCGTGTGGTCGACGACCAAGGCAACGACGTCGGCCATGGTCGAGTTGGTGAGCTTCTCGTGACTGGTCCGGGCGTCTTTCGGGGCTACCGCGGCAATGAAACCGAAACCGAACGTGCACGTACGACCGAAGGGTGGCTGCGTACCGGCGATCTCGCCAAACGCCGCCCGTTCGGCGTCGTCGAGTTGGCCGGACGGGCAAAGAACGTCATCAAGGTGTCCGGGTACTCCGTGTTCGTCGCCGAGATAGAACGGGTCCTTCGTGAACATCCGTTGGTCGACGAGGCCGTGGTGATCGGGCTCCCCGATCAGGTTCGTGGACAAAGCGTCGCTGCAGTACTTCGCCCGGCTACCGGACACCAACTGTCTGCGCGCGACATCGAGTCGGTCGCAACGTTTGCAACAGAGCGTCTCTCGAAATACAAGGTGCCGACGTCGTGGCGGACGATCGACGCGTTTGAGCAAACGGGGACCGGCAAGGTTCGCCGTGAGCCGCTGGCCGCGCTGTTTGCCGACACCACAGCGTCAGACGTGGATCCCGCGGGTTGACGTCTGGCCCGCAGGTTGATTACGGACGCAGAGGCGACCTGACCCGGAGCCGCTCGGGGTACTTCGTGTTCAGGTCGATCCGAAGTGCGCCGTCTTTGTTGACCTCCGTGAGAAACCGCTCCAGCTTCGGGTCGGCCAGATCACCGCTCGGCGACAAACCGTCGGATGAGTAGGTCAGCTTCGTGCACGGATCGACCAAAAGCTTCGTGGTCTTGTCGAAACGGACGACGCACTTCAGATCTTTCGATCCGGGGGCCAGGGCGTTGAGCGCCGCGAAGTCGTTCCCGCCTACGAAGGTCAGGACGAGAGGACGGTCGAGTTCGTCGTCGACCACAAGGTCCGGAAAGAAGATCGGCCCGCGCTCGCTGATGGATTTGGCGAACCTCTTGGCCGACCCCACTTCGAACTCCGAACTCCCCAACTTGATGCTGTTCGGGCTATTGCGGGCCACCTGTGCAAACCCCCAGAGTGCCAGTCCACTGATCACGAGCGACAACGTGACCGCCGTGATGAGACGTCGGGTATGGACATCGCGCGACTCACGGGGCGGCGGACGCCAGGGTCCCTGGGGTTGGCGACGTCCCTGTCGGGGTGATGAGCCCGGGGATTTTCGGGGAGAGTTGTCAGCGGACTGGTTTTCGC
>JANOWU010000104.1:0-15427 GCA_031418035.1 Acidimicrobiia bacterium
CCAAACGCACCACAAGCGTGCCAAACGCACCACAAGGTTCGCGCTGGCACAGGTTCGCAGCTGGCACAGGGTTTGCAGCTGGCACAGGGTTCGCGCTGAAGGCAGACCAGGCTAACGCTCCGTCCGGACCATCGGCCGGATCAAACGCGCCGTGAATACGGCCATCAAAGCGACGACCGTCGCAACCGCAAACGCCGTGTGATACCCCCGATCGGTGCGGACGTCGCCACCCGCGATCGTCGCCAATACCTGCGTGCCGATCACCCCACCCATCTGCACGACGAGTTGCTGCGCTGCCCCGATAGCTCCGAGAACCGACTCCGGGACCGCGTTCGCGACCGTCGAGGACAGCGACGGATTCGCAAGACCCATGCCCAACCCGGAAAGCGCGATCAACACCACGAGAAACCCGAGGGTCTTCCCCGGTTCAATGATCGTGAACCCCGCCATCGCCGCAAAGATGCAAACCATCCCGATGGTGGACGTCAACCGCTCCCCGATCCGAATGGCCAGAAAACCAGCCAGTGGTGCGACGAGTGCAAACGGAATCGGACGGGCGATCGAATACCGGCTCGCTTCGCTCAACGACAGCCCAAAGCGATCCTTGTCCACCAGCAGGTCGTTCACGAGAAACAGCGAGCCGCCAAGGTAGGAGAACTGCGCGAGCGCCTGAGATACTCCGCCCGCCACAACGTTACGTACACGTAGTAACCGAAGCGGCAAGAGCGGCGACGCCGCACTCCGCTCCACCCGCACGAACAACAGCAGGAGCAGCGGAACAAAAGAAAAACCCACGAGAATACGGGGGTCGCTCCACCCCCATACGGGTCCCCGGTTCACCGAGAGCAACACGGCAAGCGTTCCCGCTCCCAGCGTCGTGGCACCCTTCCAGTCGAAGCTGCTCACCGCTCGTTGTGGGGTTTCGCGTAGCGACGTCCAGGCCACGAGCCCCGAGATGATGAACAGCGGCACCTGCGCCAGGAACATCCAACGCCAGCCGAACCTATCCACGATGGGGCCTCCGATAAGTACTCCTACGACCGGAGAGCCAGCGTTCACCAATGACCAATACCCGAGTGCCTTGATCCGATCTTCGCGTTCGAAGGCAAGGAAGATGAGGGCGAGCGACGCCGGCCCAAGCGCTGCCCCGGCAATCGCCGACAGGGATCGAAAAAAGATAAGTGCATTTACGTTTGGGGAAACGGCGACGAGAACTGAGGTGATCATTCCACCCAGTAGGGAGAACAGAAACATGCGCTTGTGCCCACGGAGGTCACCGAGACGCCCCAATGCCGGCGCCACGACCGCTGCCACGAGGGATGGACCGGTGAATGCCCACGTCAGCAGCGACGGGGTGGACCCGATATCGGCCGCGATCGACTGCCGAGCCACCGAGAGCAACGTGAACACGATGCCCGCCGAGAAGTTGCCGAGCAGCACGGCGCTGAGGGTCACCCACTTGGAATTGCCACGCCCCGGGAGACGTCTGGCCATCCAGTCGCGAAGTACCGACTCCCACGGGAGACCACCCGCTTCGTCGAAGGATTCGTATTCTGCCCGCCACGACTCCGATGGCTGACCAGTGCCGTCCTCAGGAGTCGGATCAGGCTCCGTCACGGAATCGACGGGGTGACACCAGGCTTGTAGTGAATGAAGATGTCGCTGATCAGTTCGGCCATGCCTGCCCCCGAACCGCCGGGACGGAGTTCGACCGTGATCTGGTTGCCGTGAATGTGGACCGCTGCCGCGTCGCCGTGCTCCAGAAGCACTCTCGCCACCATGTCGGGCGGGCGGTTTTCGAAGATGTCGTCCACGCTGCGGTAGCGCTCGTGGCCCATCCCGGTCAGCGCCCGGTTGGTCTCGAACCGAATGACGCCATGACGAGCGCTCGGCTTTTCCGTAACAGTGATCAACATGCCCATGAGGGTCCCTAGGTTAGCCCCGGCACGTGTACCCAACTTGAATCCAGTGGTCTCGGGGTCCTTCCGGGGTTCTTCGGAGCTGTCGAGACCACCCTCGTTCGGGCTGGGCGGATAGGGTGAGCATCGATGACCCTCGGTTCGCAAAAGCGTCAGATCGAAATATCCGTACGAACGATCGCAACAATCATTGGCATGGTGCTGGCGACACTGTTTGCCCTCTGGGTGCTTGGGAAGACGTCGCAAATCATTACCTGGATCGTGGTCTCCGGGTTCTTTGCGGTCGTGTTGAATCCGATTGTCGATTTCTTGGTCAGACGGTTGCGCGTGCGGCGGGGATTCGCGGTTGCGATTGTGTCGCTGGGAACACTGGCACTGCTCGTCGTTCTCGTCGTGATCTTTGTCCGCCCGATCGCGAAGCAGGGCACGCAGTTCGCCACCGACTTTCCGCAGTACGTCCAAGATGCCAAAGACGGGCGGGGCAGCATCGGACGTTTCATCAAGGAACGCAAGCTCGATGTCTGGGTCGAGGAGAACACCCCGAAACTTCGTGAACGGGTGAGCGCGTTCTTCGAACCTTCGAAGGCGTTCGGATCGGCCGTCGGCGCGCTCGGTTCGGTGTTCAGCGGAGTGGTTGCGTTCCTCACGGTCGTTGTTCTGAGCATCCTCCTCATGATGCAGGGACAACCTCTCCTTGCGAGTTCGATCAAACTGTTCTCGCCCACGACACAGGAGCGGTTACGACGACTCGGTCGAGAGGCAGCGCACGCCGCCACCGGTTATGTGGCCGGCAATCTCTTGATAAGCCTGATCGCCGGCGTGTCGACGTTTGTGTTCTTGAGCATCGCCAGGGTTCCGTATGCTGGCGTGCTCGCACTCTGGGTCGCCTTTGCCGATCTGATCCCGCTGGTGGGTGCCACGCTCGGTGCGGTGCCCACGGTCATCGTTGCGTTCCTCCACTCGACGACCGCCGGCATTGCCACGCTGGTCTTCTACATCCTCTACCAGCAGTTCGAGAACCACGTTCTGCAGGTTTCGATCATGTCGCGCACGGTCGCGCTTCGTCCTGCCGTCGTACTCATAAGTGTGCTTGTTGGTGTCGAGATGTTCGGCCTCCTCGGCGCCCTACTCTCGATTCCGTTCGCGTCGGTGGTCAAGGTCGTCGGTCTCGACATCATTCAGCACAAACGACCCGATCTCGATCTCGGACCACCCGTCGCCGATCCCAAACGATTCCGGAAGTCGAAGGCCTGACGACTGGTCGTCGTGCGGTTCGACCTGCTTCGTCGCGACGCGGGTTGGGGTTCGATCCGATCGTTCGGTAGTCTCCTCACGCGAAACTTCTCACTCGTGACCTGGAGCTACCAATGACCTCGAACGCCCAACCGTCCATCGAAGAGTTTCAAGCCGAGGCACGCTCCTTTCTGAGCGCGAACTGCAAGCGGCGTGAGGACAATGCTGCGCGAAAGTGGGGCGAGGGCAGCGACAAAGTGGCCCTGTTCGAGGAGAAGTCCGCAGAGGCTGAGATTCGCGACGTCGAAGCAGCCAAAGCGTTCCGCCAGAAGATGTTCGACGCTGGCTTCGGGTGGATCACCGGGCCTGGTGAGTTCGGCGGGCGAGGCCTCCCGAACACGTACCAGCGTGCCTACGACGAGGAGGCGTCGAAGTTTTCGGTGCCGAACATGTCGATATTCGGAATTGGTCTTGGCATGGTCGCACCTACCTTCCTCGCCCACGGCACGGAGGAGGCCAAACAGAAGTATCTCCGCCCCATGTGGCGTGGAGAAATCGTCGGCTGCCAGTTGTTCAGCGAGCCTGGTGCCGGTTCTGACTTGGCGAGTCTGCAGACGAAGGCTGAACGTGATGGTGATGAGTGGGTGATTACCGGGCAAAAGGTCTGGACCACCGGAGCCCATCTGTCCGACGTCGGCGAGGTAATTTGTCGAACGGATCCAAACCTTCCGAAGCACAAGGGACTCACCGGCTTCATCGTCGATATGAAGTCACCCGGTGTTGAGGTTCGGCCGCTTCGCCAAATGACCGGTGGGGCGAGTTTCAACGAGGTGTTCTTCAACGAGGTCCGTGTGCCCGACAGTTACCGTCTAGGCGACGTCAATCAGGGGTGGACCGTTGCGCTCACCACCCTCATGAACGAACGCGCCTCGATCGGGGGTGGCGGTGGCGGTGGCGGTGGCCGCGGAAGCGCAATGGACGTCGGCTTCCTGTCGCAGATGCTTCGGGCGATGGGCCTCGGTGAGTCAAAGGTGCACCGCGACGAACTTATGAAGATCTTCTGCGACATGGAGGTCGCTCGGTACTCGGGCATGCGAGCGATGGCAAAGATCAAGGCCGGCCAACTGCCCGGACCGGAAATGTCAACCGGCAAGCTTGCCGTTGCGACGACGATGAAGAACGTGTCCGCCTGGGTGTCCAGTGTTCTTGGGCCGCGCATGACCGCGGACTCTGGCCAGTGGGGCACATATGGGTGGAGTGATTTTGTGCTCGGCGCTCCGGGGATGCGCATTGCCGGCGGTTCCGACGAAGTGATGCGAAACATCTTGGGCGAGCGTGTGCTCGGCCTGCCCAAGGATACGGGCATCGACTCGGTCACGCCGTTCAAGGACCTCAAGGTCGGAACCCAAAAGGCATAGTCCTTTAGTAATTACGCAGATGATTGATTTCACGAAGATCGACGTTGGAGTCGCCTACCGCGATGCCCGCAATCGGATCATCGAAACCGTTGCCACGTTAACTCGGGAGCACTGGGAACAGCAGGTCCCTCACTGTCCTGCGTGGACGGTCCGTGAAACGCTGGCTCACTTGGCGGGCGTGGCCGATGACGGCATCAACGGCAACATGGAGGGCGTAGCCTCTGAACCTTGGACAGCGGTCCAGGTGGCCAAGCGAGCGGGGATCGCCGGCCCTGACATCGTGGCCGAGTGGCAATTCAGCGGACCCTTTGTCGATGCCCGGGCAAGTGAGCTCGGGTTGACCCTTGCCCAGTTGGTCTTCGACACGGTCACCCACGAGCACGATCTGCGGTTTGCGCTTGACATGCCGGGAGCTCGCGACAGCGACGCAATGCTGGTTGCACTCGCCTTCATTGCTCGCGTGCTGCCGACCAGCGCGGCAGCCGTCGGAATCGGACTGCAAGTCCTGATACCGAACCCGGCTGGAGGCGGTCCACTCCACGCGCTTCCATCGATCGCATCCGGAAAATCTCTACGTCCACTTACCTTACGATCGACGCTCTTCGATTTGGTCCGCATGAGTGCGAGTCGAAGAAGTGAAGAACAGATACGCGAGATGGACTGGTCCGACGATCCCACTCCGGTGCTCTCGCTCCTCCCCTTTTCCCTACCCGAATACACCCTTCCGGAGTAACCATGGCAACGAGTCGACGCGTCGCAGTGAATGGCATAGAACTCGACATCACCGAGGAGGGAACCGGTGAGCTCGTGGTCTGCGTACATGGATTTCCCGAGTCGGCACACTCGTGGCGTCATCAGCTGCCGGCGCTGGCCGACGCGGGCTATCACGCAGTCGCCCCCGACATGCGTGGCTACGCATTTTCCTCGAAACCAACAGAGGTGACGGACTACGGGATCGGGCACCTCTGCGATGATCTCGTAGCGCTTCTCGACCACCTGGGGCAGGAGAAGGCCATTTTCGTCGGACACGACTGGGGCGCGCTCATCACGTGGGACCTGGCCCGGCTGCACCCCGAGCGAGTCAGGGCGGTCATCAACGTCAGCGTCCCGTTCGTGGACTGGCCAGCACCGCCGACCTCGTTGTTCCGGGCCGCGTACGGCGACAACTTCTTCTACATGCTCTACTTCCAAGAGGTCGGGCCCGTCGAGCGGGAGCTCGACCCGCAGGCGAGTCGATTCCTGAAAGCGATTCTCCATGTAGGCAGTGGCGAGGGATGGAACCCCGACACCCCAAAGTTTCCCGCCGCCGGTCATGGCTGGCTCGATACTGTTCCCGCCCCGCCGGAGGCTCTTCCGGCGTGGCTCACGACCGAAGACTTTGCTCTGTACGCAAAGCAGTTCGAAGAGTCAGGGTTCTTTGGGCCGTGCTCGTACTACCGCAATCTCGATGCGAACTACGAGCTGCTGAAAGGCTTCCCCGTTTCACGCATGACGATGCCGATCTGGTTTATCGGCGGCACGAAGGACGGCGTCATCGCGCGCGACCTCAACGGCATCAATCGGATGAGCACACAGCTTCCCAACTTCCGCTCACATGCGCTCATCGAGGGGGCCGGACACTGGACCCAGCAGGAGCGCCCTGGAGAGTTCAATCGAATTCTGCTGGGCTTCCTCGACGAGCTCCGTTCGACGCCCTGATCGATCGTCGTCGAGACCTAGTTGATCGGCGTGGGAGCGACCCCGCCGCGCAATACCGCGAGGGTGTTCGATGCCGCAAGCGTTGCCATGGCGGTTCTCGTCTCGACGGTTGCCGAGCCGAGGTGAGGAATCAACACAACGTCGTTTCGATCGAGAAGTCCGGGATGGATCTCCGGTTCCTTTTCGAACACGTCAAGTCCTGCTCCGGCAATCTGGTTCTGCTCGAGCGCAGCGACCAACGCTGCTTCGTCGACGATTGGCCCGCGTGCTGTATTGATGAGGTAAGCCGAGTTTTTCATCGCCGCGAACTCGTCGGTGCCGATGAGGTGATGGGTATCGGGCGAATACGGGCAGTGCACCGACACGATGTCGCTGGTGGCCAGGAGCTCCTCCATCGAAAGACGCTCACACGAAAGTTCCGTGGCCAGCTCCGGTGTCACGGCATTGCGGTTCGAGTAGGCGATGTCCATGCCAAACGCCTTGGCCCGTCGAGCCGTTGCCGCACCGATCGCCCCCATGCCCACGATTCCGAGACGTCGCCCCTGAATGCTGGACCCGAGTAGATAGAACATCCCCCACTGCCAGGGTTCGCGCGACCGGATGATCCGCTCGCCCTCGGCGAGTCGACGCGTCGTCATCAAGATCAGCGACATGGCGATGTCGGCCGTGGCGTCGGTCAGCACACCTGGGGTGTTGGTGGCGATCACTCCGCGTGCCGTGCATGCCGCAACGTCGATGTTGTTGTAGCCAACGGCCACGTTGCTCACGACCTGGAGTTGCGGTCCCGCTGCCTGCAGCAATTCGTCGTCGACCTTTTCCGTAAGCAGGCTTACGATTGCGTGCGCACCCTTGATGCGAGTCAGAAGTTCCGCACGCGAGATAGGCGTGGGTTCATCCCATGCATCGACGTGGTGGCCGGCGCCACGCAGCATGTCGATGCCCGCCAGCGGGATACGTCCGGTAACAACGACCTTGCTTACGCTCATCTCAGGACTCGATCCACTTCTTCAAACCGCCCAGGCCGGTTCGGATGTCGTCGACTCCGATGCCTGAGTAGGCGAAGCGTACATAATCTCGGACCTCC
The DNA here is from genome assembly GCA_031418035.1 of Acidimicrobiia bacterium. Classification (GTDB taxonomy): domain Bacteria; phylum Actinomycetota; class Acidimicrobiia; order Acidimicrobiales; family JANYDT01; genus JANOYY01. Next base: position 7,353 of record JANOWU010000104.1, read on the forward strand.
CCTGCCTGCGGACGCCCAAAATGGCGTCGGGTGCAAAACGATGCGCCCGTGTTGTGCAAAGCCGCCGTGGCGAATTCTCCGACGTCGGTGAACCCCTTGTTCCGCATGGCCTCGGTCACGTCGGCAAAGAGATAGAAGGTGGCTTCGGGTTTCGACAACGAAACGCCGTTCGTCGACTGCAAGATGTCGACGGCGCCATCACGTCGTTCCTGCAGCACAGACAGCATCTTTGCGGTGCCGCTCTGGTCGCCGCGGACACCTTCGACACCGGCGTGCTGCACGAAGTGGGTTGTGCACGATTCGTCGTTGGTGTTGAGCTTGGCAATGGAGTCAGCGATGTCGAGCGGGCCAATCGCAGCGCCGAGGCGCCAACCGGTCATCGCAAACTTCTTCGAGAACGTATAGAGGATGACGGTTCGTTCCTGCATCCCCGGGAGCGAGGCGATCGATTTCGAGGTGCCGGAGTAGCGCATCTCGAAATACGCTTCATCAGAGAGCACCCAGAGGTTGTGCTTGATGGCGAGTTCGGCGATCGCTTCGCGTTCGGCGTCGGTTGATTCACAACCCAGTGGGTTCTGCAGGTCGTTGTAGATGATGGCCCGCGTCTTCGGCGTTATCGACGAACGCACTTGGTCGAGGTCGATGGCAAAGCCGGTAGAGGTTGGTATGTACGCATACGCTTTGGCGACGCCGCCGAAGTATTCAATCTGACTCTCATAGATCGGGTAGCCGGGGTTCGGATACATGACCTCTTCGCCGGGGTTCATCACGGTCTGGATGAACTTGGTGATAACGGGCTTGCCGCCCGGTTGCACCACCACATTGCCCGGTTCGAACACCAGACCGCGTCGTGCCCCGACGTCGTCGGCGAGCGCCTCCCGCAAGGGGGCGATTCCGGCTGCAGCGCAGTACCCGGTCTTTCCGTCGGCGATCGCTCGGTTCATCGCTGCGACCACGTTCTCCGGCGTCGGGAGGTTCAGGTCACCGAGGTGAAAGGGGTACACCGTGTTGCCTTTGGCGGCCCAGTCGGCCGCCGCGAGTGACACCGCAAACGCGGTCTCGGTCCCGAGGTTGTCTAACCGTGTTGCAAGTGCCATGGCGCTCTCCTGATATATCTCCGACTTTACAAAGTGTAAACCGCCGAAAGGCGGCCGTGGGACAGCGTGTTCAACACGCCTACGACCGCTTTTCGCACCGGAGTTCACGCCACTTACCGCGTTCAGTGGTCTGACGATCACAATTGAACACGGAGAGCGATCTCTGGTACCTTGGTGCCAGGCATCGTGCTTGAAACCTACGGAGGATCTTCATGCGATTCAGAACCAAATTCGGCGGCGTTCTCGCTGCGACGGCTCTTCTCGCCATGTGCTTCGGACCCCAGGCAAACGCGTGGCGGTACTCTATGGCCGAGAAGTCCACGTTGGTTACCGATGTCTCCATTTGCGCGGCGACCTCCACGACGCCGGCAAAGATCGTTCTGAAAGCCGACTCGGTCTACCTCGGCTTCGCATTCCCGGGCTACTCCGTGGGCACTACCGATACGGTCATCGAAACGGTTTTCGCCGACGCCGCCCTAAGTGTAAAGATCGCCGACATTGCAATCCTGCAAACCGTCACGGGCAAAGACGCCAGCGATAATTGGATCTTGGTTGGGCAGGGCTCGGTGTCGCTGGCTCCGACCGCTCTGACGGCCGGAGGGACCGTCTACGTCGGCGAATACACCGGCTCGGCAACGCCAAAATCTCCGGTCGCACTCCAAGTCAATGCGGCCAAGTACGGTTGCCCAACCGATGGGGGCGGCGGCTCCATTTCTGTGCCGGTGCCCACACAAACACTCGGCAACAAACTCACGACGGTCTCGCGCCCATCGAGTGCACCGATCCCCGTCTCCGTCGCTGCGGGGAGCTACACGGTCGTTCAGGGCTCACGCGATGATGCCCACCCCCTCCAGGAAGAACAAACCAACGAGCGTTGGTTTGCGGTGTTCTATGACGGGGCAGGCAACGTCGTCGGGACGAGCGCCACGACACCCGATCTTCCTCGGGCCGACGTGACCGGGGAATGGAGCGGTGGGACCATCACCCTGACTGCGAACGCAACGTTGGTCGTGTATTTCCATGCCCCCGGCGGCGAGGGCCCCGACTCGGTATATCCCAACCTGTTGCGCCTCACGCCAACCGGCAACTATCCGCCGACCCCGAAACCAGAAGACCCGAAACCAGAAGACCCGAAACCAGGGGGCCCGAAACCAGAAGGCCCCAAGCCCGACGCACCAAAACCCGACGCGCCCAAGCCGGACGCACCGAAACCAGTGGTCGAGAGCGAAGCCGTAGCCGTCGCGCCCATTGTGGCCGTGGCCCCGGCGAACCCAGGAGCCTCGTCGCCCATCGTGAGCGCTGCCCCAACCGCATCCCCCGCGGCGAGCACATCTGCTGCTCCTGCGGTCACAGCTCCACCCACGACAACACCCCAGGTTGAGGTCAAGGGCATTCAGGTCGCGAATGTTGCTCCGGCAGCAGCACCCGTAGAAACCGCCGAAGTTGCATTCACCGGATCCGAATCGCTGACCATGGTTGCCCTGTCGGCGGTGCTGATCGCGCTCGGATCGCTTGCACTTTCCGTCGCGAATCGTCGCCGACGCGTCGCGAACTGAACCACTTTCAGATTCCGGCGTCGCTCGCGGTGCCCAGTTCCGTCACGATCTGGGCACTGCGACGCTCCAGTTGGGATGCGTCATCGCCGATCCCGAGAAGACCGTCGAGTCGTCGACCGAGATCGTCGAGTTCACTGGTCGATCGTCGCGCACCGACCTCGGCGAATTGGAACGGAAGGGCACATCGCTCACCCGTTATGCGCTCAAGACATCGATTGATCTCGGCAGAGGGAAACTCGTCGAAGGCGACTCGGCACGCCGCAGCCGCAACAGAAACAAATGCGGGGTCGTTGGACTGTTCGGCGCGCAACGAAAGTACCTGGGCCTGCGCCTGAGGGTTGTCACGGGTCGTCAGGTCCGGGTCGGTCGCGAGCAGATCGTCCATGAAGTCGACAGACTCTTCGGAAAGCGCCAACCGGGCCCGGATCAAATCGAGCTTCGACGCGACGCCAAGGGGACGATGTAACGCGACGACCTCAAGGAAATCGAGCGCCTCGGGGGCTCGGTCGCTCACAACCGACATTCTCCCCAGGGCCTCGACCGCATCAAGAAGAGCTCCAGGATGCCCAATCTGGTGGGCCCACACCAACGCTCGAAGAAGCCAGGTCCGACTCGAATTCAATGACCCGATCACCCGCGAGAAGTCGGCCACTGCCATCCGCTGATCGATCTGCAGCGCGTCTTCGAGTCCGTGATGGGCGAGGAGCAGCGCGCCGGGCCCGTCGCCAAGTTCTTCGCGCATCAAGGCCTCGTTGAGCGTGACGAAGGCAAGACGATCCGAACGATTGCCGGCTCGATCCATAAGCAAAGATGCGTCACCCAACTCCGAGAGCGCAGTCGCCATGTCGTGAAGTTCGTACGAAAGACCCGCCACATCGCAGGTCCAGTGAGCGGCTCGAAAAAGGTCTCCTTCCGCAACCGCTCGGTCTCGGGCGCGCAAGACGTCTGCGCGCGCACCCCGCAAGTCACCGCGAAATCGCTGTAAGTGGATCAGACCGTCGAGTGGCTCCCGAAGCACACCCGCCCCCGAATGTTCGCAGAGCACCTTCCATCGCTGCTCGAGTCGCTCGAGTCGATCGACGTCTTCCTGCAAAGTCGCACGATACCCAATGTCATCGAGAACCTTGCGGAGGTTGGGCCAGTCCTCCGAAACCTCCAATCGTGCGGCGAGGGTCTCGAGAATGGCAAAGCCCTCGGCTGGTGTCCCACTACGGATCAGCGCTTCAGCCCGTTCCGTTTGAGCAGCCACAAGATCATTGCCGCTCAGTGCCGAAATGGCATGCGCTAGATCGCGTTCCGCTGTCACATAGTCGCCCGATGCCATGTGCATTCGGCCCAGCTTGAAGTTCACGGCGAACCGTTCGGCTCCGGGCAAGAGCGGTAGAAGCTGGTTGAACCACAGTATCGAAACACTGGGAACATATGCGCGCATAGCTTCTTCCCCAGCCAGACTGTAGTACTTACGCTTACGATCATCGTCGTCGGTATGCTCGGCGTGCCTGGCCAAATCGTTGGCCACCGCCGTCGGATCCGGGTGAATTCGTTCGAGGTGCAAAAGCACATCTCGGTGCAGCAGCCCACGTTCACCGAACGCCATACGCTCATACGCAGCCTCCGCAAACAGCGCGTGGTGGAAATGGTTCGGGGCGCCGAACACCACGAAGCCGGTGTCGACCAGCAGGTCCAAGCCAGCCATCAACACCTCGGCCGTGTGTGAGGTGGCGAAGCTTCCGACCAGATCCGTCGTGGAAAACGTGCGTCCAAGAACTGATGCGAGTTTCGCCACCGAACCAGCAACGTCGGGTAAACGATCAAGACGGCTCAAAACCACATCCGTCAGGTTCGTCGGGAACTCCAACTCACTCGGCCACGCCTCGATATCGGAGTCGACACCGACGTCGTGAGCCAGTTCGACGAGCTGCTCCACGAACAGCGGACTGCCCGCGCCGCGTTCGGCAAGCGCGTCGACCAGACCGGAGCGAGGCGGTCGACCGAACGCCGAGATCCATCGATCAGTCGCAAGATCCGCAAGCGCAGCGGACCCGAGATCACCGAGACTGTGCACCACTGCGACGTCGGCCAAGGAGTCCACGCGGGTGTCAGGGCGAGACGCAGCGAGCAGATGAACGCCACTGCCGTACAGACGCGGTGAGAGTCGGCGAAGAAGCTCCAGCGATTGGTCGTCGGCCCAATGCAGATCTTCATGACCACGTCGCGGTCATCGATAAGCTCACTGAAGATATCTTCCACGACTGACACGACCACCTCGAATCGCTCGGCGGACGAAAGGTTCGTCGTCAGTACCGTTTCTGGAAGCTCCGTTCCGAGGATCGCGTTCACCACCGGTAACCGCGGATCATTTCGGCGTTCGATCGAGAGGGCATCGATAACGGTTCGTGCCGGGCCGACCACGCATTCGAGGAGTCGACGCCACAATTGAAACGATCGCGAAACGTCGGCCTGCTCCAACCAGGAGATTACGAACCGACTCGAGCGCTGCAGCCCAACTAGATGATCGACCAACCGGGACTTCCCCGAGCCGGCATCACCGCGAAGCAGGATCAACGATTGGTCGCCCACCAGCGCTGCCCGCAAGGAGGCGACGTCGTCGTCGCGGCCGACGAACGACGTCCGCGACGAGCCAAGCAACACCGATGCCTCTCGCGTGCCGAGCGCCAAGACCGGCACAGCGATTTCATATGCCGACTTACCTTTTAGTTCGAGTTCTCGCTCATCACCCAACGTGACCCGACGACGTGCGTCACGGATCGTCGGTGGATCGACCAGAATCTCCCCAGGGGCAGATGCCTGCATAAGTCGGGCCGCGACGTTCACTCGGTCGCCGATCACCGTGTAGTCCCAACGACTGGTGCTACCGAGCGGGCCAGCAAACACGCGTCCCGTGGTCACGCCGATCCGCACGTCCGGGATCTGCTCGCGAATCTGACACGCCGCCTGCAGCGCGCGATCAGCCCGTTCAGGATGGGATATCGGAGCACCGAACACGGCGAGCAACACAGCCCCCTTGTCGCCCTCCGTAACCCCACTTAGCATTCCGCCCTGTTGTTCGACAGCGGTTCGCAGAGCCAACAGCTGCTCCGGGTCATGGGTCGAAGCGGGCATGGCGGCGAAGAACACGGTGACGGGCCGATGTTCCGCAATTCGGCTCATGCCATGCTCGAGACTGCTGAGCCGGGCCACCTTCGGCGGCTGATACGACAGGTGGCGCCGCTCACGCAACGGTTGCTCCGCACCTGCGACGGGGCGATTTCCGGTGAGCTCCACCGACGCCGCTCGCAGCCTCACAAACCCTGGCTCTATCACTTCGGCAACAAGATCGGGCAGGTGCTCGTGCACCGACTCGTGCAAGATGAGGTCGCCCGGAACCGCATAATGCTCGGCCGCAACCGAAAGGTCGATCGCGTCGCCCCCGAACCATGTTGTCACCTGGTCGCCAAGGATCGACCCCCATCGGACCGGACCCGCGGCGATCCCGACCTTTGCATCGAGGCGCACCTCTCGTCCATCGACGACCACAGGCGGCAACGATGCGATCAGTTGCGAAGCGTGTGCGAGAGCCTCGACCGCCTGGCCGAACGACGTGCACGCCTGGTCGAACAGAACACCCATTGCGTCGCCGGCAAACCACCCCACCTCGCCACCCACCGCCTCGATCACGGATATCGCCGGGGTGAAAAGGCTGTTGATCAATTGCACGAGGCGTTCGGTACCTCGAGCACCGCTGCGGCTGAATGTTTCCGCGGCAGCCGTGAACCCCGCAAGATCGACGAAGCCGGTAATGGCGTCGAATTCGCGGGACACGAAGGTATCGGACGCGAGACCGTTGACCTGGGACATTGCTCCACAGTCTTGCCTGATAAGGGTTCGTATGCGAACGATCGGCGATTAGCCTGAGTGGTCCCTCGTTCTTCTAGCCAACGATTGATCCTCCATGACTGACGCCACTGCCCACGAGCCCAACGCCCCCACGGACTTCATCCGGGAGCAGGTAGAGCGAGATCAGCGCGCCGGACTCAACGGTGGGCATGTAGCCACGCGATTTCCACCGGAGCCAAACGGGTATCTCGGGATCGGGCATGCCAAGGCGATCTGTATCAACTTCGGCATTGCCGAAGAGTTCGGCGGTACCTGCAACCTACGGATGGACGACACGAACCCGGAGAAGGAAAACACCGATTTCGTGACCGGCATCCAGGACGACATTCGGTGGCTCGGATTCGAATGGAACGGCGACGTCCGCTACGCATCGGACCGGTTCGAGGAATTGTACGAGTGGGCACGAGACCTCATCCGCAAGGGTCTGGCCTACGTCGACGATCAGACCGCTGAGGAAATCGCCGCAACACGGGGCGCTATCGGGATGCCGGGCACGAATAGCCCATGGCGCGAACGCAGCGTCGAGGAAAACCTCGACCTGTTGGATCGTATGCGCGCTGGTGAATTTCCAGACGGAGCTCGCGTGTTGCGTGCCAAGATCGACATGGCCCATCCGAACGGCCAGATGCGCGACCCGATCATGTACCGGATCCGCCACGTCGCGCACCACCGCACGGGAGACACCTGGTGCATCTATCCCACCTACGACTGGGCTCACGGTCAGTGTGATGCGCTCGAGGGGATTACGCATTCACTGTGCAGTTTGGAATTCGACGCACACCGACCGCTTTACGACTGGTTCCTCGACAACCTCGAACTGCCGTCATGGCGTCCGCGTCAATACGAGTTCGCACGTCTCAACCTCACGCACACGCTCATCTCGAAGCGGAAGTCTGCGGAAATCCTGAACGCCGGAACCGTGAGCGGCTGGGACGATCCACGCATGCCGACGCTGCGTGGCCTGCGTCGCAAAGGTTATCCAGCCTCTGCCATCCGGGCATTCGCCACCCACATCGGAGTGTCGAAGACCAATGCAACCCACGAGATCGAATTGTTGGAATCGTTCGTACGCACGGAGCTGAATCGCGCGGCGTTGCGTCGTATGGCCGTGCTGCATCCGGTGAAGGTGGTGATCGAGAACTATCCCGAAGGTCAGGTGGAGTGGCTCGAGGCGGTCAACAACCCCGAAGACGCCGAAGCCGGAACACGCCAGATTCCCTTCTCTCGCGAACTGTGGATCGACGCCGAGGATTTCATGGAGGTGCCGGCGCCGAAGTACTACCGGCTCTCACCAGGAAAGGAAGTGCGCTTACGATATGGGTACTTCCTGACGTGCACGTCGGTTGTGAAAGACGCAGACGGCGCCATCGTGGAGTTGCGAGCCACCTATGACCCGCTCACTTCCGGTGGCCAGTCACCCGATGGCCGCAAAGTAAAAGCGACGATCCACTGGGTGTCGGCTCAGCATGCGGTGCAGCGCGAGGTTCGACTGTACGACCACCTGTTCACGGATCCGCATCCGGCG
>JANOWU010000105.1:0-2471 GCA_031418035.1 Acidimicrobiia bacterium
TGACGGGGTCGCGCGTTTGGATCGTCAGCGTCGTGCGACGCGGTTGCGTTCGTGGACGGATCGTCATAGTGGGATGTTTCGTGTGTCGGGATCGTTTGATCCGTTCACCGGCCTCGCCATACAGGGGCGACTCAACGCGGCTATGGCGGCGATGTTCGCGAACGGGTACCCCGACTGTGCACCCGATGATCCGGGTGAACGACAAGACTTTCTTCGTGCTCTTGCGTTCGTGGCGTTGACGGCTGGTCGACCCGCCGACAACAAATCGTCAGGCAACAAAAAATCGTCAGGCAACAAATCTGCAGGTACAAACCCCCACCCTGACGGACCTGGCGGTTCGGGGTCGGGTGTGGGTTGGGTGCCGTTCGGAAACAGCGGACCGCCACGATTCGGAAGACCTGAAGTCATCATTGTGGTCGATCACACCACACCCGACGTGAACGGTCGCCCGACCGTAGATTGGGGTGGGCCCATTGATCTGCCGTTCGCGTGCGTGGAAGACCTGTGCCGAGTCGCCGCAATACACACCGTGACAGTGAACGGCGGGAACGTGGATGATCCCGACGGGGCACTTGATCTGGGACGCACAACCCGTCTCGCGAACCGCGCACAGCGTCGAGCGTTACGGGCGTTGTACTCCACGTGTGCCGTGCCGGGATGTGCAGTGCGATACGAGTTCACCGAACCACACCACATCAAGTGGTGGCGTAACGGCGGAACCACAGATCTCATCAACTTGATCCCGCTGTGCGCTCGGCACCACACCAACGCCCACAAGGGTTGGGTGATCACACTGGGTCCGAACCGTGAACTGACCATTACCTTGCCGACCGGACAAACCATGTCCACCGGACCGCCCAAACAACACGCGGCCTGATGGGCCGGGGGCGTCCACCGTTTCAGCGTTCGGCGTGAGTTGCGCGCCGTGGGCGCCACCTGGCACGGTGGCCGCACTCTAGGCGTGAGGCGTCGTCGCTGGAGCCCGACCGAAGCGGTAGGGTCGACGGTGATGAGGCCCCCCTCGGTAGACCGGCTTGCTCGAAACCTGGCCGACGACGCTCGCTTCTCGATGCTTGGGCACGCCACGCTGGTCGAATCGGCCCGTGAGGGAATTCGCACAAGTCCCGAAAGCCCGGAGGAGGCTGCCCGAGCCGTCGCCCTTCGCCATGTCGACGCCTTGCTGCGCGGTGTCGTGAACGCCACCGGGGTTCTCCTACACACGAACCTCGGACGCGCACCCCTCCCCGCTCGACCGAGCGCCGGTCCTGGCACACCCATTCGCTATTCGAACGTCGAGTTCAACTTGGAGACGGGGGCCAGGGGGTCACGACGAGAGCGGATCGAGCCGCTGCTCGCTCGACTCTGCGGTGCCGAGTCGGCGCTCATCGTGAACAACTGCGCTGCGGCGCTGGTCCTGATTCTCGCCGCCTTTGCCAAGGGCCGGGGCGTCGTCGTGAGCCGCGGCGAACTCGTGGAGATCGGGGGAGGGTTTCGGATTCCCGAAGTCCTCGAACAGTCCGGCGCAACGCTCGTTGAAGTGGGCACCACGAATCGGACCCGTCAACGCGACTATGAATCGGCGATCGCCGACGCGGCCAACGATGTTGCGCTCGTTCTGAAGGTGCACACGTCCAACTACAGAATCACCGGTTTCACCGAGGAGGTGCCCGTTCGCGAACTCGCAGGACTCGGGCCGACGACCGTGGCCGACATCGGCTCCGGTCTTCTCGACGCGCGCACGCCCTGGCTCGTTTCGCCGGGTGGCACGACGCCGTCGCTTCCCTGGTTACACGGCGAACCCGCTGTTCGCCAGACGCTGGAGCAGGGTGCCGATCTCGTGGTTTTCTCGTGCGACAAGCTGCTCGGCGGACCGCAGGGCGGCGCGATAGTCGGTTCTGCGGAACTCGTTGATATGTGCGCGAAGCATCCGCTGGCCCGGGCCCTTCGTCCGGGGTCACTGGTCATAAGCGCGCTTCAAGATACCCTCCTCGCCTACGAGCGCCGCGAACTCGATTCGCTCCCGTTCTGGAAGATGGCGACAACGTCGGTGGAGTCGCTGGCGAAGCGAGCGTCGGCCATCGTCGATGCCGTTGGTGCGACGTGGTGTGAGGCGATTCCGTGCGAATCCGTGCCGGGCGGCGGTACGCTCCCGGGAGAAACCATCGATTCCTACGGCGTCGCACTTCGGGGGGCTCGACAACGTTCGCTACGCGTCTTTCCGACGCCGGTCATCGCGCGTACGGCCAATGGCAGCACCATTCTCGATCTTCGCACGGTCGACCCTTCCGACGACACGCTCCTCATCGACGCCATCCGCCTGTCGTCTACTGACCGGGCCGAGGGTGAAACATCTCGCACATCGGGGCACCTAGACCTCGACCGAGACCGCGACCGAGACGACGACCGAGGCGACGAGTAGTGCATGTTGTAGCCACCGCCGGACACGTCGATCACGGAAAGTCGACGCTCGT
>JANOWU010000106.1:0-1915 GCA_031418035.1 Acidimicrobiia bacterium
CCGGGCCCGGTTCGAGTTCAGGCGCAACGACGCCGGCCGAGAACCATCGGCTCGTCGCTGGACGCTTCAGCGCATGCGTGCATGGTGTCGGTTCTCGATGGGATGGCCCAACACCGGTCGCAGAATGGTCGGTGCGCGACATCGTGCGACATCTCGTGGTTTGGCTTCCCGGGTTCTTGGCGTCGGGCTCGGATATCCGCTTGCCGCCGGTACCCTCCGTCGACGACGACCCCGTTGCCGCGTGGGACGCACACGCACGCGCCGTGCAAGCGGTGCTCGACGACCCGGCGACCGCGTCGAAGATCCTGACGAATCCGCATATCGGCGAAGTGCCGCTTGCGGAAGCGATCGATCGCTTCTACACCGCGGACGTGTTCATGCACACGTGGGACCTTGCACGTGCCACCGGCCAAGATGACACCCTCGACGAGGCGACGTGCGCCGCGATGCTCGACGGCATGACGGCGATGGAAGAGGTGTTGCGCAGCTCCGGGCAATACGGCCCACGAGTCGACGTGTCCGGCGACGCCCGAGTGCAGGACCGTCTGATCGCATTCATCGGGCGCGACCCGTACTGGAGCGGAGCCTGACCGGAGGCCCCAGGCCAGGACTCAGTGTTCAGTGCCGCGATGACAGTGGAGCGGGTGACGGGAATCGAACCCGCGTATTCAGCTTGGGAAGCTGATGTTCTGCCATTGAACTACACCCGCAGACGTCGCAAAGTCTAGAGCGAACGCACGATGAGCGCATCTCCCTGGCCGCCGCCACCGCACAGGGCTGCAGCTCCGAGCCCGCCGCCTCGACGGCGCAGTTCGTGGAGCAACGTGAGCGCGAGGCGGTTTCCAGACGCACCGATGGGGTGGCCGAGTGCGATTGCGCCGCCGTTCACGTTGACGCGGTCCTCGTTCACGCCGAGTTCGGCCATCGACGCAAGCGCAACCGACGCAAACGCCTCGTTCATCTCCAAGAGCGCCATGTCGTTCACGGAAAGATTGGCCTTGTGCAACGCCTTCATGATTGCCCGTGCCGGCTGATGCAAAAGGGAAGTGTCGGGCCCGGCGACCATGCCGTACGCAACAACTTCACCCAACGGCGTAACGCCGAGCGACTTAGCCCGTTCCTTCGACATCATGATGACGGCCGACGCTCCGTCGGAAATCTGTGACGCGTTGCCGGCTGTTACCGTGCCGGCTTTGTCGAAGCTGGGTCGAAGGCTGCCGAGCGATTCCGCGGTGGTCCCGGGACGAACTCCTTCGTCGGTGTCGACCAGGAGCGGGTCGCCCTTGCGTTGGGGGACCTCGACCGCGATGATCTCGTCGGCGAAGCGACCATCCTTTATGGCGTTGGCTGCTCGCTCATGGGAGAGGGCAGAGAACTCGTCCTGGGCGGCGCGGGTCATCCCGGCGGCCTGTCCGTACTTTTCCGTCGAGCCGCCCATCGAGATCTTGTCGAGTGCACAGGTGAGCCCGTCGAACATCATCGAGTCGACGACGGTGCGATCACCGAGGCGCATGCCGGCGCGGGCGTCGGGAAGCAGATAGGGGGCGTTCGTCATCGACTCCATGCCACCGGCCACGACGATGTCGGCATCGCCGGCGCCGATGAGATGGTCGGCCTGCATGATGGCGTTGAGGCCCGACAAACAGACCTTGTTGACCACCGACGCCGGTACCTCGAGTCCGATGCCCCCGTGTACGGCCGCTTGTCGCGCCGGAAGTTGCCCGGCTCCGCCGAGGAGCACCTGGCCCATCAAGACGTAGTCGACGTCGGTGGGCGAGACACCCGACCGTTCGAGCGCGGCGCGGATGGCGAAGCCTCCGAGTTCGGCGGCACTGAATCCGGCGAAGGCTCCCTGCATCTTTCCGATCGGTGTGCGGGCTCCGGCGACAATCACTGAACCTGGCATGTCATCCTC
>JANOWU010000107.1:0-19793 GCA_031418035.1 Acidimicrobiia bacterium
CACGGCGACAACGGTGCCACTCGACTTGAGACCCAGCGCTCCGGCAAACACCACTCCCAGAAACATCGTAAGTACCTCACCGATGTTCGACGACAGCAGGAAGCGAAGAAACTTCCGTATGTTCGCGAAGATTGCGCGACCTTCTTTGATGGCCGCAATGATCGTGGCGAAGTTGTCGTCGGCCAGAATCAAGTCCGCTGCCTCCTTCGCAACCTCCGTTCCGGTGAGCGCCATGGCCACGCCGATATCGGCAGCTTTCAACGCGGGCGCGTCGTTCACCCCATCACCGGTCATCGCAACAACGCTTCCGTCGGCTCGCATTGCCGCAACAATCCGCAACTTGTGCTCGGGTGTCACTCGTGCGTATACCGACACGGTAGCGGCGGCTACTCGCAGACTTTCCTCGTCGAGTCGTTCGATCTCCTCACCGGTCAACACGTCATCGTCGTTGATTGTGCCGCTGGCACCAGCGCCGACCACGCCCAGGTCGCTGGCGATCCGCAACGCCGTGCGCGGATGGTCGCCGGTGATCATGACGACCCGAATTCCTGCCGTGTGCGCTTGAGCGATGGCGAGCTTGGCTTCTGGTCTCGGGGGGTCGATGATTCCGACCATCCCAAGATAGACAAGGTTTCGTTCGGTTTCGTCGTTGGCCTCTGGCGGCACGTCGTCATCAGTTCGGCGGAACGCAACCGCCAAAGTTCTTAGGGCACGGTCGGCCAGCTGCTCCACATGTGCGTGAACCTCAGCTCGCCGCGCATCAGTAAGTGGACGTATCACTCCCCCAACTCGTTCTTCGGTGCATCGCTTCAGCAACACATCCGGCGCGCCCTTTGTCACAACTGCGATCTTGCCGTCGCGCTCGACATCGGCCTGCATGGTCGTCATCAGTTTGCGTTCCGAGGAAAACGGGATCTCACCAACCCGGGTGAACCGGGCCATCCGTTGCTCTTCGATATCGAGCTTTGCCTCAGCGACCAGAAATGCTCCTTCCGTCGGGTCACCCCGCACGGTCCACACGTCGTTGTCGCATCGAAGTTCTGCGTCATTGGAAAGACTCCCGCCGACGAGAACGAATTGGACTTCCTCGAGGAGGACGGCATCGTCCAACCGCTTACCGTCTAACTGGAGTTCTCCTTCAGGGAGGTACCCGGTGCCGGTGAGTGCAACCTCACCTGATGGGGTGACGATCGTTTCGATCGTCATCTCGCTTTTGGTAAGCGTACCTGTCTTATCCGTGCACACCACTGACGCCGAGCCCAGGGTCTCCACCGAAGACAACTTCTTCACCAACGCCTGCTTGAGAGCCATGTTGCGCACCCCGCGGGAGAGCACAACCGACAGTACCGCCGGCAAACCTTCCGGAACCGCGGCCGCAGCCAGCGACACGCCGATCAAGAGAATCTGTACGACATCGCTGGCATCGCGGACATCGGAGATTGCGATCGTCGTGCCAATCACGACAATCGCAATTGCAATGATCGCGATCCCCAGCATGCGACCGACAAGGTCGATCTCTCGTTGCAACGGGGTGCGCTTCTCTTCGACGCCGGAAAGAAGTCGAGCCACATTACCCATCTCCGTTGACATGCCCGTTGCGGTAACGATCGCCCGTCCCCGCCCTCGCGTGACCGCAGTCCCGTTGAACACCATATTGACCCGGTCGCCCAGACCTACCTCGCCGGAAAGCGCCCGGATGTCTTTGAGTACCGCTTCGCTTTCCCCGGTAAGCGACGCTTCCGCCACCATAAGCGATGCCGCTTCAATGAGTCGAGCATCGGCACAAACTGCGTCACCTTCGGCAAGCAGGAGTACGTCACCGGGTACGACGTCGGCCGACGCAATACGTGCGCTTTGGCCGTCCCGAAAGACCGTTGCCATCGGCGCGGCCATGCGCTGCAGAGCCGCAACCGCATCGGCAGCGCGTGCCTCCTGGACGTAGCCAAGGACCGCGTTTACGGTGACGATCAACAGGATCACGATTACGTCGAAGGGCACACCAACGAAACCTTCGAGCACCCAGGCAATGAACGACACGAGAACTGCGAACAGCAGGAGGTACACCAGAGGATCGGCGAACTGGGCAACGAACTTTCGCCAGCGCGCGACCGCTACCGTTGCATCGAGCGCATTGCTTCCGTAGCGTTCTCGCCGCTGGTTCGATTCACCGTTGGTAAGTCCACTTTGGACCTGGACCTGTTGCTCGGCCGCAACGTCCGCAGCCGTTTGCTGCCACGGGTCGGGTTTCACGTTCCCGCAGGAGTAAGGATGGTGCCAGCGGTGCCGAGCAGGATGGATTCAACGTCTTCAAATCGTCCGATGCCCGCCTTGGATCCCGTGTGTTCGACGAATCGACATGCCGCTTCGATCTTGGGTCCCATCGACCCTCGTGGGAAGGAACGTTGCCTCATCGCTTGGGGTGTCGAGCGTTGAATCGGCTTTTGTTCAGGAGTGCCGAAGTCGCTGAACACGTTGGCGACGTCGGTGAGGATTAGCAGCACATCGGCGTCGAGTGCCTCAGCGAGCAGCGCAGTCGTGAGGTCTTTGTCAACCACGGCCTCGACACCTTCAAGCCGGCCGGCTGCGTTCCGGATGACCGGCACGCCGCCACCACCGGCGCACACGACCACGGCGCCGGTGTCGAGCAACAGCCGAATGAGACGGGTTTCCACGATGCGACGCGGTTCAGGCGAACCTATGACCCGGCGCCACCCGGCCCCGTCCTGCTTCACCGTCCACCCCCGTTCGCTGCCGAGTCGTTTTGCTTCTGTTTCGTCGTACACCTCGCCGATGAACTTGGTGGGATCAGCAAACGCCGGGTCGACCGCCGACACGAGAGTTTGGTTGAGTATGCAGGCGATTTGGCGACCGGGGATTTCGTTTTGCAAGGCTTGGAGGAGCCAGTAACCGATCATCCCTTGCGTCTGCGCACCGAGAACATCGAATGGGTATGGCGTGGTGAGATTGGGGTCGGATGCACTCTGCAACGCCAACACGCCAACCTGGGGACCATTTCCGTGGGTGATCACAAGTTCGTGTTCTCTGGCCAGTGGTGCGAGCGACGCCACCGCAGTCGCGATGTTCGCCTCTTGAATCTCGGCGTCGGGCTTCTGGCCACGTTTCAAGAGAGCGTTCCCACCAAGGGCAATGACGATACGCACGTCAGCTGCCCAACGTGGCAACCATGATGGCTTTGATGGTGTGCAGGCGGTTTTCGGCCTGGTCGAAAACAATGGATGCACGGGATTCGAAAACGCCATCGGTTACCTCCAAACCATCCATGCCGGTCAGTTTGAATACATCTTCGCCAACCTTGGTTCCACGATTGTGAAACGCCGGTAGGCAGTGCATGAATAGCGTTTCGCTCTTTCCTGTTGCTGCCATCAATGAATCATTGACTTGATACGCGCGCAGAAGATCCACTCGTTCCTGCCAGATCTCGGCCGGTTCACCCATTGAGACCCACACGTCGGTGTAGATGAAGTCGGCCTCGGCAACTCCTTCGGCGACGACGTCGGTTTGCAGCAGTCGAGCACCGGTATCACCCGCAATTCGCTTGGCGTGCTGCAGAACTTCGTCGGTGTTCCACAGCGCTTTCGGCGCAACGATCCTTACGTCGCAGCCCGTCATCGCACCGGCGATAAGGAGCGAGTTTGCCGTGTTGTTGCGGGCGTCACCACAGTACGCGAAAGAGATTTCGCTCGGCGGTTTCGTCGAGTGTTCGATCATGGTCATCATGTCGCAAAGACTCTGCGTGGGGTGCCACATGTCGGTGAGCCCATTCCATACCGGAACGCCAGCGAACTGTCCCAGGATCTCCACCGATTCATGGGAGAACCCTCGGTACTGGATCCCGTCGTACATTCGACCGAGCACGCGAGCCGTGTCCTTCATCGATTCCTTCACACCAATATGGGAGCCGCCCGGATCGAGATAGGTCACCGATGCGCCTTGGTCGCTTGCGGCCACTTCAAAAGCACACCGCGTTCGCGTTGAGGCCTTCTCGAATATCAGAGCGATCTCTTTGCCTCCGAGGCGGGGAACTTCAATCCCAGCTTCCTTGGCGGCCTTCAACTCCATCGAGAGCCGAAGAAGAAACGCCCATTCATCGACACTGAAGTCCAGCTCTTTCAGGAAGTTTCGATTGCGCAAGTTGAACGACATGATCTAGATCCCGTCACGTTCGATCGGACAGGTCATGCAGTGCGGGCCCCCGCGGCCACGGCCAAGCTCGTTCCCCGAGACCGTAATGACCTCGATTCCGTTCTTGCGGAGAAACGTGTTGGTTGTCGAGTTCCGCTCGTAGGCGACCACCACACCCGGGCGCAGCGCAAGGACGTTGCAGCCGTCATCCCACTGCTCACGCTCTGCTTCACGTACATCTTGGTGGGCAGTCAGTACGTTGATCTTCGCAATTCCGAGAGCTCGGGCCAAAGCATCATGCATGTCGTCGGCGGCGTTCGTGGTGACTTTCAGTTCCTTTTCGTTGTCGCCTGGCTCGATGGTGTAGCTGGGCAACATGTTGAGGCCGCGGTACTTGACAAACGTGTCTTCATTCACCATCGACATGACGGTGTCGAGGTGCATGGAGCTTCGGGCCCGAGGCAGCTGAATTGCCACAATCCTGTCGACGGTTCCTCCAGCGAAAAGCTTCATGGCGAGGCGTTCGACACCTTGGGGTGTCGTTCGCTCACTCATTCCGATGGCCACCGCACCACGGCCGAGAACGAGTATGTCGCCGCCTTCGGTGGCTGCGACGCCGTTGGCGGTACCGGGCGCCCACACCTGGAATTCGGCATCGGCGAATTTCGGATGATAGGTGTAGATAGCTTCGTAATGAACCGTTTCTCGCTGACGCGCTTTCATCGCCATCGAGTTGATTGACACCCCGTCGTAAATCCACGCCGACGTGTCCCGGGTAAACATCGTGTTTGGCAGGGGCGCCAAGATCAAGGCGTCGATATCAGCGGCGTGAAACGGTATCGAGCGAGGCGCATCCATTCGCTCCAGAGCTTCTCGTTTCGACATCCCACCGACGAGGTGCATCACGAGGTCATCGTCGGTCATTGCGTCGAACATGTTGCGCATCGCATCAATGGCCATCGGTCCGTATGCGCGTTCGTCGAACACTGCGTCGAGGATGTGGCGTTTGGCCTCGGGGACCGCAACCGTTTCGCGCAGGAGATCATCGAAGTGATGCACTTCGACCTGAGCGTCGAGCAGCACATCGGTGAATGCGTCGTGTTCCTGCCGGGCCCGCTTTACCCACAGAATGTCGTCGAACAACAGCTCATCTTGATTGCTCGGGGTTAGTCGTTTCAGTTCCAGGTCGGGCCGGTGCACGATGGCTTGGCGTAATGTGCCGACCTCGGAGTCAACGTGAAGGTTCATGGATTTCCTCTCGACAGACATTTTCCGCATTGGGTGTTTCGAGACATGTCGTGAGGCAGTACCTGAACAAGGTCGGCACCGTTGCTGCGCTCCGTGTCATCGCACAGCGTTCATAAGTGCGTTTGCTACCCGCTCGCTGGGGAACTCAAACCTGGCTACCTCATTACCGACCAACATCAACTGGTGATCGCACCGATTGCGATGAAGCCAATCAGCAAAACCAAGAGGATCAGCAGCAACGGCGCAAGGAATCGCAGGTACTTGTTGTAGGGCACCTTTGCCATCGCCAGTCCACCCATCACCACTGCAGACGTGGGCGCAAAGAGGTTCGCCCAGCCCGATGCCGATTGGAACGCCGTCACCACGACGCTGCGTTCGACGCCCCCGAAGTCAGCGAGAGGCGCCAAGACCGGCATGGCCAAGGTTGCGTGTCCTGAGCTCGAGGGAACGAGAAGCGCGAGCGGAATGTTCAACAGAAAGAGCAGTGCACCAAACACGCCCGACGAGGTGCCCTTCACCGCCCCTTCAAGTGAATGGAGCACCGTGTCGGTGATCAGCGAATTGTTCATGATCACCGTGACGCCACGAGCGAGCACGATGATCAACCCAACGCCGATGAAGTCACCGGCGCCCGAGACAATCGTGTCGGTCATCCCCTTCTCACCAAGACCGGCAACGAGCCCGATGACGATCGACATCACGATGAACAGCGCCGCAAGCTCCGGAAAGTACCAGCCGAGTTGCCAGCTGAAGTTCGAGGCATCCGACCCGCGCAACACCTGTGCCCACGGCACAATGGCAAAGATCATGAATACGAAGGTTGCGCCCATCAAGATCAGCACCGCACGCTGTCGCGACGTGAGTTGCACGTCCTTCGACACGTCAACGTCGGCGTGACTTTCGACGTTCCCGGCCGGGGTGGGGGACACCTCACTTCCCGTGCCGTAGAGGAACGACTTCGTGGGGTCGGCCTTCACGCGAACGGCATACCGCACGACGTAGGTGATCGTTATTGCCGTCAGAACCACATACATGATGAGCCGCAACACGATTCCGTCACCGATCGAGATATCGGCCGCGCCTGATGCCACACCGGTAGCGAAGGGGTTGATGGTCGACCCAAGCGTGCCGATACCTGCGCCGAGCAAGATCACGCTGGCCGCGACCAAGCGGTCGTAGCCAAGTTTGAGCATGAGCGGAACAACCAAGGCGTAGAACCCCAGGGTTTCCTCGGCCATGCCTTCGGTTGTGCCGCCGATCGAAAAGATGATCATCAATATGATGATGAGCCCCACGCTGCGTCCACCCATCCTGACGTTGATGCGGGCGATCCCGGTATCGATAGCACCCGATCGCATCGTCATCGTAATAAAGATGCCGATGGCAAGGACGAACAGAAACACCGAAGCTGCGCCGAAGAGCTCGCCAGTTTCGTAAGGTCCGATAAACCCCGTCTTCGCCGACTTCACGCCGAACAAACCGTTGACGGGTGAAAGGAACAGGTCCTTGAGTCGTCCGTTAAAAGTCAGCCCTGATCCTATGCGGGCATAGCTTCCAGGAATTGGCCGTCCCGTTTCAGCGTTCATCTTGTACGCACCGGTCGGAACCACGAACGCCAAGAGCCATACACCGACCGTCACACCGAACAAAACGGTGAAGGCGCTCGGAAACTTCCATTTGCTCGCCAGTGGTTCAGCCGAACCAGAGTCACCGTCGCTATCACGGCCCGGGGAGGCGCTGACGGGTTCGGTCGTTGCGTCTGGGCTCATGGGGTGCCTTCTGTAATCGGTCGGTAGTCCTACCGTGATCTCGGCAATGTGAGACGATTCACGTCGTTTCAGGCAGCATTCGCATCGAGGCACCGCGTCACATCATGTCGGGACGGCAATAACCACGTGTGGTGCCCGTTACCCCGTTTGCGCAGACTCAAACATCGATCTCGAATCTCCCGGAATCACACGTTCACGAATGAGAGCCTGCCTGCACATCAGAGCCTCCCGAGAACTCGGCATGGATACGATCAAGGTCGGAACTGCTCGCTTCCTCGATAGTGATCATGCGGTTCGTCGCATTTTCCGACGCGCGAATCAACTCACCGAGTTTGAGTTGCGTCACACGGTTGGCGTGATTCTGCGTGTGTTGCACGACGGTGAGCAGCAACAGGGAAACGGCCGGTACGCCAACCGTCATGACCAACTCCCACCAGCGAGGAAAGCCGCGTAGAAACCCGACAACCGTCCAGCCGATGAACCCAAGAAGGAAGAAGACACCAAGCTCGACTGATCCCGTCAAGTCGGAGAACCGAAAGGCGAATCGGCTCAGGCGGGGCCTTGTCGTCCGAGCGGCTGACGCCTCGTGCACGCCCGTAGCGCTCACCGTCTGGTCTGGTTTGTCAGGATTGCTGGCATGGTCCATGAGCCGACGCGTACCCGCCCGGCCGGTTCGCAAACCCGTGCGCAAAGGTTTTGGTTGGGAGCCGACACATCCGGGTATCCATGACGCCATGGACGCCCTCCCCGGTACGGATCAGCTACTTGGCCTGACCGAGCTGGAAGCGAAACGACGACTGTCGGCAGGAGACGCCAACCGCACGACTCGAAAGTCAGATCGAACTGTTGCCGACATCGTCCGATCAAATTTGTTTACTCGCTTCAACGCGATATTAGGAAGCCTACTTATCGTCATCCTTACGCTCGGACCGGCGGTGGATGGGCTTTTCGGAATAATTCTGGTCGCGAACGTCCTCATCGGAATCGTGCAGGAGGTTCGCGCAAAGCGCACTCTCGACCACCTTCTCTTGATCACCGCGACGACCTCGACGGTGTTGCGTGACGGCCAACAGGTCCAAGTGGCGCCAACCGACGTTGCTCGCGAAGACCTACTGGGACTTCGGAGCGGATCGCAGGTAATCGCCGACGGGCCCGTCGTTCAATGCGATGAACTCGAAGTAGACGAGTCGTTGCTTACCGGTGAATCCGAACCGCAGGCCAAGGCAGTTGGCGACCAACTTCGATCAGGCAGCTTCGTCACGGCAGGAACAGGGTGGTTCCGGGCGGAAAAGGTCGGCGACAAGTCATTCGCCAATGCACTCTCGAACGAAGCTCGAAAGTTCGCCCCGGTCAAGTCCGAGCTGCGCGCTGTCACCGACTCGGTGTTGAAAGTCGTTTCGTGGGCCATTGGTCCGATTGCTGCTGCTCTACTCATCGGCCAACGTGTCGGTGGCGAAACGTGGAAGAGTGCGATCTTCGGCTCGGCTACAGGGGTCGTCGAGATCGTGCCGGAAGGATTCGTTCTCCTCACGTCAATGACTCTGGCCATGAGCATCGTTCGGCTGGGCCGTCATGGCGTTCTTGTAAAGGAGCTCGCTGCGGTGGAAGGACTGGCGCGAGTCGACACCATCTGCTTCGACAAGACAGGCACGCTGACCGAAGGTGACCCTGTCGTCGAAACCATCACTGGTCCCGACGGAAAGACACCCATGGAAGCGTCCGCCGAGGCCTACGCATTACTACGCACACTGACGATCAGTTCCGCGAATCCCACGTCGAAAGCAATAGCAACGTTTGTGGCCGACGCCGACGCATCCCCGGTGGAGGGCGAGGTTGTACCGTTCAACTCCACGCGCAAGTGGGCGGCCCTCACCACCCCGTCGGCCACGTGGGTGATGGGAGCTCCCGAGATCGTTCTGCAGGGCGACCGGCAAGGCAATGCCAACGTACTCGAGCACGTTGGTACGCAGGCCGCCCTCGGCAAACGCGTGCTGATACTCGCTTCCGCGGCTACTTCCCTTCCCAATGAGGGCTTGCCGAACGACCTGGTCGCGATAGCAGTCCTAACCCTTGTCGAAAGCATCCGAGCCGACGCCGTCAAGACATTGCAATACTTCGCAAAACAGGGAGTGGCCGTCAAGATCATTTCCGGAGACAACCCCACCACAGTGGCCGCAATCGCTCGCGCCGCCGGAATGGAGGGACTCGACGCGTCTGGGGCCGTCGTCGACGCCAGGAATCTCGCCGACGACGCGGCAATCGCCCAGATGGTTGCCGATGCGAAAATCATCGGTCGCTCGACACCACAGCAAAAGCAAGCCATGGTCGCTGCCCTGAAGGAGCAGGGAAAGACGGTGGCGATGACCGGCGATGGTGTCAACGACGCCCTTGCCCTCAAAGCTTCCGACCTTGCCGTTGCCATGGGGTCCGGTAGTGAAGCAACGCGTGCCGTTGCGCAATTGGTACTCACCGACGGCGGGTTTGCAAACCTTCCCGTTGTCGTCGACGAGGGACGACGCGTGATCGCGAACGTCGAGCGGGTCGCGAAGCTCTTTCTTACGAAGACGATGTACGCCGCAGTCCTGGCCGTCGCGACCGGCGTGGCCCGGATACCGTTTCCTTTTCTACCCCGCCAACTCACCCTCGTCAGTTCACTTACTATCGGAATTCCTGGCTTCTTCCTCGCTTTCGTTCCCGAGTCGCCACCCACCAAAGTCGGATTCAAACGACGCATCGCCGAATTCTCCATCCCCGCTGGGCTCACCGCAGCGATCGCAACGTTTGCCGTGTACCTCACTGCGCTTCAGACCCGGAATGTCAGCGTCGCGCAGGCCAGAACAGCCGCAACCGTGGCTCTTGGGCTCATTGGTTTATGGATCGTGTCAGTTCTGGCTCGACCCCTCACCAAGTGGCGTGACCTTCTGTTGGCAACAATGTCGGTCGCCGGGGTGCTATCCGTGTTGGTCCCGGCGGCGAAGACGTTTTGGAAACTCGACTATCCGCCACTCCTCGTCATCGCTGAATCAATGGCCATTACCGCGGCCGGAATCGCCACCATCGAAGTTGGATGGCGGGTGGCCACCCATCGCCGCCCGCCGAAAGCGAGCGCTATGACGGGCTCGGGAGCCGTCGGCTACAACACAAACCCGTAGAAAGCGATACGGGCCGATTGTCGTCAGACTCACACGTTTGAAACGCGCAGCTTCGGGTACGCGGCCGCGATGACCAAGGCCGCGACGAAACGATTCAAATGGGTTCCTTTCGTCATCGGCCTGCTTGTATTGAACTGGATTGCGGCGGCTGCGGCGCGAGGCCCTCAACCGCGTCGCGTGACGCTCCCTTACACGACGTTCGTCGAGCAGGTCACCAGCGCCAACGTTGTCTCGATCTCGTCGCGGGGCGCCACTATCGAAGGCACGCTCAAGAACAAGGTGACCTACCCACCGAAACAGGGACCGATCCCGTCGTCGACCCAGAAACCAGTCACGGCGTCGGTCTTTCGCACCGAGCGTCCCACGTTCGCCGACGACGATCTGTTGCAGCTGTTGAGCGACAACAACGTAACCGTTGATGCCGAACCGATCGACAGGAAGATCTCGCTCTGGGTGCAGCTCCTTTCCGGATTCGGACCCACCATCCTTCTCCTTGGCCTCATGTACTTCTTCGTGCGGCGAGCAAGCGCGGGCGCGGGGCTCGGCGGGCTCAACAAATCCAAAGCCGACCTCTACGTGCCACCGGAAAAACCGACGACGTTCGCCAGCGTCGCCGGAATCGACGAAGTCGTGGATGACATGCGCGAGATCGTGGACTTCCTCAAACACCCGGCGCGTTACCAGGAGCTCGGTGGTGTGATTCCGAAAGGAGTGTTGCTCACCGGCCCACCCGGAACCGGAAAGACGCTTCTGGCTCGAGCCCTTGCTGGCGAAGCCGAGGTCCCGTTCTTCGCCGCTGCTGCTTCAGAGTTCATCGAAATGATCGTCGGTGTCGGCGCGAGCCGAGTGCGCGACCTCTTCGAGAAAGCGCGGGCTGCTGCACCATCGATCATCTTTCTTGACGAACTCGATGCGATCGGTCGAGCTCGAGGAGGACCAATGAGCTTCGGCGGCCACGATGAACGAGAGCAAACCCTCAATCAGATCCTCACCGAGATGGATGGATTCACCGGCAACGAAGGCGTTATCGTTGTCGCGGCAACGAATCGTCCCGAGGTTCTAGACCCGGCGCTGCTGCGGCCAGGACGTTTTGACCGCCGAGTGTCCGTGAACCCGCCCGACATCAATGGTCGTGAAGCAATCCTGCGCATTCATACCCGTAAGGTGCCGCTCGGTCCCGATGTAGACCTTCGAGCAATTGCCTCTATCACCCCCGGCATGGTCGGCGCCGATCTCCGCAACCTGGTGAACGAGGCAGCACTTCGAGCCGCCCGTGGTCACGAAAAGACCGTGTCGAGCGCTGACCTCACCGACGCATTGGAACGAGTGCAGTTGGGCGCCGAGCGTCATATCGTGATGAGCCTGCTCGAACGAACCCAAACCGCTGTGCACGAAGCCGGCCATGCCATTGTCGGAATGACGCTTCCCGGCGCAGACCCCGTGCGGAAGATTTCGATCATTCCTCGCGGCCAAGCTCTGGGAGTCACGTTCCAAAGCCCCGATAAGGACCGTTACGCCATGTCGGAGAGCTACCTTCGGGGTCGAATAACTGGAGCGCTTGGCGGACGTGTCGCCGAGCAACTGAAGTTCGGTGAAATCACGACGGGCGCAGAGAGCGACCTCGCCACGGCCACCGCAATCGCGCGCCGAATGGTCAGCAACTGGGGTATGTCCGACGCCATTGGTCCGGTGACCATGGCCAGCGACGATGAACAATCACCATTCGAGGTTTCCGTCGTCTCCGAACACTCTCGCGAAGTGATCGACGCCGAAATTCGATTACTCATTGACGAATGCGAAAAGAACGCACACGTACTGGTTAGTGCCAACGAAGCAAGGCTGGATCTTCTTGTTGCGGCGTTACTCGAACACGAGACGCTCAGCGAGGCTGACGCCTACCGCATCGCCAAAGTTGAGCGGTCTGAGTAACTCGAGGTCCGGTCGAGGGGCCGTCGCGTTCGGCGGCGATTTCCAGGCAGACCGACTTCGAAACGACCCCGTCAGAAGTGCGCGCCCGAATGAGAACCATGAAGTAGCCACGTGGCGAGTCCACCGATGTGTGCAATAGCAACTCGTAGAGATCGTCGCCGCCCGGGATCATTTCTGCTTCCACGCCGGCGGCCAAGCCCGAAATCGAGAACATCACGGGCCGTTCCCCGATGTTCAGAACAAAGGGAAAGTGTGCTGACTGTCCAGGGACCACGGATTGCGTCGCCAGCATTTCGATACCCACCGTCTTGGTGCTCCCCCAGGCGAGCGCCCCGGCAAAGGGATTTACCAGCGAACACGCCAGAAGGGTCAGTGCAGTTGCCACCAGCGTCCGCTTCGCGATCCGCCGTCGACGGCAGGAATCGGCTTTTGCGTTCATGTATCGCTCCTTCCCGCACGTTTCAACATGGCTACTGAACATGACTTCACAGCTCGGTTCGACGAAGGAGTTGGGCATTTAGCGCCACAACGATGGTTGACAGACTCATCAAGATTGCTCCCACGGCCGGCGGAATGCCGATGCCGGCCCAAGACAGTGCGCCGGCAGCGATCGGCACCGTGATGATGTTGTATCCCGCAGCCCACCCCAGGTTCTGCAACATCTTTCGATAGGTCGCTTGCGAGAGTCGGATTACCGAGAGCACGGCGCGCGGATCACTGCGGGCCAAGATCACGCCCGCTGATTCGATGGCAACGTCGGTTCCGGACCCGATCGCCAGTCCGACGTCGGCTTGGGCAAGTGCGGGTGCATCATTGACGCCATCGCCCACCATGGCCACAACAAGGCCACGTCGTTGCAACTCGGCGACTGTCTTCGACTTGTCTTCGGGTAGCACTTCGGCAAAGACTTCGGCGATCGCCAATTGCTTTCCGACCGACGCCGCCACCGACTTCGAATCACCAGTGATCATGATCGTACGAAGCCCCAACTTGTTAAGTTCCCGTACAGCTTCGGCGGCCTCGGGTCGTATGGCGTCTTCCAAGGCCAACGCTCCGAGGATTCGGCTGCCTTCGAAGACGGAGAGCACCGCGGCGCCTCGCCCTTCCCAATCGGCAACATCCTTTTCGACCGATGCCGGGATCACGGCGTTTCGATCACGCAGGAGCGCTGGTCCTCCGATTGCGTACAGGCGCCCGTCAATGGTCGCTTCGACGCCACGCCCGGTGCTGGACTGAAACCCAGTCGCCTTTGGGACATTTCCGATTCCTTCACCGGCTTTCACTATGGCCCGAGCAAGTGGGTGCTCGCTGTCAGACTCGATCGATGCCGCAATTCGCAGCAGCGCATCATCGTCACCGACGGTGACGGAGCGGTAGGCCGTCACGACGTGTTCGCCCTTTGTAAGCGTGCCTGTCTTGTCGAACAACACTGCGTCGACAGTTCTCATCTCCTCGAGAGCCATTCGATCCTTCACCAAAATCCCGGCTCGTGCCGACATCGATGTGGAGATGGCGATCACCAACGGGATAGCAAGGCCAAGGGCGTGCGGGCAGGCGATCACGAGCACGGTGACGGTGTTCGTCACTGCCCGATCCATTCGCCCGAGAAGCGCCCAAACGGTGAAGGTGATCGCTGCGGCAACGAGTGCGAAGTAGAACAACATCGCAGCGAAACGATCCGCAAGAGCTTGGGCCTTGGACTTTGAGTCCTGCGCTGCCGCAACGAGTCGCCCGATGCCGGCAAGCGCGGTGTCGTCACCGATCGCCGAGACGCTGATCCGGATCGCGGCATCGGTGGACACCGTGCCCGCCACGACATGGTCTCCGGTGGTTCGCAGGACCGGGCGAGACTCGCCGGTAATCATTGACTCGTCGAGTTCTGCGGTGCCCTCGGTGATTGTTCCGTCGGCGGGAAGCCTCGCACCGGGTCGCACAAGAACGACGTCGCCGACCACCAGTTCCGATGAGCGAAGCGTCGTGGTCGTACCGTCCTCGCTGACCCGTTCTGCTTCGTCGGGAAGGAGTTTCGCCAATGCATCGAGTGCGCCTTTTGCCCGCATCACCGCTGACATCTCGAGCCAGTGACCAAGCAGCATGATCGTCACCAAGGCTGCGAGCTCCCACCAGAAGTCGAGATCGAACCATCCGATGCTGCTCGCCATCGACGCTGACCACGCAACGGTGATCGCCATGGCAATCAGCATCATCATGCCTGGGGATCGGCTCCGGAGTTCGCTGAGGGCGCCAGCCAGGAACGGTTGCCCGCCCCACACGAAGACAACGGTACCCAACGTCGGACCGACCCAGGCAACGCCGGAAATGTCGTAGCCGAACCATTCCATGACCATCCGGCTGCACACGACGATCGGAACGGTCAGAACCAGGGAGAGCCAAAATTTCCTCCGAAAGGCGGCTGGATCGTGACCGGCGTGCTTGTCATGGCCGCTAGGGGGATCGTGGTTCATGTGGCGGTTCTGGATTTCGTGGTGTTGGCCGTGAGTCGTCGACATGTCGCGTTCGTCCTGCGCGACAGAACGAGCACTCACGGTGCTGGGACCCAAGCCGAAGACCTACGTTTACGGAGCACTCGGTTCACTTACCCGTGATCAGCTCACTCAAACCAGGTTTGGGTATCCAGGATTGGGGTTCAAACACTTCCGGATCTTTGAATGGATCCATCGCTCATGGTGCTCCAGGACGCGAACGCGTTCGAATTCTGGTTCGTGCCGTACCCAAGGACGGAGTTTGAAACCTCGCGGCTTTCGACCAGAAGGAGGCACAGGGTGCGCTCCTTGGGCCGGTCCGTTGTCGGCGTTCGGCGGGATCGGAAGAACGGGTTCCACGAATTGTGTAGCGTCTCGGCGCAATGCCAGCTGGTTCGATCGAAATCCGTTCGTTGCGCAAGCGTTTCGGTAGCCCTGAGGGCTCCTTTGTCGACGCATTGGCCGGAGTCGATCTGGACATCATGGGGGGATCCTTTTTTGTGTTGCTCGGACCGTCCGGGTGCGGGAAGACCACTCTGCTCCGCTGCATCGCCGGTCTTGAGAATCCAACGGACGGCACCATCCATCTCGACGGCGAGCGTCTCGACACCGTGGCTCCGTATGCGCGCAAAGTAACAACGGTGTTTCAGAGCTACGCGCTCTTCCCGCACATGACCGTGGCGCAGAACATCAGCTTCGGTCTCGAGATGTCGGGCCACCGACGATCGACAGCAAAGGGTCGGGTCGAAGAGATGCTCAATCTCGTTCAGATGGAAGGGTACGGGTCGCGCAAACCATCGCAGCTCTCGGGTGGTCAGCAACAGCGTGTTGCGCTGGCCCGCGCTCTCGCCGTGTCGCCGAGCGTTCTGCTTCTCGACGAGCCACTCGCCGCATTGGACCTGAAACTCCGCCGGGGCATGCAAGTCGAACTGAAACGTCTGCAGCGAACGACCGGGGTGACGTTCGTGTTCGTCACGCACGATCAGGCGGAGGCGTTGTCGATGGGCGACCGGATCGCAGTGTTCGATCGCGGCGCGATCGCGCAGGTGGGTTCGCCGCGCGAGATCTACGACGCGCCAACGGACCGGTTCGTGGCTGACTTCATCGGTGAAACGTCCTTTGTCGATGTCGACGTGCGTGTCGATGGTGTTTGGGTCGGGGACATGCTTATTGATTCGCGTGTCCTCGCTGAGGGGGCTGCCGTCGGTGGACGCCAGACGTTCAGTTTGCGTCCGGAACGAGTGCGGGTGGTCGCAACGGCAAACGCGTCGACGCTACGGGCGCGAGTGGACGAGGTCGAGTATCGGGGCGGCGACGTGCTCCTTTTGCTCGATACCGCCGGCGGTCAGAAGATCCTGTGTCGCGATGATCCGTCAGCGGGGCGTGGACCCGGCGACGAGCTCTTCGTCGAGATCGACGAAGGCTCGATGCGGTCGGTGGCCACGTGAGCGACGCTGCTATCTCACGCGCAGCTCGACGCGTGTGGCGGTCCTCGCGCCCTGCCGGTCAGAACCCGACCTGGTTTGCCTGGCCAGCGCTCATAGCTCTCGCGGTCATCGTCGGTGCGCCGCTGCTCCTGGTTTCGGTGTACTCGTTTCTGACGCGAGGAAAGTTTGGTGTCGGCATCGTTTGGGACACCACATTGAACGCGTGGCAGCAGTTCTTCTTCGACGAGCGCCTCGACGGTTCCCTGCGATTCGATTGGCGATATCTGAAGATCGTGTGGTCGTCGTTCGTGCTCGCTGGACTCACGACGATCGCAACCGCTGTTGTCGGCGTTCCGACGGCGTTGTGGATTGCCACCCGATCCCCACGTAAGCGACAGCTGTTAGTCTTCGCCGTGACGATTCCTTTTTGGACGAACACGCTCGTTCGTACGTACGCATGGATGTTGATCCTGAACGACAACGGCCTCATCAATCGAGCGCTCACCGGGCTCGGTGTCGTCGAAGAGCCGTTGCGCCTCCTGTACGACTCGACCGCGACACTCATCGGGCTCGTCTATACCTTCGTACCGTTCATGGTCCTCCCGGTCTACGCATCTGCAGAGAAGTTCGATTTCCGTCTCGCTGAGGCTGCGTACGACCTCGGTGCGCGGCGCGGCGCACTGTTGCGACGCGTCATGCTCCCCTTGCTTCGACCCGGTATCGTGGCCGGCGTCGTGTTGGTGTTCATCCCGGCCCTCGGCTCGTTCCTCCAACCCGAGTTGCTAGGCGGCGGCAAGTCGCTGATGATAGGCAATCTCATCCAGCAACAGTTCGGGCCGTCGCGCAACTGGCCATTCGGGTCGGCTGTCGCAGTTGCTCTCCTGATCATCGTCATGGCGGTCCTATTGGTGTTCTCGATTGCTGCTCGACGCATGGCCGAAGTTGGCCACTCATGGTTGCTGTGACCATGATGAGTCGTCCGTTCGACACCCGCCGATTTCCTGGCTTTGCGCCGTTGTCGATGGCGGTATTGGCCTTCCTCTACATTCCGCTCGTCGTCATCGGCGTCTACGCCTTCAACAGCAATCGTGTCGTCACGATCTGGAAGGGCTTCTCCACCTCGTGGTTCAGTGAAGTATGGCGTCGCGAAGACATCCGAGACGCGATGTCCACCTCGATGATCGTTGCGACCATCGCGATGATCGTTTCGGTCGTGCTCGCGACTGGTGCCGCGCTCGGACTCGTTGGTATGGCGCGGCGCCGATCGGTGGTCGCACTCGGACTGATCGGTTCGCCGCTCGTCGTACCCGAGATCGTCAGCGCCGTGGCGACCCTGTCCTTCTTCGTCCTGGTGAAGATGCCCCTTGGTCGAACGAGCGTGATTCTGGCCCATATCGCGTTCTGCATACCGTTCGCGTTCCTGCCGATCCGTGCCCGCCTCGCCGACCTTGACCCGCGAGTGTTCGAGGCGGCCGTTGACCTCGGGGCGACGCCCACTCGGGTTCTGCGCCGCGTGACGTTGCCGTTGCTCGGTCCCGGCATCGTCTCCGGAGCGCTCCTTGCGTTCATCATCAGTCTCGACGACTACCTGATCTCATCCTTCGTTTCCGGGCCAGGAGTCACGACCCTGCCGGTGTTCATTTTCGGCATGATCCGCAACGGCATCACACCAGCGGTCAATGCACTCAGTACGCTGCTGCTGCTCGTGAGCTTCGCCGCTCTGTCTTTATCCTTTGTAGTCTCCAACCGAACACACCGATCCCCGTGAACAAATCAACTCAGCCGAAAGCGATGACCATGCGCCGAACTCTTCCATCCCTTCTTGCCGTTGTGGTCCTTGGGTTGGGCTTTACCGCCTGTAGCAAGGACTCGTCCACCGATACCGCACCAGTCACTTCGGCCGAAGAGGCGTCGACCGAAGCGGCGGCCAGCGAAGCCGGGTCGAGCGGGGCCGCCGCAACAGAAGCGGCATCCAGCGAGGCTGCAACAACCGAAGCATCGAGCGAGCCCCCGTCGACCGAGGCAGCAGCCTCAGCCGACTTTCCCGGATCGGGATCGGGCGAGGTTCAGCTCTACAACTGGACGGACTACATCGATCCAAAAGTCCTCGAGACGTTCAGCAAGGAGACCGGCATCAAAGTTGTTCTGTCCACATATGACTCCAACGAAACGCTTCTCGCCAAACTGCAAGCCGGTGGTACCGGTTACGACGTGATCGTCCCCTCCGACTACATGGTCAAGCAGATGATCGAGTTGGGTCTCCTGCAGGAGGTCAAGCCGTCGTCGTTCCCGAACGGGAAGAACATCAAGTCGAACTTCTTGGACGTGTACTTCGACAATGGTCGCAACTACACCGCACCGTACATGTATGGCACGACGGGAATCAGCGTCGACACCACAGCGGTGAAGTCTCCTCCGAAGTCGTGGGCCGACTTCTTCGCCGTGCCGGAGGAGGCTTCCGGCAAGCTCGGCATCCTGAACGATCAGGTGGAGGTGATCCACGCCGGGTTGCGTGCGGTTGGCGCGAAACCGTGCAGTGAGAACGTTGCTGACTACGAAAAGGTGCAGACGCTTCTCAAGGACTTCAAGCCCAAGGTGCAGGTCATCAACTCCGATGGTGTGATCGATCGTATGGGCTCCGGTGAGCAGGTCATGCACATGCAGTGGAACGGGGCGACGCATCGCTCGAAGCTCCAGAAATCCACGATCGCCTACATCTACCCGTCCGACGGCATGACATTGTGGCAGGACAACTTCGCGATCCCGAAGGGGGCGAAGAACGTCGACAACGCGAAGATCTTCATCAACTGGATGATGGACCCGAAGCACATCGCCGCGGCCACCAACTTCGTTGGCTACGACAATGGCATCGCAGGTTCAGGCGACTTCTTCGACCAGGCGCTGAAAGACGATCCGGCGGTCTTAATCCCGGCCGAGGTGGCCTCGTCGGCCACGCCTCCCGCACCGGTTCCGGCATGTGCGCAGGCCGCAGTCGATCTGTACGACAAGGTCTGGACGTCGTTCAAGAGCTGATTCGGCGCACGTCCGAGTCGTTCCACGAACCTGTTTGACCCCGAAAAGCTCTATGAAACGGACACGTTTATGAAGGTTGTAGCCACGTCCAAGCATCTTCTGCACGACAACACCATCGAGGTGGAGTGGGGCATTCCGCAGGGTCACTGGGAAGCCCCGGTGCGGGCGGAAGTTATCGAGAACGCGCTGCGGCGCGAGCCTGACCGGTTCGATTTCATCGATCCGACCGAGCACGGACGAGCGCCGATCGACGCCGTTCACGATCCGGGTCTGCTCGATTTCCTCGAGACGGCCTGGACGCGATTCCAAGACGTTCGGGTGCAGCGCGAAGTCTTTCCCGACTCGCTGCTGCATCCGGCGTTACGCGAAGACATGACGCCAGCACCTATACCATCGGGCGTCCACGCGCAGATTGGCTACTGGTGTTTCGAGACCATGACACCGCTTGTGAAGGGCACCTACGAAGCGGCGCGTGCTGCCGTTGATGTTGCGCTCACCGCGACCGACCTCGTGCTCGGTGGTGAGAAGGTCGCATACGGCCTCTGTCGACCGCCCGGACATCACGCGCCGCGGGCGGCCTACGGCGGGTACTGCTACTTCAACAACGCT
>JANOWU010000108.1:0-2855 GCA_031418035.1 Acidimicrobiia bacterium
CAGCAGCCGTCGTGGGCGTGACAACCGACTCCGTCATAACTCCCGTTGTGACCGTGTCGCAATCCACTACATCCACGTTGGTTTCTGGGGCGACAACAACGGGGGACAGCGCACTGCAAGCGCCAACCTTCACGCCAACGCAAAGCACAACGCCAACGCCAAGCACAACGCCAACGCCATACGCAACGCAAACGGCTGTGTCGGCGCCAGTCACGTCAGCGCCGGTGCAGTCGCGTGCCCCCGTCACGACGCAACGCAACCTGACCCGACGTTCGAACACCAAAACGAAACCGCTGAAGCCATCGGTTCGAACGCTGCGCGTCGCAAAGCGGTAGCCGCGGTAAGGGTAGCTTTGCCAACGTGACTATTGCGGACGTGGCGGGGGCGACGGGTACATCGGACTCGTTGCGCCGCGACGCGGGCCCAACGTCGCGCTGGATCCACAGCGCACGCGTCGACCTGATGATTGCCCTGCTGTGGGTTCCGTTCAGTGCCGCGGCGGCGCTGACCTACGGGTCGAAGACGGCACTGAGCATCGTCGTCGCCCTCACCCTTCTCACCTCACTGGTCCACCAGCCCCTCACCCTCGGACTGATCTACGGTGACCCCGCTCAGTTCGCGGTGGCCAAGCGGGTCTTCACGTTCTTCCCGTTTGCGCTCGTCGGAGCCGTCCTGCTTGGTCGAGCGATCAGCCTCTCGCTGGTTGGCGTTGTCGCAGGACTCTGGAACGCGGAACACACGCTGATGCAACGCTATGGGATCGCCCGCATCTATGCCCGCAAGGCCGGCGAGGGCGACGCACCTCGCGGGGCCGGCGAGCGCCCGATGATGGTCTCGTGGTTGGTGTTCGCCCTGTTCTTCGGCGCCGCTGATCCCCGCACCCCCACTCTTCTCGACCGCATCGACCTCGGCGCCACGAACGAACGAGGCGTGGAGGTGCTGCAACGCTTGCGTCCCTGGGCAGTGTTGTTTCTGGTTCTGGCCGGGGTCGCGGTAGCGATTACGACCGTGCGGTGGTGGAGGCTCGAACGAGAGCGGGCCACGGGCTTTACGCCCAAGCGTCGATATCTCGCGAGTACGGCGGCGCTCATCGTCCTCATCATGGTCAACCCGATCGTGGGCTTGATGGGCTACGTCGGTTCGCACGCATTGGAATACTTCGTCATTGTGCATGGCGCGCTCGGGCGGCGATACACCGGGCCACTCGCCGAAGATGGTGGCCTCGTCGGACGCGTCGTACGCGGGCCGCTTCGGGTAACTGGTTGCGTGATGGCCTATGTGGTTCTCATCGGCGCAGTGTTGATTGCGGTGCAGTTCCGTATGCGCGCAGATCTTGCCAGCGTCGTGCTGTTGAGTGTGGGAGGAATGCACGTGTTCTTCGACGGCTTCATCTGGAAGCTCCGCAGATCCGTGGTTGCTCGAAGCGTTGCGGTGGAGTAGCGCAAAGTCGGCAAACGCGAAACTGCGATGCAAGCACGGTGGCCTGCATCGCAGTTCTACACGGCGGAGTCGGAGACCGCAGCGCTTTGCGAGTCGGCTGTTGGTCGCAGCCGCCTAGGGGATGGTGGGGAAGTTGGGGAAGATCAGGCCACTCGGGTGCGGCCGGCCGGGTGCAAGGACCGTGCGGCCTCGCGGGCGACAAGCATGCGCTCGAGTTCGACCCACACCTGTTCGTCGTCGGGTTCGGCCTCGCTCGATACGGGAACAACCTGAAGCGTCGGACGGGGCACGAACCGGCTCAGGCTGTGAGGTGAGTGCTCGGATGGATTCGATGCGGCGCGAACGGCGCCGGTGATAGCGATGGTGGTGGCTTCGTTCATGTCGTTCACTTCACCAGACCGTTGTGAAACAGGAAGTGCGAAATTGTTTCGAGTCTGTGACTGTTCGTGATCAAATTGTGAAGAACACACGCAAAGGGAGACGAAGCTGAGAGTCAAGTTGTCGCGAACATCTTCTCGATACTGGCCGAAAGACCTACTCGGGCCGTTCGGGTTCCAACAGCTTCGATTGCACTGCGAGCGCACCGATGTTTCCCTCGACGTCGTGCACGCGAAGCATCGCGACGCCACGGCGGGCCGCGTCGAGATGCGCAGCCAGGCTCGCACTGTCACGCCGCGAAGGGTCGGAAATGTCGGCGATCGTGCCGATCATCTTCTTGCGTGACAACCCGATCAGCACGGGAAATCGACGGCTGATCGGCTGCGCACGAAGGAGCGAAAGGTTGTGATCGAGCGTCTTTCCGAAACCGATCCCCGGGTCGATCATCACGGACGGGACACCCGCTGACAGTGCCATTTCCGCCTGCGATTCTAGGAAGTCGGCTACCTCGGCAACGACGTCGTGATAGCGCGGGCTGCGCTGCATCGTTGCGGGGGTTCCCTGCATGTGCATGATGACTACAGGCGTGCCGGTAAGTGCACATACTTCTATCATCTCGCGGTCGCTGAGCCCAGAGATGTCGTTCACGAGATGTGCACCGGCAGCTATCGCGGCTTGAGCGACGGCCGGCTTACAGGTGTCGACGCTCACCAGAACGTTGTCGTCGCCGGCCAAGGCCTCCACAACGGGCAGGACTCGAGCGAGTTCGCCGATCAGGTCGACCCCCTCGGCCCCCGGACGGGTAGATTCCCCGCCGACGTCGACGACGGCAGCACCGGCATGGACCAACCCGCGGGCGTGAGCGATCGCGGCCTCGGTGGATCGGTACAGGCCGCCGTCGGAAAACGAGTCAGTGGTGACGTTCACGATTCCCATGACGGCACAC
This sequence comes from Acidimicrobiia bacterium, assembly GCA_031418035.1. Classification (GTDB taxonomy): domain Bacteria; phylum Actinomycetota; class Acidimicrobiia; order Acidimicrobiales; family JANYDT01; genus JANOYY01. The sequence continues at coordinate 2,765 of JANOWU010000108.1, forward strand.
TGGTTCCAGCGATACTCCCACTCGCCGTCGAGAGGGACACCAAAGGGGAGCCGACGTCGACTGCGGAGGACCCAAGACACGACCATCGAGT
>JANOWU010000109.1:0-19195 GCA_031418035.1 Acidimicrobiia bacterium
GGTGGTGCGTGTGGGTGGTGCGTGTGGGGTGCGTAACGAGGCGATGCGTGGACGTGCGGCGGGTGCCACACGCACAACCTTGTTGGGTGAACGTACCAAAGCTACGGACCCGTATGTGAAATTCCTTTCGAAAACAGCCGAAAACGGCCATCTTTTTCGGACGTGGGACGGCCGGGCGTCTGTTCGGTCACGTGAGGGTGTCGAGCACGGTGACAACGTCACTCAACGTCGTCCGCGGGTGAGTGAAGCAGAATCGCAACACGGTTTCACGCTTTCCGCCGTCGGGCCGAGGCACGGTGGTCGGTACACAGAACGTTATTTGCTCTTCGAGCATCCGATCGGACCAGTCGTTGTAGTCCTCGGCGCTCCAGCCGAGACGCCGGAACAGCACGACCGACAACGAGGGTTCCCCGACGATCTCGAGCTCGCCGCGGCGACGGATCTCGTCGGCGACATCTTGCGTCAAGGCCAGACTTGTTTCGACGGCGTCGGAGTACGCGTCGGTTCCGTGGGTTGCCAGCGAGTACCAAAAGGGGAGGCCGCGGGCTCGACGGGTGAGGTGGAAGGCATAGTCACTCGGATTCCATTCGCCGGTTTTGCGAAGGACGTCGAGATACCCGGCGTGTTGGGTGTGCGCCTCGCCGGCGATGATCGGGTTTCGGTACAGCAGGGCTGCGCAGTCGTAGGGCGCAAAGAGCCATTTGTGCGGATCGATCACGAAGCTGTCGGCGCGTTCGATGCCATCGAATCGGGCTCGGACGCTGGGGGCACAAAGGGCAGCCCCGCCGTAGGCACCGTCGACGTGGAGCCACAGCCCTGCCTCGTGCGCCGCATCTGCGGCGTCGGCCAGTGAGTCGATGATTCCCGCGTTCGTCGTGCCACCGGTGGCGACGAGCGCGAAGACAATGCCTTCGGGCATCGGTGCCTCGTCGGCCGCGAAGCCCGTTGCCTGGTCCGACGTCCCGACGGCGATACCCTGCGCCCGCGCCTCGCGGAAGGCACGCTCCAGCCCACCGCGATCCATGCGACCGTTCGCGTCGGTATGTACACGTAATACGCCGATGTCCATCACCCGGGCGGCGGCATCGATGGACGAGTGGGCCCCTTCGCTGCAGGCCACATACCAGCGCTTTGGGCGGCGTCCCCACCGACGAGCGGCGTCGAAGCGCGCCGCGACCAACGCGGAGAGGTTGCCGGCGGAACCGCCGCTCACGAACACGCCACCCGCTGATTCGGGGAAACCGGCAAGATCGGCCAGCCACCGCAGGGCCTGATTTTCGGCCCACACGGCTCCTGATCCCTCCATCCACGATCCACCGAAAATCGACGATGCTCCGACGACAAGGTCGAATAGGACCGCCGCCTCGGTTGGCGCACCGGGGACGAAGGAAAAGTTTCGGGGGTGATCCTGGCTGATCGTGGCCGGGGCCAGTTCTTCGCAGAACAGTCGGAGGGCCGTCATGCCGCCGATTCCACTGGCCGTGACTGTCTGGCCGAGTTCATCGAGTTCGGCGGGTGTTTTCGGCTTGTCGATCGGGGCCGGGTCGAGGCGCACGCGTTCCAATGCGTACTGAACAATCGCCTGGGCCACCGATTCGGTCGCCGGGTCGAATCGGTGCATGCGCGCACCGTCTCGTGGTGCATCGGCCGGCCACTCGTCGTTGGCCCACTCTCGGCGACTCACTGGGTCCACGTCGGTGGGCGCTTCTCCAGGAAGCTGGCGATTCCCTCCTGACCGTCAGGAGAGATCGCGTTGGCTGCCATCACCTCGATCGCGTATTGATACGCCCGCGACTGGTCGAGGTCGATCTGAGCATAGTACGCGGACTTACCAATTCCCTTCGCGTACGACGAACCGCGAGTGACCCGTCGAGCCATGTCGGCAACGGCGGCGTCGAGCTCGGATGCCGGAACAGCACGATTGATCAGGCCCCATTCAGCGGCCGTTGCCGCCGAAATCGGATCCCCGGACATGGAGAGTTCGAGCGCTCGCTTGCGTCCGATGTTTCGAGCGACGGCTACGAGGGGCGTTGTGCAGAAGAGTCCGCCCTTTCCGCCGGGGAGGGCGAAGTTCGCGGTTTCGGCAGCGATGGCAAGATCGCAGGAGGCGACGAGCTGACATCCCGCCGCTGTAGCGAGCGCGTGAACCTTCGCGATAACGGGCTGTGGGATCTCCTGGGTGATGGTCATAAGATCTGTGCACGTACGAAGCAGGGACCGAAGGAACACCAGATCTCGGCCGGCCATGTCACCGAAGTCGTGTCCGGCGCTGAAGACCGGACCATTCGCGGCGAGGATGACGCCGAACGCGTCGCTGTTCCCCGCCGCCTCGAAGGCTACGAGCAGCTCCTGCATCGTCTCGAGTGACAGCGCATTTCGCTTTGCCGGGTTGTTCAATGTGATCGTGACGTAGCGCTCATCACGGCTCATCGTCACGTTCTTTGCGGCCTTCAGGGGTGTGTCCACACTGTCAAGGTTAGTGCTCTGACCACATACCCCTGCAGCGTCTCTGCGGCCGGATGACGCCTCTCGCGGCGTCCTCGGCGTTGCGGTTGGGTAAAGCAGGCGCTGCCTTCTGCGTCCTTGCGAGTGCCGCCCCCGACTCGCAGACCCGCGGGCGAAGGTATGTGGTCACAGCACTAGATCGATGAAGCGACGGCGTCATGTTCTGGTCCTTTCGACCTACGTTCGCGAGCCTGGCGGTGAACCTGGTCAAGCATGGGGCCGCCCCGGTCGATGAAAGATCCGTGGAAAACCATTCGACTCTCCTGGCGGAACCGAACAGTGAGCCGGACGGTTCTGAGCTCGGCGCGTTGGCCGTTGACGCCCGCGGACTGCGGCGTGTCTTCGGTACCCGCGTGGCCGTCGATGAGGTGTCGCTCGCGGTCCCACGGGGCTCCTTCTTCGGTGTGGTTGGACCGAATGGAGCAGGAAAGACCACCTCGCTACGCATGATGACCGGCCTTTTGAAGCCCGACGCCGGTGAGGTCGTCGTCGACGGGGTGAACGTCTGGCACGATCCGGTCACAGCGAAGGCCCGATTCGGCGTGTTGCCCGATGACCTTCGCCTGTTCGAGCGGCTCACCGGACGCGAGTTCTTGCTCTACATCGGCCTGCTACGCCGAATCCCCCGAGAGATCGCAACGCAGCGCACGCGAGAACTTCTCGAGGTTCTCGGCATGGGCCGCTCGTCGGACGAATTGGTGGCGGACTACAGCCAGGGCATGCGAAAGAAGATCGGCCTTGGCGCAGCCCTACTCCACGTGCCCGCCGTTCTCTTTCTCGACGAACCTTTCGAGTCGGTCGATCCGGTTTCGGCGCGTGCGCTGCAGGATGTACTCGCGCAATTCCGAGCATCGGGTGGAACCATCGTCTTCTCCAGCCATGTGATGGCAACGGTCGAGCGTCTGTGCGATCGCGTCGCCATCGTGCACGCCGGACGGGTGGTTCGAACCGGTTCGACCGCTCATGTCTGCAACGGCACATCGTTGGAGGATGCCTTCATCAACTCGGTAGGTGCCATGGAAGTGCGTGCCGACCAACTTGGATGGCTACGCACGGGACTGGCGACTGCCAACAGTGTCTGACGTCCCCACTGCGAAACACGGCGCGTCGTTGGCCGGTGTCTTCGCTCGGCTCAAGCTCCTCCTCCTGCGCAACGGCCTCAAGGGCAGCATGCGATCTCGCGTCGGAACCGTAGCGATGGCGGTTGCGTCGCTGGTGGGTGGCTTCTTCGCGGCTCGCTCGTTCGTGAACGACGCCGCCCAAGGTCCCCTCGCCTGGTCGCGATCGCTCATTCCGGGGTTCACGGTCTTGTTCCTGGCATGGGTCTTCGGGCCGCTGCTTCTCGGCGGCGTCGACGACACGCTCGACCCACGTCGACTCGCCATCTTGCCCCTGACCACGGGCGAGATGATCCGAGGCATTGCCGTCGGAGCGTTCATCGGCTTTCTGCCCCTCGGGACGGTTATTGCACTGAGCGGTGTGGTGATCGGCTACTCCAAGGGACCGGCCACGGCGGTGCTTACGCTGCTCGCCTGCGTCGCGCAACTGGGCCTGGTGTTCAGCGTCGGCCGATTGTTGTCGTCGATGCTGGCGTGGGCGTCGAGATCGCGACGTGGGCGAGACATCGGTGTTCTGGTCGCATCGATAACTGCTGCCGTACTGTGGCTCGCCACCCAAAGCCTCGGAACGCTCGCCGACAGTCAGGTGGATCGAGTGAATACGTGGTTGCAGTGGACGCCGCCCGGTGCATTGGGTCGTGCGATCATCGATGCACAGAACGGGCACTACGTCGCTTCGCTGATGCGTATTGCAGCGATCACCGTGCTCATCGCGATTTCGCTATCGAGTTGGTCCAAGTTGCTCACCGCGTACCTGGTCGTTCCGCCCCACACCCGCCAACACGATCGATCTGCGCATCGGATGGGTCGGCTCGAGCGCGGATGCGCCACATTGGTCGCCAGACTCGGGGGGCCGATTGCGGCCGGAGTGTTTTCTAAAGAGCTTCGGTACCTCGCCCGTTCGCCGAGTCGACGTTCGGCGATGGCCATTTCGATGGTGATGGGAGCACCGTTCGTGGTGCTCCAGGTGATGCGCACCGGTGGATTTCGGCCGGGAACGATCGTGTACGCACCGATTGCGCTCATCTTCGGCCTGGGGTCGGTCAACAACCTCCTCGGGGCCGATGGTCCATCGTTGTGGCTGGAGGTCACGAGCGGAGCGAAGTTGAAGGAGCTGTTGATCGGTCGTGGCGCAGCGGCCATTCCGTTTCTCATCATTCCGGCAACGGTGACGTCGCTCCTTCTGATCACCTTGTCGACCAGCGTCGTTCGGGCCGTCGATGTTCTCAGTTTCGTCTGGTTTGCCTGGGGTATTCCGTTGGGAATCGGGACACTCCTTTCGGTCCTGGCGCCGTTCTCTCAGGCTGACGACTCGAACCCGTTCTCGAACGGACGGGCGAGCACGGGGTCGGGCGTGTTGGTCATGATCGTTGCCGTCGCCGGAATCTTTGCGGCAGCGGTGTCGGCCATTCCGCTCGTTGTCGTGTACTTCTGGGCGCAGCGATTCGGACCGTGGAGGGTGCTGATCGAGGTACCTGCCTCGCTGCTGTACGGCCTCCTGTTCTGGCGGGTGGGCGTAGCGCTGGCCACCGCTCGAGTCGAGCGATCCGGCATGGACCTCCTCGGTCTGCTGACGCCTCGATCAGCGCATAGCTAGTTGGGATCGCGCGCTACCGGCCCGGCGCGCGTCGTGCAAAGAGCAACCTGGTGACGAAGAGTTCCTCCGTCCAGAGCCGCTTGTATTCCATGTCCATCCCAATATCGTAGGTGTACAGACCTTCATGGGCGAGGCGTTGGATTTCGTGCCATTGCAGCAGATTGCCGACCCCCAGTTCGCGAGCCGATTCGACGAACGAGATCTGGAGGCCGCGGTATGTGTCGCCGCGAACGCCACCGAAGATGAAACCCACGTCGGAGCCTTCGCGATCTCGGGCCACGCACGCCCGAAGACTGCCCTGACGTGAAAGGAGGGGCAGGAGGTGGGCGTACAGGGTGGCCATGTCGTGACCCTCGATGCCGGACCCGTCGAGTCCCTTCCAACTGTTTCGTTCGATGCGGTGAAGCCGGTCGAGAAGCAGGGTGGCGTCCACTGTGTCGACGATGTCGACGTGGATGCCGGCGTTGGATGCGCGCCGTTCACCCTGTCGGAGGTTGCGACGAAACGTGCGGGTCCGACGAGACAGGTAGCCGTCGATGCCACCATCGAGCGAGGCGCGACATCGTGAGCGCTCCTCGCCGCCGAAGAGATCCGCGTATGGCCCGAACGAGCCGATGAGAGCCTCCCACCACGGCGAGTCCTCCCTGTAGCCGCCGAGATAGATCGCCTGTTCGCGTCGTTGGGAAAAGAAATATTCGGCCGCGTATGACGACGCCGCGCGAGGGTCCGATCCCACAATCGGCGCACCGAAGAGCCAGACCGACTCGAGGGGGACCAGGGCCCCGCCCGGTGCGCCGTCAACCGTCGCCATTGCGAAACCCGCACCATCGGAGCAGGCGACGACCAGCTCGCCATGGTGATTGAACGCCGACTTCGCACTCGTGGCCCATGGGGAGGAGCTGCACCATCGGTCAATGGATTGTGGGTCGGTGTCTGCGACCAAAGCGTCCCAGGTGGTTGTCCAGTCGGCGGTGTCTGCTGGGTCGACGGGTTCCACACCACCAGCATGCAACTTTTCACCGCGTCGAGATGTGCCAACTGGCGGGTGCGCTCAGCGGCGAGTTGCAGGGTCGACGGCAGGTTTGCGCCACCAACAACTTGCCGTTCACCCTGCAACTCGCCGTCGAGTGGAAGCTTGGAGCGGAGATTGGCCGTGTCGCCAGGGGAGCGGTTGGCGTCAGTTCTTCTTTTGGCTGTTCCTCATGATGACGGCGATCCCGATCACGATCAGCAGCAGCGGGACCACCAAGCCCAGATCGCTGAAGGAAGGTCGTCGAGAGCCATCGGCGAAGTAGAGCCCGGCGAGCACGAAGATCACACCAAGAACCGCGGAGATTGGATCGAAGCGTTTCATGACCCGCTCGTCTCAAGAGGTGCTTCGGATTCCAGGTGATCGATACGAATCACGCCGATCCCGACCTGACTGGAGATGCGAAGCGTACGCGTGCGGCCTTCGCTCGCCGGCTTCAGTGCGGGAATCGTGCGTTGCACGGACTTGTCTATTCCCTCGACGAGCGACTCGTCGTCGACGATCAACGCACCCATACCGATCGAGGCGTTCACGATGACGGCAACATCGGGTGGAACGACGAATCGCACCTCGCCGATTCCGATGTCAGCGGACAATGGCTGTGCGACGACCCCCTGCGTTCGGGCAGTCACGGCCTGGCGGGCGTCGAGAACCAGCTCGCCGATGTCGAGGTGCTTCCGATACCCCGACGACGCTGGTGGTTCTTTCGCCGCGCCGTACACGTCACTACGAACCACCCTGCTCGCTCCATCGGCAGACAGCTCCACCACATGCTCGCCCATTCCATTGCGGAGTGTGACCCCGGTGACGGACGTGAGGGCGAGGAGCAGCATCGTGAGAACACCAACCGTTATGAGCTTCGGACGACCGAACCAGCTTCCGGCAAGCATCAAGAGGCCGATCAGCACCAGCGCACAACTCAGGGCGAATCGAAATGACGGATTCACGCCGAGGAAACTCCACGACAACCAGGCGAGTCCGACAACAATCGCAAACCCCGCAGTGGCCATCGTCGAGAATCGTGGACGAAGGACGGTGCGTGGACGAACGGTCGCGCCGGGAATCGGTCGGTTCTTACTGGAGGGTCCGCTGACCCGGTCGTAGGCGCGCTGAACAATTGGACTGTCGACCAGCGTGCGAAATGGATTCTGCTCATCTTCGAGGTGTGGAATGGCATCTGGGCTGACCGTCGCAACGTCTCCCGGGCTCCGTCGACTCCACAACACTGCGAGCCCAAACCCGATAAAGGCTAAGGGCCAGAGAAAGTCGCCATCCAGATTGAGCCCGAGCTTGTTCGAAAGTGCGAGCAGTCCGATGCCGATCAATACGGATGCACCGAGCGATGAACGGCTGACTTCCTTCGTTTCGTCGTCGCCGACTTTTGCGAAGGCGAGAGATCGTTCGGCCGCCTCGATCTTGGATTCCTTGGGAATGATCATGATCGCCGCGATGTAGAACACGACGAAAATTCCACCCGTCGTGAGCGCCAACACGACGAGCGCAACGCGGACGATGACCGGATCGACCCCGAAGTATGCGCCGAGGCCCCCAGCCACACCGGCAATAGCCTTACCGTCGCGACTGCGTTTGAGCTGGCGCCTACGAACGGGTTGGTCAGCCCGAACCGAATCATTGTTCGCTCGGGGTCGGTGTGTCGGCATACCTCCACTCTTATCGCACCTTCGAAGCGACGCATCGGGGCGAGCCCCCGGACAACCCCTGAGACAACCCGCACCCCCGCACCGGTTGCGCCGCTGTTCGAGTGACGCCGAAGGTGCGATCATCGTGGGGTGACTCCGCAGAGACAGCTGAAGCGTCGCTCGAAAGGACGTGTCGTGGCTGGCGTGGCCAGCGGCATTGGCGACTCGCTGCAGATCGACCCCGTTCTCGTTCGTCTTGCGTTTGTGGTGCTCAGCTTGGCAAGCGGCCTTGGCGTTGTGCTCTACGGCTTGTTCTGGGTTGTGCTGCCGGAGAGCGACGCCGATGGAATCAGTCGGCGAAGTCTGTCGATCAACTCCGACACCGATGTCACCAGGGGGTTGGCCTTCGGGTCCATCGTTCTCGGTGCCGTGTTGTTGGTCCGGGGAACCGGGATCTGGTTCCCCGATGGTCTCATGTGGCCGACCGTACTCACCGCGGCCGGCCTGTCCATGACATGGCGACGCGTCCCCAGCAGCTCCGAACCCCACGATCGCTTGCGGGGCGTTTCCGAGCGTGGGATCGCCGGATTGGGTGAGGACGTCAGAAGATTTCTCTTCGATGACACCTGGTCGCGACGTTCGATGGGACGCGTCGTGTTGGGAGGTGCACTTATCTTTCTCGGCGCCGCGACCTTCATCGCAACCTCGGGTTCGTTCGCCGCGCTCCGTCAAGGCCTCGTGGCCACGTTCGTGCTCCTCGTCGGGATGGTGCTGCTGATTGCGCCGTGGCTCATGCGCCTTTCACGGGCGGCGACGCTCGAGCGGCGAGAGCGAATCCGCAGCGAAGAGCGTGCAGTTATGGCCGCCCATCTTCACGACTCGGTCCTGCAAACGCTTGCCATCATCCAGAAGAAGGCCAACAATCCTCGTGATGTCATGCTCCTGGCTCGTCGCCAGGAACGTGAACTGCGGACCTGGCTGTACTCCGGAACCGAAGCCGTGTACGACCGACCAGCGACGTTCGCGCAGGCGATCGCCGCGGCAGCCGACTCGGTCGAAGGCGATCATGGCGTTGTCGTCGAAGTCGTCCAGGTTGGTGACACTCTCGCCGACGACCGGGTGCTGGCTCTCGTTGCGGCGAGCCGGGAGGCCATGGTCAACTCGGCGAAGCACTCCGGTGCCGGGGAGATCTCGGTCTTCGTCGAGGTCGAGACCACCCCTTCAGGACGAAGTGCGGAGGTGTTCGTCCGCGACCGTGGGGTCGGTTTCGACACGAAAGTGGTCCCGGAGGATCGTCGTGGCATTCGTGACTCTCTCGTGCAGCGAATGGAGCGCGTCGACGGCACGGCGCGAATCACCTCCGAGATCGGGCATGGGACCGAAGTGCAATTGGTACTTCCGCTTCCCCGGATGGATCTCGATGCGACGTCGGCAGTGTCAAGTGGTCAGCCGAGTCATGTCCCGGGTAGCACCTGGGCCGCAGAAGCCACTCCTCCCGCCACTCATACTTTGCCCACATACGATATGAAACACCCACCGATAGATGGCGATGCGTCATCCCAAGTTTGGAGCACTCCGTGATTCGCGTCTTTCTCGTTGACGATCATCATCTCTTCCGTACCGGCGTGAAGTCCGAGCTGACGGAGAAGGTGCAAGTCGTCGGCGACGCATCGGAGGTGGAGCCCGCCATCGAAATGATCGGGGAGCGTCTTCCCGATGTCGTCCTCGTCGATGTTCATATGCCCGATGGTGGCGGCGCACGCGTGATCAAGGAGGTGTTGCTCGCGCATCCCGGCGTTCGTTTTCTCGCCCTTTCCGTGTCCGACGCTCCCGACGACGTGATCGCCATCATCCGCGCTGGAGCACGGGGGTACGTCACCAAGACCATTGGTGGCGACGAACTTGTTGACGCGATTCGCCGAGTGCACGAGGGCGATGCAGTCTTCTCCCCACGTCTCGCCGGCTTCGTGCTCGACGCGTTCGCAATCAACGGAACGGTGATCGACGACGAACTCGATCAACTCACGCCACGCGAGCGAGAAGTGCTGCGCCTGATCGCGCGCGGATACGCGTACAAGGAGATCGCCCGCCAACTTTCGCTGTCGATCAAAACGATCGAAACGCATGTCTCTTCGGTCTTGCGAAAGCTTCAGCTGTCGAATCGCCACGAGATAACCCGCTGGGCCACTGACCGACGCATCGTGTGAGTCCGGTCCGTCACCGGTTCAGAGTGCGCCGTTGACGCTTGTCCGTTGCGTGCTCAAGGGTCTAGACCGAACGCAGCCGCTGCACGACCGACACAATCTTGGGGCTAAAGCCGTCGAGTGTGGGATTCGCGGAGGCGTCGTTCATTGCGGCCCGCCAGATGGCCTCGGATTGATGACGGCCTCGGTGGCCCCAACTCATCCGCGTATCGGCTCGCACATTCTGAGCCGCGCCGCTCACGATGATGCCGTCGCTGCCTTCCTCCACGGGGAGGAAACCCGCTTCACGAAGACCCTTCATCAGCTTCGCGGAGGCCAACATCGTTACGGCGACGGTGGGCGCGATCTGACGCAGGGCGAGCTTCGAGACCTTCTTTGCTCGGACGATTTCGGCTAAGAGTGCTTCGTCAGAAACGCGAAGGTACGTGTGCATACTGCCGACGACCGCACGACCATAGCGTCGAGCGACGTCGTCGACGAGGTAGAGCAGGGGCTGCGGGACCGAGGGTATGGCGTGTTGCTCGAGGAAGGACACGATGTCGTCTCGCGAATGGCCGAGATCGAACGCCCGTCGGAGCGAGGATTCCGTGAACCGGTAGAGCGACGCCGATCCTCGCGACTCAAGATCGGCACATCCGGCCAGTCGAGCGCGGATCGCAGACTGCAGCTCCAACGGAGCGAGGGCGGTGAGATCGGCCTGCACGGTGAACGTGGTGATCGTCGGCGGAAACACCGATGCCAAGAGTTCCGCGAGCGAGTCTGGTGACGCATCGGCGGCGAGCGCAGCACGTCCGAACTGCGTGAGAACGCCTCCGCGCAGGAGGCCGAGGAGTGCCGCCTCCTCAAGAAGCGCGTCGACGGCTTCCTGGGCGTCGGGCGTGTCAACCCAGCGTCCCGGAGCCTTCCAGGTAGCGTTCGCCGTAATGCCTTTGGGATCGAGGGCATCGCCCTCAGGTCCGGAAAGCAATGCGCGCATAACAAGACCGCGACGCCATACGGCGTTGTCGTCGACGTTGAAGACCGCCGACAGAGGTGCGACTCGCGTTTCGCCGTTGACGACTCTGGACAGGGACGTGCGGTACGCCGACCAGTCGCGAACGACCGACAGCCACCGTTCGATCGGTGCGGTGTTCGACCACTCATCGAAGGCGGGCGTCGGTGTAATCCGATCCGTTTGCAGGTCTGCGCTGATCAGTTGGCAAACACTGCAGAGCTCGATCAGCCGGGCTGCGGTGGCCTCGTCGAGTCCGAGCTCCTTCGCGATGTTTCGAACGTCCTTCACCGACATGCCATCGGTGCGGAGCGGAGTGATCTTGTCGCGCTCCGTCGTATGGCAGATAGCACTCATGGTGTCGAGGAGCGCCGGTGGCGACATCTCGACGAATCCGGCGCGGCGAGTGGCAAGTCCGGCACCGCGCAGACTTTGTGGCTCCGGTGCGGTGAGCGTGAACCTCTTGATCGGAGTACCACCGCGTATTGCGATCATGACTTCGCGGGGAACGATGACGGTTTCCCAGTCCACGGGGACGAGGAGACCAAGGCCGAAGAGCCAGCGGAGACCTTCCGGAAATTGTTCGCGCGCATACGGATGAGTTTCCAGGTTGACGATGCCGTCGGCTTCGACCACATGGGACAGAAACAGTTCTGAATCCGGTGGAAGTCGATCGATCAGGAACTTCAACCGCTCGGGGTTGCTGTGCTCTTCCACGATGAGTCCGATGAGCATCTGTTTCGGCCGCGGCTTGTCGTCCAACCCGAGGTTGGCGACAATCGATCGCAGGTCCGGTACGCTGTAGCGGTCGAGCACCCGAGCAAGTGGTTGGCGAAGACCGAACGGGGTGGACGTCTGCCTGGCCAGGGAAGGCGTGAGCCTCCACAGGGTCGAAGCAGCGTCGTTCGCGTTGACCGCTATCCGAAAGAGCAATCCGAGTCTGCGGCCCTCGTCGAGCAATGTGACAATGCTCGCCAAATCCGTTGGTTCACCGGCGAGATCGGCAATGTTGCGCGCCGACGAGGGTTCGCCCAGGTAGGCCAGCGCGCTGATGATTTGGTGGAGCGGCAGTTTGACCTGGGCGAGGCAACCGATGATCGAGTACGGAGCACCTGCGCGAATCGCCAGATCGTCGAATGATGCCGGAGGCGGGTCAGCCAGTTCGGGCCGACGGAAGAACAGCTCAGCGAGCTCTAACTCAGAGAGGGTGCGGAGTTCGTCGACAAGTGCCACGGATCGACGTTACCGCTCCCGCCGTTCGCGTTTATTGCACAGGGTTCGGCTTGTCGGCGAAGACGAACTTGTTGAAGAAGATGTACTTGCCGAACCACATCACGAGGTAGACGGCCAGGTTCAGCATCATGAAGCAGAAGGTCCGAACGAGCTTGTTGGAGAAGTTGGCCTCAACCTCCAACTGCCCCCACCGCACGAGCGGCACGGAGATCGCGAGTTGCGCGATTCCGACACCCCAGAACGGGACGATCTCGCGTCGCAGGCTCGAACGGCCGCTTCGACGCCACACCCAGCGTCGATTCAGGAGATAGGACACCGTGCTGCTGATCATGAACGCGACCAGGAGGCTGCGTACCGAATCCTTCTTGTCCCAGCCGACCAGGAGATAGCACACGAAGAGCGTGACCTGGTTGACGACGACCGAAACCCCCGAAACGGACACGAATCGGAGTTTTTTCATTCCCTCCGGGGTTCGTGCGTGACGGCGGAGTTCCTGGAGCGAGTACTTCATTGGTGTTGAGCCTACGGCACCGGTTGTGAGCGTCATCGCTTGCCCTTCTGTTTGCCGCATTGTGGATCTTCTTTGGCCGAGACTGGTCACGTCCCGAGCCACATTCATCGGCCGGTCGCAACGACAACTGAAGGACGTTTCATCAGAATTCCATCGCGGAGGTGGGAAACTCTCGTTGTGAACACGTCCGCAGACCCCCTGGTGCACCATTCGGCTGTCCCCGTTCCGGAAGCGGACCGGCACCTCGATGAACTTCTGTCGCTTCTCGATCTGGAAGTGATCGAAGTAAACATCTTTCGTGGTCGCCAAACCGATGAGGCGCGTTTGCGGACCTTTGGTGGCCTCGTAGCAGCCCAGGCGCTGGTTGCAGCCGGTCGCACGGTTGACGCGTCGAAACCGGTCCACTCTCTGCACGCGTACTTTCTGCGGCCGGGCGATCCGAAATCGCCGATCCTCTACGAGGTGGATCGAATACGAGACGGTCGTTCCTTTGCAACCCGGCGTGTCGTGGCCATTCAACACGGCGAGGCAATCTTCAATCTCTCTGCGTCGTTTCACGTTTCCGAGATCGGTGTTGCGCATCAAAGCGCGATGCCCGATGCGCCGGATCCCGAGACACTGCCCACCTTCTCGCAGCGCTACGAGAAGTTTGCTGATCAAGACTGGTATCGGCGTCCCCGGCCGATCGATCTGCGCCACGCCACCGAACCCGTGCGCACGGCGTCACAACCGCGGCCGCCGCGTCAGCAGGTCTGGTTTCGACCTATTGGTGAACTTCCCGACGATCAACTCCTGCATGCCTGCATCGTGGCCTACGCCTCGGATATGTCGTTGCTCGATTCGATCCTGCTTCCGCACTGCGTGAGTTGGGACGACGGGTCCATGATGGGGATGAGCCTCGATCATGCGATGTGGTTCCACCGTCCATTTCGAGCCAGCGACTGGATGCTCTACAACCAGGAAAGCAACGTCGCCTTCGGGGCACGGGGCCTGGCCACGGGAGAGATATGGACCAAGTCCGGTGAACTCGTCGTGACTGTGGTGCAGGAAGGACTCATCCGACTCGTTCGTGAACGTTCAACAGGGAAGGAAACGTGATGCACACTCGACGTCGTCGCTTCAGTTCTGCAGCGCTGGGATTTGCCGTGATGGTGACGGCGGCCGTCTTGGCGCCATCTCGTGGTTTCAGCGCGACGAAGGCCGAGTTCGTCAAGGTTGCGTCGGCCTCCGACCCGGTCGGCCTCGCAAAGCAACCGGTCACGAACGCCCTCTACGTGGTCGAGCAGGGTGGACGGTTGCGTGAGCTCAAGAACGGTCGGGTGAAGCGGATTGCCCTCGATCTGCACAAGGAGGTTTCCGATGGTGGTGAACAGGGGCTTCTCGGTGCCGCGTTCTCACCCGATGGACGAGAGCTCTATACGAATCACACCAATCTCTCCGGTGACACCGAGATCACCAGTTGGACGTTTCGCGCCGGCGTTGCGGTGGTGTCGTCACGCAAAAGACTGCTGAAGGTCGATCAGCCCTACGACAACCACAACGGGGGCGGGCTGTTCGTGACGTCCGACGGCGTTCTCTGGATCGGTCTCGGCGATGGTGGCTCGGGCGGCGATCCGAAAGGCAACGGTCAAGATCTCGACACTCTGCTCGGCAAGCTTCTGCGCATCAAACCGAACCGCAGCGTCAAAAAGGGATACGACATCCCGCGTGGAAACCTCGATTCGGCAAAGGGGCGACCGGAGATCTGGGCCTACGGTCTTCGCAACCCGTGGCAGTTCTTCATCGACGAGTCGACCGGTCGCGTCTGGATCAGCGACGTCGGCCAAAACTCACGTGAAGAAGTCGACATGGTTCGCACGGATGCGCCGACGCCGAACTTCGGGTGGAACAAACGTGAAGGCACGAAGCCCTACGACGACGGTGACAAACCTGCCGACGGAATCGACCCGGTTCATGACTACGAACACGGTGAAGGCAACCTCCAAGGGTGCTCCATTTCGGGCGGCGTGGTTCTCACCAGCGACCCCGACCGTGCATACCTGTTCAGTGACTATTGCCGCGGCACCATCCGGAAGGTTTCCCCGGATGGGCGCGTCGAACAGATCGGAAAGCAACTACTAAGTGCGCCTACGGCTATGGGGTACGACGAAACCGGACGAGTGCTCGTGGTGTCGCGTGAGGGCGGTATCTACCGATTGGCGATTGCCACGTAATCGCGGGTATCAGGACCGACATAGATCTGGCGTGGGCGCGAGATCTTCTGCTCCGGATCTTGAAGCAGTTCCTGCCAGTGGGCGAGCCACCCGGCCATACGCGGGATCGCGAACAGAACCGTGAACATCTCCATCGGAAAGCCCATGGCCTGGTAGATAAGGCCCGAGTAGAAGTCGACGTTGGGGTAGAGACGACGTTTGATGAAGTAGTCATCGGAGAGGGCCGCT
Organism: Acidimicrobiia bacterium; assembly: GCA_031418035.1. Lineage (GTDB taxonomy): Bacteria > Actinomycetota > Acidimicrobiia > Acidimicrobiales > JANYDT01 > JANOYY01. Next base: position 15,271 of record JANOWU010000109.1, read on the forward strand.
TCTTCGAGCTTCAATGCGATGTCGAGCAACGGGTTCATCCCCGTCACTGCAAACACCTCATAGGCCGTCTTCTTCACGATCGTGGCGCGTGGGTCATAGTTCTTGTACACCCGATGTCCGAACCCCATGAGACGGGTTTCGCCCTTGCCGCTCTTCACTTCGTCGAGGAAACCTGCGACGTTGTCGATCGATCCGATGTCTTGGAGCATCTTGACGACGGCTTCGTTCGCGCCGCCGTGAAGGGGACCGTACAGCGCACTCGCCGCCCCGGCCGCTGCAACGTATGGGTCGGCCTGCGAGGAACCGATGACGCGCATTGCGGTCGTTCCGCAGTTCTGTTCGTGGTCCGCATGAAGGATGAAGAGCACGTCGAGGGCACGGGCCAGCTTCGGGTTGACCTCGTAGTCGATGCCGATGCGCCACAGCATGTTCAAGAAGTTCGACGTGTAGTCGAGCGTGTTGTCGGGGTAGACCGTGGGCTGGCCGACGCTGAAGCGGTGGCAGTACGCAGCGAGAGTCGGTGACTTGGCGATCAGGCGCAGGATCTGCTTCTCCCGGATGACCGGATCGTCGATGTCTTTTGCCTCGGGGTAATAGGTGCTGAGGGCCGCCAGACCAGAGACGAACATGCCCATCGGATGGGCATCGTGGTTGAAGCCTTCCATGAAACGCTTGCGGACGTTCTCATGAAGGAACGTGTGGTGCGTCACCTCATAGGTCCATGCTTTGAGCTGTTCCGTATTCGGAAGCTCGCCGTTGAGCAGCAGATACGCAACCTCGAGGTAGGTCGACTTCTCGGCGAGTTGCTCGATGGGATACCCGCGGTACCGGAGGATGCCGGCGTCGCCGTCGATGTAGGTGATGGTCGAGCGGCAGTTGGCCGTTTGCATGAACGCGGGGTCGTAGACCCACATTCCCGGGTCAAGTTCGCGAACTGCCTTCGACGAGATACCCCCGTTGACGATCGGCACCTCCACCGACTTGCCGGTGCGATTATCGATGATGGTGAAAGTGTCGGCCATGGCGACGGTGGTCTCCTGTTAGCTGAGTTGCTGTGAAGGGTCCGCAAAGCGATACACGTTGGTGTCTCGAAGCACGAATCCGAGCTTTTGATAGAGCTTGTTTGCGGCGACCCGGGAGGGTCGTGAGGTGAGATCGACGGTCTTGGCGCCGCGAGATTTAGCGATGTCGAGCGCGTGGCGGTTCAACAGCTCGCCGACACCCTTGCCGCGGGCAGCCTCGTCGACCACGACGTCTTCGATCCACCCACGAATGCCGGTGGGGATCGGAAACAGAACCAGGGTCATCGATCCGAGGATTGTGTCATCACGGTCGCGAGCGATCAAGAGGTCGCATGCGTCGTGGTCGACAATCGCCTGGAGTTGGGCCTTCGTCGGAGCCGGTGCCAACGGCGAGAGTTGCGGTGTGAGGTGTACAAAGGCTTCGACGATGTCGTCGGTGATCGCCGTCGCAACAGATACCTCCACACCCATAGTTGACTCCAAATTCGCCGGCAGCTTCGCAGGCGCCCTTCCGGGAACTCGATGAACGAACGAAAGCGTAGTGGCTGAACGTACGAATTGGAATCGTGACCTTCAGCAACATTGAACCGATCAACAATCGACCAAGGCGGCCAGCAGTGTCCGATACAACCAACACGGCCGAGGATGTCCAATACAGCCAACGCGGCCGGCAGTGTCCAATACGGATGTGAACGGCCGATGAACTCTCGGCCTCAAAAAGCCGTTACGTGGGCTTGGACTCCCATCGGCGCAACTCCGGATACACCAGCGCAACGACACCAATCCAGACCAGGCACGCAAGACCTCCCGACACGGCAGCGAATTGCAGTCCTCCGAACCCGGCGGCGACCCCCGACTCGGCCTCACCGAGTTTCGGGCCTCCCCGAACGACGGCCACGAAGATCGACGACAGGCGCCCTCGGTACTCGTCGGGGACGTCGACCTGCACGATCGTGGAACGAAACAGCGCGGATATCGCATCAGCCGCCCCGGCCACGAAGAGACCGAAAAGCGCTACGGGCAACAACGACGTCGACCCAAACAACGCGATTCCCAGACCCCAGATCACGATGCAGATGATCACGGCCCACCCCTGGCGTCGGATGCGATGAGTCCACCCCGACAGTGCTCCGGCCACGACGGCGCCGACGGCAGGAGCGGCTTTGAGGTATCCGAGAGCCCGCGTGTCATGAAAGACCTGTTCGGCGAACGCCGGAAACAGCGCGTCGGGGAGGCCGAAGATCATCGCTCCGAGATCGGCGGCGAACGTCGACTGGATCGTGCGCTGGGTCTTCAGGTAGCGAAAGCCGTCGGCAACCGTCCTCAAGCTGACGCGTCGTTGTTCCCCCACCGGAGGACGCGGCGGCAAGGACAGGACGCTGAGAAAGGAGACCCCATACGTCGCAGCATCGATTCCGTAGAGCCACGGAAGGTTGTTGCGAACGAAGAACGCTGCAAGCACGGGGCCGGCGATACCTGCAATGTTGAACATACCGATCGTAAGCGCGAGTGCTTTTTGCGTCATGTTCTTGTCGACGAGTGTCACCGCAGTCGATGAACGCGTCGGCCAGTCGATACCGACCAGGGCGTTGAGGGCGATGCCCGTGGCAAAGAGGATCCACAGTTTTGGTGCGTCGCTTCGTGCATTCGTTGCCAACACGATGCTGCAACCGGCAAGGAGTCCCTGCGTGAGCAACAACACCTTGCGTTTGTCGTAGCTGTCGGCGATGGCGCCTCCGACTATCGACGAAAGAACGAACGGAACGAGGGTGACAGCGGCGAGGAGGGCGACGGTCTTCGTGCTGTCGCCACCCAACTTGTACGCCTGATACTGCATGGCCACGACCGTGAACATGCTTCCGAAAACCGACACGACCTGGCCGAAGAAGTACCGTCGAAAAGGCGGAAACTCGCGCAGGGGCGTTATATCGACAAAGACACCCATTGCGCGTTATACGCGCGAATCATCAGCGGCAAGACCTGCATGTTGCAGAAAACGATCGAAGAAGCGGTTCGCCCGTTCGCGTGCTTCACTATGCGTACGTACTGTTTGTTCGATCATCGCTTCGCCGCTGATACCGAGCTGCTTCAGGGTGTGTGTCTCGGCGGTCGACCACTCCGTGACGTTGAACGGGGTGACTTCGGGATGAAACTGCACGCCGAGGTGGGGTCCGAGGGTGTAGGCCTGTACACATACCTTCGAGCGCGCAATGACGTTTGCTGCAGGTGGCGGAGTGATGCAGTCGACATGCCATTCGAACCAGGGGCCACTGGGTACGACGTCGGGGTCGTCGGTCTCGACGTCGAACCAACCGATCTCCGGCTCGCTCGAACGCGTCACCTCGCCGCCGAGCGCTTTGGCAATTGCCTGTGCACCGAAACAGATGCCGAGGATCGGAACACCCTTTGCATCGGCGTCTTGGATCAGCGCGACTTCGCGTCGAAACCACGGTTGAATGTGGTCGTCGTTGACGCTGGGACTCGCGCCCATGATCATCAGCGCGTCGTAGGCGCCGGCATCGGTAGGCATGGCCTCGGAGGCCACGATCTCCTCGAGATCCCAACCGAGTTCGCGCGCCCGGTCACCCAGCATTTCGCAGGCCGAATCCTGTTCATGAACGATGCCCAACATCCGCATTCGGCCCATCGTATCGGTGCCGGGCTCGGGCGGTGCGTGCGGGTGGGGGGTGCGGGTGGTGGGCGGTGCGTGCGGGTGGTGTGCCGCGGGCTTGTGGTGTGCCGCGGGCTTGTGGTGTGCCGCAGGCTTGTGGTGCGTTTGGGCACCTTTTGGTGCGTTTGGGCTGGCGAAAAGCACCACAAGGGTGCCAAACGCACCACAAGCAGGAAGGGGTGTGCCGGGGAGGTGGGTCAGTCGGTCGGGTTGGTTGGTGTCAGAGGCTCAC
>JANOWU010000110.1:0-27944 GCA_031418035.1 Acidimicrobiia bacterium
CCGGCAACGATCGTCGGGTTCAGTCGCCGGCGTCGACGAAACCCTCGCTAGCACCGAGCCCATCAGCGCTCACGTCGAATGTCGTTCGCCGTCCGGCTGTGGCAGGATCGGGCAATGCCTGACGATGCGTCGAATGGATCACCGACTCCTGTGGGATTGGAACCGCCCGGCGATCGTGATCTCGGCGCCACGTGGTTCCTCGATTCTGACCACGACTAGTCATTCGCCTCGTCGGCCTCGAGGACAGGCGGAGAACGAGAGTTGATCGGCTCGTGATCCGTTTCGCCACGCAGACCACGGCGAAGGAGTCCGACGATGTCGGTCGGGCGGTTGCGCTCTTTGGTACGGTCCGCGATGGCATCCGGTATGACCCGCACGACCTTTCGTCGAATCCATCGGACCACCGCGCCTCTGCAGTGCTCGCCGGACGACAACGATGGTGCGTCCCCAAGTCCGTCCTGCTCTCGGCTGCGTGTCGAGCGATCGGCATACCCGCTCGGCTCGGATTCGCTGATGTCCGCAATCACCTGCAGACCCCCGCCCTCGCCGAAAAGATGGGTACCGATCTGTTCCTCTGGCACGGGTATTCGGTGCTCTGGCTCGAGGGCGAGTGGCGGAAGGCGTCGCCGGCGTTCAACGCGGAGTTGTGCCGACGTTTCGGAACCGAACCGCTCGACTTCGACGGTCGATCAGATGCGCTGCTCCATGCCCACGACGGTGGCGGCAACCGCTACATGGAGTACGTGAACTATCGAGGCGTTTACGCTGATCTGCCCCTCGGCGACATTCTCGACACCTTCGCCGAGGCGTACAACCCTGAACTTGTCTCGCGGGACTGAACGTCGCGCGCTCCGTGCGCAGGTGTCGGCGGCGATTTTCGGCGCAGCACGACGACCGCATACCATCTGGGCATGGGTGCACTCGAGGGAATTCGCGTTGTAGAGATCGGCCTTCTCGTACAAGGGCCACAGGCCGCCGGTTTGCTATGCGACATGGGTGCGACCGTGTTCAAGGTCGAGCTTCCTGGATTCGGTGATCAGGCGCGATGGATTCCGTCGGCTCCGACGGATCCTCGCAGCGGGTACTTTCTCGCCTGTAATCGCGGCAAGCGAAGTATCACCATTGATCTGCATAAGCCCGACGGGATCGAGGTGTTCATGCGCCTCGTCGACTCCGTTGACGTGCTGATCTCGAACTTCAAACCCGGAACACTCGATGAGTGGGGCGTCGGCTACGAGGTCCTCTCGAAACGCAACCCCGGGCTGATCTACGCAACCGGCTCCGCATTCGGACCTGTCGGACCCGACGCGCTTCTCGAAGGTGCCGACATGGCAGGGCAAGCGTCGGGCGGGCTGATCTCCACGACGGGTCGCGACGGCGGCGAACCGACTCCCGTGGGTGTGACCATCGCTGATCACATGGCGTCGCAACACCTCGCTGCCGGAATCCTCGGCGCGCTTATTGCACGAGGACGCACCGGCAGAGGCCAACGTGTCGACGTGTCGCTCCTCGGCGGGGCGATCTGGGCTCAGGCCGCGGAAATCACCAGCTACAGCCTCTCTGGCGAAATCCCGGGGCGAGCAAATCGCAGTCACCCGCTCATCAACGGTGCCTACGGCATTCTCAAGACATCCGATGGTCACATCGCCCTCGTCGGGGTACCGCCACAGCATCGTGCCGCGTTCGCAGAAGCCATCGGCAAACCCGACCTCTGGGAACTCGACCCGTCGTATGCGGTCCCGTGGCTCTCCCCCGCCGCCAAACAGTCTCTTCTCGACGTTCTCGATTCGATCTTCGTCACGAAGACCACGAAAGAGTGGTGTGAGATTCTGCGGCCGTGCACTCGATTCGCGCCGGTGCGCGGCTATCCCGAGATTGTCGATGATCCGCAGACATACGAAAATGGCTACCTCAAGAAGGTGGACCACCCGACCCATGGACCAATGACGATCATCGGCACGCCGATTCGCATGAGCGACACGCCGATCGAGGTGTCGATCGTCGCCCCCGAACTCGGGGAGCACACCGAAGAGGTGTTGCTCGAACTGGGCTACGACTGGGACCAGATTGCCGCGTTACGCGACGGGGCAGCGATCTAAGAATCTAAGAGCGTCGTGCTCTTAAAAACTACGAATGCCCCTCCCAGTACGGGGCTCGTAACGTCCGCTTGTTGATCTTCCCCATGGTGTTGCGACCGAGGTCGCTTACGAACTCCACTGTCCTCGGACATTTGTATGTAGACAGACGTTCACGGCAGTAGCCAATGATCTCGGCTGGGTCGGGTTCGGACGAGGGATCCTTCAGGATCACGAGCGCCTTGAGTTCCTCACCCATCTCCGGGTGTGGCACGCCGATACAGGCGACGTCGAGCACCGCAGGGTGATGAATCAACACCTGCTCGGACTCGGCGGGGTACAGATTCACGCCACCGCTCACGACCATGTCGCTGAATCGATCCGTGATGTACACGTACCCGTCGGCATCGACGTAACCCATCTCCCCCAGCGTGAACACACCGGGGGCAATGTGCGCCGCAGCGCTCTTCGCCGCGTCGTTCGGGTAGACGATCCCGCGACCCGTCGAGTCTTTGAAGAACAGTCGGCCTTCGGTGTTGGGTGGCACCTCGTTGTTATTGTCGTCGACGACCAGCGGGCTGAACGGGGGCACGCATCGACCTACCGAACCCGGATGCTCAAGCCACTCTTCGCTGTTGATGGAACACGTCGTTCCAACTTCGCTGGCGCCGTAGTTATCGGAGAACACCGGCCCGAACCACTCGATCATCCGACGTTTCACATCGATCGGACACTTCGCCCCGGTGTGGGCAATGAGCTTCATGGACGAGACGTCGTAGCGTGCTTTCACGTCGTCGGGCAGCGCCAGCATCCGAACGAAGTGGGTGGGCACCATCACCGACGACTCAGTCTTGTACTCGTGAATGATGCGAAGCGTGTTCTCCGGATCGAACTTGGCGGTGATCACGCTCGGTGTGCCCGCCACCAAGAGGCGCATGCCGCTCAACGGACCGGTGTGATACATGGGGCCGATGACAAGATGGGTGCCGTAGTTCGCGAAACGGTTTTTCTTCAACCCTTCGAGATGCTCAGCCATCGTGTTGCCTCCGGCGAACATCGTCGGCGGCAACTCCGTGCCTTTCGGCAAACCCGTGGTCCCCGACGTGTAGAGAAGGTTCGGCCGGGGAGTCACGTCGGTCGGAGGATCATCTGGCGACCCGCCGGCGAGCCACCTCGTCCACTCGGTGACATGGTCACCTGTCGGGCAGCGCCATGCAATGACCTCCACCTCTACGCCCGTCTCCGATTTCACCTGAGCAACTGCGGCGACGGCACGGTCCAATGTCTCCGGACCACAGAACAACACCTTCGACTCGGAGTCCGCCACGATGTACGCGGTTTCGGCGGCGGTGAGATGAAAGTTCACGGGAACCGTTGAGCAACTGCCGAGGAGGCCGCCGAGATGGGCCAATGCGGTCTCGCCCGCGTTCTCCGCGAAAACAGCGATTCGACGCTTCGGTCCGAGGTCATAGGTGAGCAGATGATTCGCCACGCGATTCAGGGTCTGATCAACCTCACCCCACGTATACGCGTGAAGTGAATCGCGCAACGCGACAGCCGACGGATCAGCGTCCGACAGCGCTCGGGCAAAAGCAGGCATGAGAACTCCTCAAAGGAACGATACGAGTACGGCGGTCGAGTGGCGCGACGACCCACTAACCAAGTGAGCCACCGGCCCACCACCGCTCGAAACGAGGTCGAAGCGCCGACCACACGAGCTCCACCAAGAGTCCGGAGGGCGGCTGAACGTATGTGTACGCACCATACCCGTCGTCGGGAGCGACCTGGGCGAGCTGCAAGGACCAGCCGGCCGCCAGCATTGCCGTGGTATCCGCCGCAACGTCGTCGGACCAAAGGCCGATGTGGTGCAGGCCGGGGCTCACCGAACCGTCCCATATCGTCCCTACCGGGCCCTCCAGCAGTTCGATGTGCTGGGGCCCTCCTCGGGAATAGGTGAACTTCAACGGCAACGAGGTAGCGCCGATGCCCGGCAACCACACGCCCTGCTCGCGTTCTTGGACGTCGCACCACTCGACCCCTAAGGACGGACCCAACTCCGCCATCGCAGCGTCGATGTCGCGAACCCGCACTCCCTGGTGATACGCGCGCTGATAGTCAATGATCATAAAACTTCGGCGATGCCTCAGCGCGAAAGAATCGTGACGCCACTGATTCCCGGAGCGCCGTACACGTGGGTGTAAGCCGTTTTCGGGTTGTTCGGAACCTGGCGTGCGCCAGCCTCGCCTCGCAACTGCAGCACGTTCTCGTACACCTGACGGAGTCCCGACGCGCCGATCGGCTCTCCATTCGCCAGACATCCGCCATCGGTGTTGACGGGTAGACGCCCGCCGATCTCGGTCTCACCGTGTTGAATCATCCGCTCCTGCTCACCGTGCTCGCAAAAGCCGTTCTCGGCCATGTGCATGACCTCCGCCCCGGACTCGGTGTCCTGGAGTTGAGCGAGGTCAATGTCGTTTGGACCCATTCCCGCCATCTCGAAGGCCGCCTTCGACGCGTCGACCGTCGGCCCGGCGTTGTGCTCGAGCGCGATGGACGGGGCGAGAACCTCGAAGCTTCCGAAGCGACGTGACCGCACAACTGCAGCCTTCAGGAACACCGGTTTGTCGGTGTAGAGGTGCGCCTTGTCGGCACGGGCAAGAATCAGGGCGACGCCACCCTCACCCGGCGAACAGAACATGTACTGCGTGAGCGGGTAGCTGAGCATGGCCGAATCGAGGACCTGCTGTTCGCTCATCTCCTTGCGACGCCATGCCATCGGGTTCATGGCCCCGTTCTTCATGGCCTTGACCGAAACCTTGGCGAGCGTCGACTGGCTGATTCCGTACGTGTCCATATAACGATTGATCTTCATGCCGAAGAATTGGGTCGTGAGAGCGAGTCCTGATTCGCCGTACCAGTCGCCCAGCCCGCTTGACTTCGTGTTGACGCGAAACGCCCCGCGCTCGTGCTTGTCGAAGCCGATCGCTATACCGATGTCGCTCATGCCGCTTCGGATCGCCGAATAGGCGCTGAAGAGGGCGCTGCCGCCGGTCGCGCATCCATTGGCGACGTTGATGAACTGCAGACCGGTCAGGCCCAGCTGACTCACCATGGTGTCGGCGGCTCCGGCCGCCTGGCTTCCGCCGAAGGCAAACTCGATCTTGTCCCAGGGAACCTTCGCATCGGCAAGTGCACGTCGGACCGCAATCACGCCCTGCTCCATGCCGGTGACCCCCTCATGGCGGCCAAACTCATGCATTCCGATTCCGACAATGGCAACGTCGTCTGTCATTTCATTCTCCCCGTGAGGTGTGGTGCAAGGCGTTTGATACGTGTTGATGCGTGACTTGATGCGTGACTACAACAGCGAGATCCCCACCGGCGCGAGCCGTGTGTGAATCCATGAATACGGCGCAACGAGTTTCAGTCGACCGGACGAAAAGCGAAGGTGACAACCTCATCGCCGTTCTCGTTGACGGTGAGCGGGACGAGGCACAGCTCCATCGGCATGCCGATTTTCAGTTTTGCCGGGTCCGATTCCGTCAGTCGGGCTTCGACCTTCACCTGATTGGGCAGCTCGATGTAACCGACCCCGAAGGCTTTGAATTTCTTCGGATCGACTTCACCGAGAAAGGGCGGCGACTTCGGCGGAAAACCTTGAATTGTCCACGTCCACAGGGTTCCGCGACGGTCGAGTTCCACAGTTTCTGTTTCCGAACCGGCGCAACGAGGACAGCCGGACTGCGTGGGAAACATGTAGTTGTTACAGGCCACACAGCGGCTCCCGAGAAGACGCGGCTCGGCTGCGGGCCAGGTGAAGACACCTTCTTGAACGGGTACCTGTGTCGCCATGATGTGCGTGTCCTCCAGCGCGAATCTAATCGCTCGATCAATTTGAAAACATAGCTTCGCCGCTTTTCACCAACGGAGCCAATCGGAGCCAATCGGGCGACCTAGCGACGCACGGCTGGCGAAACCCTGTCGCTACTTCTGCTCGGTGACTCGGTGATTGCCGATCTGTGGTCCGCCCACCCATCCGCACAACTGGGGATCGCATTCCTTGATCTCCCCGGAAATCCAGGAGCCGTTGCGTCGAAACAGACCCTGTCGATCACCGTCGGTCACGATGATGTTTCCGTTTCCGTCCTGCGCATAGATCGCGCCTGTGAACGGGTGACGCAAACCCTTGAATCCCGTGGCGCTCATGACACCCACTCCCCGAGCATCTGGTGCAGCCATCGCACTTTTGCCTCCTGATAGTTGGCGAGGGTGACGCCGGGCTTGCGCGTTGTTTCCAGGCCACGCTGCACGTTGGGCATGTTGAACAGATCCTGGTCGAAGACCTTGCCGAGCATGCCGAGTTCGCTCGCATCGCTGAACGTTTCATCGTCGCGAAGCCAGTGCACCTCAGCGGGCGGCGGGCGTTCGCCGGAGAACGGAGACAGGAACAGGCATTCCATGATTGCGGTGCGGTGGTCGTTCCCGTTTGGTCGGAATCGGTAGACGATGCGGTTGTATGCACCCCACGGATGAAAGTTCGGGAACACGGTGTAGTCGATGGAGTCCATCAACTCGGCGTCGCTCATGGTCTCGATGGCGTCTCCCACGATCGGCTTCCAACGTTTGCGACTCAAGTCGGCGGAGAGGGCGCGCATCGAGCCGCCCTCAGGAATGCGAATCGGCAGATCCTGATCGACACGCACGTCGAGCATCGACGTCAGCATCTCTTCTTCTGTTGGCGTCCACGACAACTGGGGCGACGGGGTACCTCCCGGAGTGATGACACGGGAGTAGGTGTCCCACACATCGACCTGTGAGTTCGTGTCGCCCAGATACGGCATGATCTGGGGATGGGTGCCACTCACGTGGTAGGCCTCACAGAAGGCTTCCTGCGCGATCTTCCAGTTCGCCGGAACGATCTTGGCCACATGGGCCTCGACGTAGCGATCGGCGAGATCCCACACCTTGAAATCGTCGACGATCCCACCGAGGAATTCGCGCAGCGGTCCAGCCTTCGGGTCGGGGTTGATCATCACGAAACCGGCCCAGGTGTCGACCTGTATCTCGGGTAAACGAAACTCGTCGTCATTCACGTGCGGAAAGTCCCACCGCGCCGGAATGTCCTGCAGGCTCCCATCAAGGCGCCAGGCAAATCCATGGAAGGCACAGCGAAGCTCCGACGCATGGACCGGATAGTCCTTCAGACGACGCCCGCGGTGCAGGCACGCGTTGGGGAACCCTTTGAGCGATCCGTCGGCCTGGCGGACGATGAGGTAGCTCTGATCGCTGATCTCGTAGATGTAGGTGTCTCCGGGATTGGGGAGGTGTTCCTCTCGACACGCGAACTGCCACACGCGTGACCAAAGCTGTTCGACCTCCTTGCGATGCCAGTCGGCCGAAATGTATCTCTCGATCGGGATGTCTTCGCTTCCCAGGAACTTTGGAGCCTCGATTCGGAGGACGTCGGGCACAGGTCGGGTATCCGTATCAAGGAGTTCTTGATACGAAATGCCGGGTGATCGTGCGGCACTCGGGCTCGGCTCAGTCATAGTCACTCCTCTAGTATTGACCGCGCGGTTAATTACTGTCCACACGGCTACGGTGAAGCGTCGCATCAACCTCTCGCTCGTCATCACTCTCGACCCGTTTACCAGCACCAACCCTACGTACTGGAGAGTCCATGTTTCATTTCGCAACTGTCTATGAGGCCGTCGCCGACGCCATTCCTCAGCTCCCCGCAATCATCCAGGGCGACCGAACGGTGTCATGGGGCGACTTCGACGATCGTTCGGCCCGGCTTGCGACAAGCTTTCTCCGTCACGGGCTCACGACGGGTTCGAAAGTTGGGATGTTCCTCTACAACTCCCCGGAGTACCTCGAGACCCAGGCCGCGGCGTTCAAGATACGCGGCTGCCCGGTGAATGTGAACTATCGCTATCTTGAGGATGAGTTGGCCTACCTGCTCGACAATGCCGATTGCGAGGCGATCGTCTTCCACGCCTCGCTGGGTGGGCGCCTCGAGAAGATTCGACACAAGCTCCCCAAGCTGAGGCTGTTGATCCAGGTCGACGACGTCGAGATGCCGGGCGCCGAGCCGATTGCCGGCTCATTGCGTTACGACGACGTGTTGGCACAGAGCGAACCGGCGCCGCGTATCGAACGAGACGACGACGATCTGTACATGCTCTACACGGGCGGCACGACGGGAATGCCCAAAGGCGTTATGTACCCGGCGGGCGGCTTCGCCCACGCGCTGACCTCATTGATGACGACGAACATGGGACGTCCTCCGTTTGCCGATATCGACGACGTGGTGAACACGGTCCGGGGAATGTCCGCCGCGGGCATACAACTCAAGTCGATGCCGTGCTGCCCGCTGATGCACGGCACCGGAGTTTGGCTCGGCGCCTTCGCCACACACCTCACGGGCGGTTGCGTGGTGCTGATGAACAGCCGGGGGCTCGACTGCGACGAACTTTTCTCCACGGTCGAGAAGCACGGCGTAAACAGCATCGTCATCGTCGGCGACGCGTTCGCCCGTCCGATGCTGAAAACACTTCGTGATCACGACGCAGCAGGACACCGATGGGATCTTTCGTCGATGATGGCGATCATCTCGTCGGGCGCCATGTTCAGCCAGGAGATCAAGACCGGCCTGTTCGAGTACATGCCACAAATGAGAATCGTGGACACGCTCGGCTCCACCGAGGGCGCGATGGGAACCAACGTGTCCACGAAGGACGGCGCAATGGCCACGGCCAAGTTCACACTGAGCGATTCGGTGAAGGTGTTCGATGAAGACGACCGCGAGGTCGCACCGGGTTCAGGAATCATCGGTCGCGTGGCAACGTCGGCAAAGGCACTCGGCGTACTCTCCCTCGGTTACTACAAAGATCCCGAGAAGTCCGCCAAGACCTTTCGCGAGGTGGACGGGGTCCGCTATTCGTTCCCCGGGGACATGGCGATGGTCGAGGCCGACGGCTCCATAACCCTTCTCGGGCGCGGCTCGAACTGCATCAACACCGGCGGCGAAAAAGTCTTCCCAGAAGAGGTTGAGGAAGCGGTGAAGAGCCATCCCCAGATCGCCGACTGCCTCGTCTTCGGGATTGAGGACGAACGTTTCGGGCAACGCGTCGTTGGCGTCGCGTCATTCATCGACCTCGATGCCGACCTGCAGCCCGATATCGTCATTGCACATACGAAGACCGTCTTGAGTCCGTACAAGGCTCCGCGCCAACTGGTACTGGTGCCCGAGGTTCCTCGTGCCCCGAACGGGAAAGCCGACTACAAGCGCGCTCGGGAGTTATTCTCCGCCGTCCACCCCGGAACATCGAACTGAGGATTCCATGCTTGCTGCGTTGATCACCGGGAAGGGCGAGGTGACCCTCCGAGAGTTTCCCGACCCCCATCCTCAACCGGGTGCCGTAACGGTTGCCATCTCCTTTTGCGGAATCTGCGGAACTGATATTCACGCATACCAATCGGGTCGGCCGTATCGGCCTTCCATCTGTGGTCACGAGTGGACGGGGACCGTCACGGAGGCCGGAGTTGGCGTCACCTCTGTCGGCGAAGGCGATCGCGTTGTTGTCAGCGTCGCACCGGCCTGCGGCATTTGTCGACCGTGCGTGACCGGCGATCCGAGCCATTGCATGACGGCATTCCTCTCGGCGATCGGCGGCGACCCGCTCGCGCCGCCCCACGGAGGTTTTGCGAGCGCGATCGCCGTTGCCCAGGAGAGGGTCATGAAAGCGCACCCTGGTCTCACCGATCTCCAGCTCGGGCAGTTGGAACCGACGACGGTCACCCTTCACGCCGTGCGTCGCAGCGGGCTCCGCGAAGGTCAGCTGGTCGTTGTCCAGGGCGCAGGCCCGATCGGGCTCACCACCTTTCAGTGGGCAAAGGCACTGGGGGCGGGCCACGTCGTCGTCGTCGAGCCGTCGCCGGAACGAGCCGAACTCGCCCGCTCGTTGGGAGCCGACAGCGTCGTTGGCCCTGGAGAAGAAGCACGTACGCGTATCAATGAGCTCGCTCAGGGTCTCAACGGCGCCGACCTGGTCTATGAATGTGTTGGCAGCGGACCAGCCGTTCAGTGGGCCGCCGACCTGGTCCGCAGAGGGGGCGAGCTATGCCTCGTCGGAGTAGCCGATGGCGAAGCGACCATCGTGCCGGCAGGGTGGATCGCCAAGGAGATCTCCGTGTCGACCTCCATCGCCTACGAGCGTCATGATTTCACCGACGCCATGGACATGCTCGCCGACGGCCGTGTGCAGACCGACGCTCTGCACACGAAAACCGCATCACTCGCCGAGTTCGAATCCGTGCTTGCCGACTTGGCAACCGGAAGGAGCGTTGAGATCAAAGTGCTCGTCGACCCGCGCATCTAGGGGTGCCTGAACCCCGGGCTTCTAGGCGGCTTTCGTATCAGGAGCCTTCGTATCAGGAGCCTTCGTGTCGGGAGCTTTCGTATCAGGAGCAGCCTTCTCCTTTGCCACGATCGCCCACTTCAGCTTTCCACCGGTTTTGACGCATCGATAACTTCTTGTCGCGACCTTCGCCGTGCGCCCAACCTTCGAGCAGGCGGCCCCGGACTTCACGGTTGCGGCCTGGGAGGAAAGAGGCGTGGCGAGTGCGACGCTCAACACGGCGGCGCTCACGACGGACACAAACTTCATACGCTTGATCACTTGAGAATTCGGTTCCGTTTTCATGTGGGCTAACCATGACCAAATCAGCTCATTCCAACAACCTGGCTCACCTGTGAAAACTTTGAGTGGCCTGAGAACATGTCCTTCCCAACCAGTGTCGAGGTGATCCTGAGAAATGAGGTTTCCGCGGCCTGAAGTCAACAGAACTACTTCGGCGTCTGTGCCCACGTTTCTTCCACGAACTTCGTTGCCGCGATGCAAAGTCGACTCCTGTGGTGATCTTGCGAGGGCTATCGTGAGGCGATGGCCGCTCCAGTCGCTGACGTCGTCGTCCGCCTACACGAAACTGTTGAACTCCTCCAGGCCGCGATACGCAACCAATGCGTCAACACCGGCACAGCTGCCTCGGGTGGTGAGATTCGTACGAGCGATCTCATCGAGTCCTATCTTGACGGAAGTGGTTTGGATTTTCAGCATGTGGAGCCCGCCGCCGGTCGACGGTCGCTGATTACCGAAATCGAAGGCACCGATCCAACGGCTCCTACCCTTTGCCTCTTCGGCCATACCGACGTTGTGCCAGTCAACGCCGCAGGTTGGTTGCACGACCCTTTCGGCGGAGAGCTGATCGACGGTGAGGTGTGGGGACGCGGCGCGCTCGATATGTTGAACATGACCTGCTCTATGGCGGTTGCGATGAAGACTCTCGTCCAGAGCGGAAAGCGGCCTCGAGGAACTATTCGCTACATCGCTGTGGCCGACGAAGAGGCCGGGGGGCACTACGGCGCCCGGTATCTCGTCGATCACGAACCCGAACGAAGTCGCTGCGACTTTCTGGTCACGGAATCAGGTGGCATCACCCTCCACTCACCGCGCGGCAAGCGCGTCACCGTAACCGTGGGCGAGAAGGGCACATCGTGGCGGCGGTTGATTGTGCGGGGAACACCGGCCCACGGCTCGATGCCCTACGGTGCCGACAACGCCATTGGTGTGGCGGCCGAAGTCGTACGTCGTCTCCTCGACTACCGTCCTGAAGCAGTCGTCAACGAGATCTGGAAGCAGTACGCGTCTGCCCTCGACGTCGATGACCACGTTGTGGAGATGCTCCATGATCCGTCGTTGGTGTACGACGCTCTTCGCCAACTCCCCGATCACGGCACCGCAAAATTCGCGCATGCATGTACGCATACGACCTTCTCGCCAAACGTGATCCACGGCGGTCAAAAGACAAACGTGATCCCCGACGAAGTGGCGATCGAAGTTGATATTCGTACGCTTCCCGGTCAAGACCGCGCCGCCGTCGACGCGATGCTGCTCGAAGCCCTAGGGCCGGAGTTGTCTGCCCGCGTCACGACAGAAATCATCAACGAAGGCGATGCCACCATCTCCCCGATCAACACGCCCTTGTACACAGCGCTCGAATCGGTGGCTCGACAGTTCGTACCTGAAGCGAGGCTCGTTCCGCGAATAACCGCAGGCGGCACCGACGCAGCCTTCTTCCGACGCGTTGGCACGGTGGCATACGGCTTCGGCCTTTTCAGCGCTTCAGTCAGCGCCGGCGAGTTCGCCTCCCGCTTTCATGGCAACAACGAGCGTATCGACGTCGAATCGCTGGGCATGACCACAGAAGCCTGGCTCGCGCTGGCCGATCGCTGGTAGCGCAGGCTTCGGGAGCAACCCAACAACGCACTCGGGCCCCGATGCAGTTGCGCATCGGGGCCCGAGAAGAATCGTTACAGCTGACGAACGATTACGAAATCGTGAGCGGAATGTTGAGATTCACGCTGCCTCGACCGGAAATGGTTCCCGTCACGACGAGTGTGTAGGAACCGGCCGCCGTCGTTGCCGGAACGTTCAGCGTCATCGTGGCCGACCCGGCGCTCGGGTTGGGCGTCAGCGCAATGCCGACACCCGCCGGTGCACCCGTCACACCGAAGGTCACCGGTGCAATGGCGCCCGTGAAGACCGGCGTGATCCCGACGTTGCCCGTCCCGCCACGAGCAACCGTGAGCGACGCGGGCGACGGTGTCAGCGTGAACCCTGCGGCGGCCGACGGCGTGGTGGTCGTGGTCGTCGTAGCGCCGACGGCGATCACGTTGAGGGTCGACGCAGCGCTGGAGACGACCGTACCCTGGGTCGCCGTGAACGTGATCGTGTATGTACCGAGCACCGTTGACGGGTTCGTCTGCAGCGTCAGGTTCAGGCCGGTTCCCGAGACGGTGGCCGCGATGGTCACGTTGGCCGGAAGACCAGTCTGAGAAAGCACCAGTGGTTGATTGACGTTGATGCCCGCCGGGGTGAACAGAACAGTTGTCGATGCGTTCGGGTTCACGGCGGCGGTGTTCGGGGTGAGCGTTCCGGTACCCGCGGGTCCGGTTGCGGTGCCGACGGTCACGGGTACCGTCACGCTGTCGGTGAGGGCTCCCGCTGTCGACGTGACCGTGATGTTCGTCAGACCCGCGACTGCGGTGGCTGCAGCGGACAGCGTCATCGTGGTCTCGACCGACGCCGTGTTGTTGGGAACGAACGTTGCCGTGAGACCAGCCGGCAGGTTGACCGCCGTCCAGCTCACGACCGAACCCGTCGGTACGCCACGGCCCCAACGCATCGTCACGTTCGACGACGCTCCGATGCCAACAGTTGCCGCTGCCGGATTCGCCGTCAGGGCAGTGCCGGCGACGACCGTCAACGCGATCTTGGTCGTCCGGGCCCGCGAGCGAACCGTCAGTTCAGAGACTCCCGCCGACGCACCGTTGCTCGTCAACGTCATGGTGACTGATGGGCTCGTCGCCGTTGCGGTGCTGAAGCTGGGGGTCACATTGGCTGGGAGCCCGTCAACAGCGAAGTCCAAGATGTCGTTGAAGGTACCCGTGCGCGTGATCTTGATCGTCGACGTAGCAGTTCCGAACGCAGGAAGCGTGATCGCCGCAGGCTCGGCCGTCAAGGTGTAGTCATTGAAGGCGGGAGCTGTCGATGTCGGTGTGGTCGGCGGCGTGAGCGTCGTCGGGGTCGGCGGCAATGTGGCCGCTGTCGGAGTGGTCGTCGGCGGTGTTGTCGGAACGGTAGGACCGACGGCGTCACCGGTCGCTACGACGAGCTTGATGGTTCGGGTCGACGTTCTCCCCTTGCTCGAGCCGGTCAGCGTCGCAAAGTACGTCTTGGGGCTCACCGAATCGCCAACCGCGACCTTGACGCTGGTCGATCGAGAAATTGGGTTCGCTCCTGTGCTGATCCGCACGCCTTTAGGTACCGAGCGCGAACCGAGATACACCGGCGAGGAGAATCCCTTGGTTCGAACGATGCTCAGCGTGAGTGTGGCGGAGCTTCCCGGTGCAACTGTGACGGTACTCTCGCTCAGGGACAGCGAGAACGGAACTTTCGTAGCCGCCTGCGACGCGACGAGGGGCAGGGCGCTTGCGGTGGTGCCCAACACGCCTACGGACAAGAGCAAAGCAGCAAGACGGGGCCTGTGGCCCGCGAAAGACAATCGCATTATGGAACTCCTTGGGGAAGTGATGAAGCCAGGGTGAGGAACTCTCGTTGGCTACAGACTCCAACAAGATTAGGGTTTTGTGAGCCCGAACGTGGGTCAATGCGTTTTCGACCCGGAACGCATCGCTCAAAGCCTTTGTGAACGGCGATCAGTTCGGCAGAAATGCAGGAAAGGCACGTATGAAACCGATTCGTTGGGGGATTCTCTCCACATCCGCGTTCGCAGCGAGCAAGTTCATCCCCGGCCTACGCAGAGCCGACGGCATCGAAGTTGTAGCAGTCGGGTCGCGCTCACTCGAGAGCGCGAAAGAGTTTGCGGCACGCACCGATATCCCCGTGGCCCACGGCTCCTACGAAGCCCTTCTGGCGGACCCGAACGTCGATGTCATCTACAACCCGCTCCCCAATCACCTTCACGTCGAATGGACGAAACGGTCGGTCGATGCAGGAAAGCATGTGTACTGCGAAAAGCCGATGGCCCTCAATGCTGCCGAACTCGAAACCCTTCGGCCCTATGCGACGAAACGCCATATCGTCGAGGGATTCATGGTGCGCCATCACCCACAGTGGATCGAGATTCGAAACCGCATACGGGCGGGCGAGATCGGCCAGCTCACGCATGCGCACATAGCGTTTGCGTACACAAACACCGATGCGACCAACATTCGCAACATCGCCGAGGTCGGCGGCGGCGCACTGTACGACATCGGCTGCTATGCCGTGGTGGCGACTCGCTGGTTCTTCGAGGCGGATCCGATTCGGGTCATAGGCATGGCTGATCGAGATCCGAAGTTTCATACTGACCGACGCTTTTCCGGGCTCCTCGATCTGGGGAACGGTCGCACTTCGCAGTTTACGGTTTCGACGCAGAGCGCCACGCATCAGCGCGTTCACCTCTTCGGTACGAAAGGTCGCATCGAGATCACGATTCCGTTCAATCAACCACAAACCGAACCGATCACCTACCTCACCCATGACGGGGAGACGTCCCTCGATGGTCTCGATGCGACACGCCACGTTGTTCGGGCGGATGACCAGTACGCGTTGATTGCGGAGTGGTTCTCTGACATGGTCCGCAACGAGGAACCACGTGCGACGGGCCTTGATGATGCAATCGTGAACGCCCGAATCCTCGATGCCCTGTTCCGTTCCGAAAAGACGTCGACCTTCGAGACGGTGTAGGACGATGCGATCCGTTGTCGGCGCGTGCCACCACGATTGTCCTGATAGCTGCGGCTGGGTCGCCACCGTTGAGGAGACTCCCTCGGGTCCTCGAGCGACGAAGCTTCGGGGGAATCCCGATCACCCGTATTCACACGGCGAACTCTGCCCGAAAGTCAATCGATTCCTCGAGAGAACGTACAGTCCAGAGCGAATTCTCGTTCCGCTTCGGCGCACCGGACCAAAAGGGTCGGGGCAGTATTCACCGATTTCCTGGGACGAAGCGCTGCGCGAGATCTCTGCACGTTGGCAGGCGATCATCGATGCCAACGGGGCCGAGGCGATCGTTCCCTTTTGGGACGCAGGCAACCAGAGCCTGTTGGCCATGCACGCCCACGAGCGTTTCGTGTCGCGCGTCGCCATGACTCGACTCGTCGATTCCGTGTGCGGTCTCGGCGCCGCGATTGGGACGGCTCTCACCTATGGCAGCGCCCGAGCCGCTGACCCCACGGAGATTCGGTACGTGAAGTGCATCGTTCTCTGGGGGACGAACACCAAACTGACCAACCGTCACCTCTGGCCCGTCATCGAGCAGGCACGAACGGACGGAGCAACCGTCATCGTCATCGATCCCCTACGGACACGTACCGCCGACTCGGCCGACACGTTTGTGCAACCGCTTCCGGGCACCGATACTGCGCTCATGCTCGGCCTGATACACCTGTGGGTCAGGGACGACAGGGTCGATCACGACTACGTCGTGACACATGCCGACGGCTTCGACACCCTCTGCAGCGAGGCAATGACGTGGACTCCTGAACGAGTGGCCGAAACCTGCGGCCTCTCCGTGTCCGAGATAGAAATTCTCGCCGACGTCATCGCGTCCAACGCGCCTGCGCACTTCCGAACACTCATCGGCGCCGAACATCGAGAACAGGGAGGAACGTTCTTTCAGCTCCTGACCGCGCTACCAGTCCTGTTGGGTTCGTGGCGTCATCGCGGCGGTGGATACAGCCGGTCCGTCGGCACCTACACGTCACAGGCGCTCGCCTCGCTGTCCATCACGAGGAACGGGTCGAAGTCCTCAACCCGTAGCTTTTCGATGAATCACATTGGGAAATGGTTGACCGACGTTCACGAAGTCCCCGTGCAGTCGCTGCTGGTGTGGAATGCGAATCCACTGGTCACGATGCCGAATGCCGAACTGATACGCCGCGGTCTCCTCAGAGACGACCTCTTTACCGTCGTTCACGACCAGTTCCTCACCGACACGGCTTGCTATGCGGACATAGTTCTTCCCGCCACCACGCAGCTGGAATCAGACGACGTCGTTCCCTCGTGGGGTTCGTTGCACCTGAATTGGAACGAGGCCGCGATTCCCCCGCTGGGCGAGTCGGTGTCGAACAGCGAACTGTTTCGCCGATTGGCTGCCGCGATGGGATATCACGACGATCCAGACTTGCAGGCCTCCGACGACGAGCTACTCGAACGAGCATTCTGGAGTTCGGACCCATTGCTGGAAGGAATCACGCTCGATCGGCTCCGAGCTGAGAAGACCATTCGTCTCAAGGTCCCCGACGACTTTCGTCCTTACGCCGAAGGGAACTTCGCCACCCCTTCCGGGAAGGCGCAACTCACGCGTCGCGGGACGGCTCCCACGTTCGTGGCGTCGAACGAAGGGCCAGGCGGTCCGAGATCAGATCGGTTCCCCCTCTCCCTGATGTCACCGAAGCACCATCAAAGATTTCTGAACTCGTCCTATTCCCATCTCTCGAGCCACAACGGAGCCGAGGGAATGCCGTTTGTCGAACTCTGCGCCGAAGATGCCCACTCCCGAGACATCCAAACTGGCGACATCGTCGAGGTCAGGAACGATCGAGCGACGCTCCGACTCGTCGCCCGCATCGGAACCTCGGTGCGTCCCGGCGTCGTGTCCGTACCGTTTGGTTGGACTGCAAGCGCGCATATGGATGGCAAGACGGTAAATGCGCTTACCAATGACACGATTTCCAACGTTGGCGCTGGGGTTGCGTTCAGCGACACGATGGTCGAAGTGACCAGGGTGTGATCAGCGTCAGGCTCGCTTTCGCATCGACTGCAGAAGTGCGCCGTCGGAGCGCCAAATCGTCGCATCGATCACGTAGTGACTCAGATTGAGGACCACGAAGAAGAGCGTCGGTATCAGTCGCGCCGTTGATCCTCCGGCGAGGTGTCGACCGAGCAGGTTCGGGAGCGAGTTCACCAGCAGCAGCCCCGCTGCCGCACAGGCCCCGAGCACCATGACGAAGTGGCGAATGTCGTCGAGCGAATCGGTGAGTGGAAGAGCAAGCGCTTTTCGGCGCTCCGGTCGACAGATCTCGGCACGAAAGCAGCACACCAGATATTGAACGGCGTGAAGTGCCGCCAAGACCATGGCACCTCCCAGAAGACCGATCGGGAACACCATCCACAGCGCCGCAGCGGCGTAGGGCGCAACCATTGCTCCCGGCGGCAAAATCCTCGTGCGCCACGACATTCGTAGAAGCGTGGACGTCAGGACGATGATCGATGACACCGCCAAAACCTTGAGGCTTCGGCTGATTCCGAATTGCCACCAGCCGGGAACTGCGCTCATCCATGGCCCGCCCTGCAAACCGACCAGCCAGAGCGGATAGGTCGCGAATCGCAACACGCGTACCTCACGAGGAGTCGGCCGGATGCCAGACGAAGTTGCCGCGAGGAGCACCACGCCGTAGGCCTGCTTCACATAGTGGAAACCACTCGTGAGGAGGACCAACGACATGAGCAACGTCGTGACACCATCGACGGACTTCGGGTGTCGAACCACACCGACGGCGCCGGCCAGCGCGGCCACGGCAATCAAGGCGCACGGAACAACGACGAGAGACACCGGCCGAGTCCGCCACGATGCACGCGGTCCCGAATACGCAAGGCGGTAGGAAACAACGAAGTGGCTGGCACTCAGCGCAACCGCCGGCCACGCGAATGCCGGTCCCGTGAGATCCAGCTGATACCCACGACGCTGCGCCGCAACAGCAACGATCCACAGCCCAACCGCGATCCATCCGACCAACCAGCCCTCGAGGGACGTCACCAACGTCCGTCCCCGTTTGTGCGTCTGAGCAGAGGTCCCGCTCAGACGCACCGTTTGTGCCGGTGAAGCAGTCAGGTTTGGCAACGACATGCGCTATGCGCCGATGCGCTTGCGCCTTGCCACGATGGTCAGGGCCAAACCCGAAAGGAAGAACACGAAACCGGCCATGGCGAGACGAATGTCGCTCCCCGTGTATGCGATTTCCCCTTCGTTCTCGATGCCGACGCCTTTCACCAATCCGTTCTTCGAAATCGGCGATTCCGCAATCAACGGAAGCGCCGGCGGAAGCGCACTGGACGGTGACGCGGCGGCTGAGGTTTGGGGCGATACCGGCGCAGCCGGGCTCGTTGCCGGAGCTGTTGGTGAAGGATTGCTCGGCGTCGCCGCCGCGACTTGCTGCTCCGGCGGAATCACCTGAACAACAGGGATGTACACCGAGGTCGTGGTTTCGGGGACCGTAGTGGTGGTTTCTGGGACCGTCGTCGTTGTCGTTGTCGTTGTCGTTGTGGTGGTGGCGAGGGGCGAGCTGTTTGTCAACGCCACATCGATAGTCCCCAGACCTGGCTCGTACGGACCGACCGGGCTGAAGGATGGCGTCCAGCCCGGTACCGGCGTCTCGGTCAACACGTACGCGCAGAGCCCGTTGGTTGGAGTCGACTCGTTGACAAACGATCGCAGAGATGAGAACGAGGCCGTCCCCCCCGACGGCGGGATCGTCCGTTGGACGACCGGGGCTGTGATGCAGTTGGTCGAGGAAAGGGTGATCTCCCAAGGCGTCGAGGGAAGTGCGCCATCGCCGGTCACGGTCTTCGTAACGTTGATGCGACCGTTGATCACGACGTACCCGACCGTCACGGACTCGCCGCCCAGGTTTCCGGTGGCCGCCATGGCGCCCAACGCGGCAACGGCGGCGACACCGGCGGCCGCACCGCGAAGTGAGCGGCTCCGCTTCGGCGAAGGATTCGTCGGTGTTGATGTTGGAGAAGTGCTGATGGTTTTCATGTTCAAACCATCGACAGCTCCCGGGAGTTCTCCCTATCCCGTATTCACGGGGTGTCCACCGGTCTGGATCCCACGAAATGGCCAGCGCCGATGGCCTCAGCGCGCCCCGTATCCTGCGTCGACGCTCACCATCGAACCAGTCATGTAACTCGCTGCGTTGGACGCGAGAAACACCACGACCCGCGCGATTTCTTCTGGTTCGGCGAGGCGCTGCATCGGAACCGTCGCCGCTAATGCAGCGAGGATCTCCGGAGTCACCGGACCTGTTCGCTCCGATGCCAACATCGGCGTGTTCACTTCGCCCGGGCAAACTGCGTTGATTCGGATGCGGTCGGTGGCGTGGTCGAGAGCGAGAGCTCGCGTGAGGTTGTGCACCGCCCCCTTCGATGCGCAGTAGGCCGCGACCCCGGCGGAGCCGAGGTCGCCCCAGATCGATCCGAAATTGACGATCGACCCGCACGGCCCAGTCGGGTCTCCATATGTGCGCATAGCTCCAATCGCGGCTCGACACATGAAGAAGGTGCCGCTCACGTTGACGCCGAGCATGCGATTCCACTGCTCATCAGTCGTATCGACGCCTGCCGCGCGAACGATGATCCCGGCTGCGTTCACAAGCACGTCGACGCGCCCGTACTGGTCTACGGCGCAGGCAACGGCACCGTTGCAAAACGCCGAGTCACTCACGTCGCCAACAACCGCAATACCACCGACCTCATCGGCGACATAGCTCGCGAGCTCGACACTTCGATCCACCACGACGACGTGCGCTCCCCGACGAGCAAACTCTCGCGCGGTCGCCGCGCCCATCCCCGATGCTGCGCCGGTCACGATTGCAACCCGACCGGAAAAATCTTGCTCGACGTTCATGCGAGCTCCCCGTTCGTAGAGCGGTCACGATTCCTACCACTTCCCACCGGAGACTGCGACAACGGCACGTCTTCGACCAGGTAGTGACCGGTTCGCCACTTCCCTTTCCTACCATGGTGAATGCCGACGCCGCAGGTGAGGGGTGATCCAGTCATGTTCCGACACTACCGGAGCGTTCCTCGCGATCTTTGCTGGCGCAACCGCTCTTCTCGCCGCCCACGCAGGAGGCCGTTCCTTGTATCGTAAGACTCGTGTGTGCCAACCACTGCGAATATAGCGATCTCGTTCGACGAACGCCCAGATCAGGCGACAGACCACGCAACAGCGCACGGCACGAAGGCTCGTGAAGAACTCGTGAAGGAATCGCAATGAGAAGGACAGCGGTTCAGACGGACGGAAGCGCTCGGTGCATGGTGATGCGCGGCGGCACGTCAAAAGGTTTGTACTTTGTCGAAAACGAACTGCCCCGAGACGAGGCGGCCCGGGACCGGTTCCTGCTCGAAGTGATGGGGTCTCCGGACGATCGCCAAATCGACGGCATGGGGGGCGCACATCCGCTGACGAGCAAAGTGGCGATCGTTGCCCCGTCAGAAGATCCCGATGCCGACATCGACTACCTGTTCTTACAAGTGGTCGTCGATCGCGCCGTTGTCACCGACGCGCAAAACTGCGGAAACATACTCGCTGGCGTCGGACCGTTCGCCCTCGAGCGCGGCCTGATACCGACGCCACCGGATGGCGAGGTACAGGTGCGCATTCGTATGGTGAACACCGGTGGCGTTGCAATCGCCCGATTCCACACCAGGGAGGGAAAGCCGGACTACGCCGGCGACACCTTCATCGCCGGTGTGCCCGGCACTGCGGGACCGGTACGGATCGAGTTCCTCGACGTTGCCGGTTCGACCTGCGGATCTCTACTCCCGAGCGGGAACAGCGTCGACGTTCTCGAAGGAGTCGAGGTCACCATCATTGACAACGGCATGCCGGTGGTCGTTCTGCGGGCTGCGGATGTGGGCGTCACCGGTTACGAGACCCCGACGGATCTTGAAGCGAACACCGAGCTACGCGAGAAGCTCGAAAGGATCCGTGCCGCGGCCGGAATCCTGATGGGACTCGGAGATATCTGTGCACTTACTATTCCGAAAATGACGCTCGTCGCACCCCCGGTCTCGGGTGGTTCCCTTTGCACTCGCACCTTCATTCCGCATCGATGCCACGATGCGATCGGAGTCCTCGGTGCGTTGAGCGTCGCAACCGCTGCCCTGCTTCCTGGGACGCCGGCGGCGTCGGTTTCCACGGGTTTCGTCTCCGGCGCCCTCGTCGTCGAGCACCCCACTGGCACCTTTGACACATCGATCGAGTTCTCGCTCTGCGATGGTGAGATCAAGGTTCAACGGGCAGGCATCATTCGCACAACACGAAAACTGATGGATGGCGTCGTGTTCGCCCGTTCCTGAGAGGATCATGGAACCCACCATCGCGCCTCCTCATCCGAATCCACACGCGCCGGTTTCGTTTCGACCGCCACCCGGAGCGTGCGACGCACACTGCCACATCTTCGGCCCAGGACATCGGTTTCCGTTTTCCGAGGATCGAACGTATACGCCACCGGATTCTGGGATCGAGGACTTTGAGAAACTACAGGCGCGCTTAGGACTCTCGAATGCGGTATTCGTCCAGGCCAGTTGCCACGGTACGGACAACTCGGCGATGCTCGATGCCCTGAGAAGAGGTCGCGGCCGCTACGCGGGGGTCGCGATGATCGATGAGACGTTCACGGACCGCCAGATTCACGAGCTTCACAACGCCGGCGTCCGCTCGACTCGATTCAACTTCGTTGCCCACCTCGGCGGGGCCCCGGAGCTCCCCGTGTTCTGGCGAATCGTCGAGCGGGTGGCAGCGTGGAACTGGCACATCGTCTTGCACTTCGACGCGAAGGATCTTCCGGACTACACCGTCTTGCTGGAGAGGATGCCCGTTCCGTACGTCATCGACCATATGGCTCGTGTCGTGGCCAACGTCGGCGTCGAGCAAGAGCCTTTCCAAGCGCTCCTTGGCCTCATGGCTGATGAACGCTGCTGGGTCAAGATATCCGGCGCAGAACGCCTCACCGCAGATGGACCGCCACCCTACGACGACGTGGTCCCATTTGCTCGTGCCCTCGTAGCGACAGCACCCGATCGTGTTCTGTGGGGTACAGACTGGCCCCACCCGAATGTTCGGCATATGCCCGACGATGGCGACCTGCTCGATTTGCTGAGTTCGTTTGCCCCCGACGAGGCCACACGAAACAAGATCCTCGTGGATAATCCGCGCAGACTCTATCCACTCAATCAACCATAAGCACGCGTATCATCTGATGTGCCGAACACACCCGGTAGCTCCTCGACGTGACGTCGACGTGAAAATACAAGGATTCCTTTCCCCGTGAACTCCAGCCCAACCCTCGTGCAACTCGCGAGCGATACCCAGAGTGTGCTCATCGATCTGTCTTCGGGGGTCCCGTCGATCGTTCACTGGGGACGGCCGGTTGGCGATTCGACGGGCGACCTGTCGCCGGCCTTCGAGCGACCGCTGTCACACGGAGCGCTCGATGTCGCAACAGCACTCTCGATCGTGCCCGAACACGCATCCGGGTATCAGGGTCGGCCGGGCCTCTCCGGGAGCCGTCCCGACGGCACCGACTGGTCGCCGAGATTTCGGCTGGATTCGTTCGAACACTCCAGCACAACGCTCACTGCTGTCTCGGCGGACGTGACCGCGGGCCTCGAACTCACGATCGTGTTGGAGCTTCGCGAAACGGGCGTGTTGCGGGTGCGAGCCACGCTTACCAACAACGCACCGACGCCCTATCGCCTCGACGCGCTACGCGTCGTGATCCCCGTACCCGGCCGGGCAAAAGAAGCGCTCACCTTCGGCGGACGCTGGACCAAAGAGTTCCAGGTGATTCGCCAACCGCTGTTCACCGGATCGATTGCCGTGGAAAACAGGTCGGGACGAACGTCGCACAATCGCCCTCCAATTGCGATGCTCGGTACTGTGGGCTTCGACGAAACACACGGTGAGGTTTGGGCTACGCACCTCGAATGGAGCGGTAACAGCAACATGGTCCTCGATGCGAACCCCGACCGGCGTCGGAGCATCCAGGCCGAGGAGTTGCTGTTCTCGAACGAGATCGTCCTCGAACGTGGCGCCTCCTACGCGACGCCCTGGGTGGCGTGTGCATATTCGTCGAGCGGTCTGAACGGCATTAGCGAATCGTTTCATCAGGAACTTCGCTCCCGGCCCAGCCACCCGGCCACCAGCCGCCCGGTCACGTTGAACATCTGGGAAGCGGTCTATTTCGACCACGACCTGTCCACGCTGAAGATGCTGGCGAACCGAGCCGCAGAACTCGGCGTCGAACGATTCGTGGTCGACGACGGATGGTTCCATGGACGCCGCAATGATCTCGCCGGTCTCGGAGACTGGTGGGTTGACGCGACGATATGGCCCGAGGGTCTGTGGCCCCTCGCTGACCACGTTCGGGCCTTGGGCATGGAGTTCGGCCTGTGGTTCGAACCGGAGATGGTCAATCCGAACTCCGAGTTGTTTCGCACGCACCCGGAGTGGGTGCTCACCGATCACCGCTACCAGCCGGTCCTCGGAAGAAACCAACTCGTTCTCGACCTCACCAACGAAGATGTGCGCGCATACTTGTTTGAGAAGATCGACGCAGTCTTGTCGGAGTATCCGATTTCGTATGTGAAGTGGGACAACAATCGGGAATATGTCCACGCTTCCCACGAGGCTGCGGCGAGCGTGCATACGCAAACCCTGGGTACCTATGACCTGATCGATCGACTCCGGGCTGCACATCCCCTCGTCGAGTTCGAGTCCTGCGCATCAGGCGGGGGCCGCATCGACTTCGCCATGCTTTCGAGGACCGAACGAGTCTGGACGAGCGACTGCAACGATCCACTCGAACGCCAGCGAATCCAACGCGGCTTCAGCTATCTGTTCCCTCCGGAGTACATGGGCTCCCATATCGGCCCACCGCAATCGCACACCACTCGGCGTACCCACTCCCTTGCGTTTCGCGCGGCCACTGCGTTCTTTGGCCACCTCGGCATCGAGTGGAACGTGCTCGACGCGTCTGACGAGGACCGCGAAGCACTTGCGGCGGTTATTGCATTGCACAAACGATTTCGACCCTTGCTACACGGTGGCCGAACCATTCGTCTTGATCACCCGAACGATGCCGTGCTCGCCCACGGAGTAGTCGCGCACGACCACAGCGAGGCCCTCGTGGCCTTTGTGCAGATGGAGACCGCCGAGTCGCTGATTGTGGAGCCCCTTCAGATTCCGGGCCTCGACCCGGACCGGCACTATCGACTCGAGGTCCTTGCGATCGTTGCGCTCCCCAAAGGTCCGGCCAAGCAACAGCCCTCGTGGATCCGCGAGGGAGCCGAGCTCACGGGACGCCACCTCGAAGTTCTGGGGGTCCAACCTCCGGTCCTCGACCCCGAGTCCGCGTTGGTCATCCATCTTCGAGCCCTCGACGCTGCGAAATCCGTGGTCGAAAGATGACGAGATCCTGCCCGGTTTGAATAAACCATAAATCCGATCGGATTAGTCGGGTTTTGCAGTACAGTGAGCGTCGGGCGCATCCAGGTTCTCTCGCCCTCCCCTTCGGACCAAAGGACCCGCATGACCACCGAGACGACAATCCGCGTTCAGACGCCGACGGCAGAAGACCTTGCCGAGTTCGCTGAAGCGAACAGCGCCTTCGAAAACTCCGAACCGGTGGAGATCATTCGATGGGCGGCAAACAAGTTCGGCGAAGGATTGGTCTTCACCTCAAGCTTCGAGGACGCAGTACTCGTACACGCCGTCGCGATGGCGTCACCAACAACCGAGATAGTCCTGCTCGACACGCAGTACCTCTTCGCGGAAACCTGGTGGTTCGCGAACGAGTTGAAGCAACGCTTCAACCTCAACGTCCGAGTCGAGACTCCGCTTCCCGCCGTCGTGCCCGACAATCTCTGGCGCACCGACACCGAGGGGTGTTGCGCCCTTCGCAAGGTCGAACCTCTGCAGCGTGCTCTCCAGGGCAAGCGCGGATGGATTACGGGAATCCGCCGTGTCGACGGACCGACCCGAGCAAACACGCCAATTGTGAACTATGACCCTATTCGAAACGTCGTCAAGATCAACCCGCTTGCGACGTTCACCGACGAGGACTTAGCCCTCTACATTTCGCTGAACGAGCTGCCCGCGAACCCGCTAACCGAGCGGGGATACCCATCCATAGGCTGCTGGCCCTGCACTCGACCGGTTGCTCCCGGGGAAGACAAACGAGCGGGCCGCTGGTCGGGCCAGGGAAAGACCGAATGCGGGTTGCACGTATGAGTGCCGAGACCTTGCTACGTGCGCATAGCACGTGCCGCAGCCTTCTCGACCAGCTCGAAAGCGAGGCCATCTCGATCATTCGGGAGGTAACTGCCGAAACCCGAGCACCGGTTCTCCTCTTCTCAGGCGGCAAAGATTCCGCCGTGCTCCTCCACCTGGCTCGAAAGGCGTTCCTCCCCGCCCGGCTCCCGTTCCCGGTCATGCACGTCGACACGGGCCACAACTTCGCGGAAGTACTCACCTACCGCGACCACGTTGTCAACGAAGGTCGACTGGACCTGCTTGTGGCAAGCGTCGAAGACTCGATCGCCAAGGGCCGCGTCGCAGACCCCGGCCCAACGGGTTCACGAAACCGGCTGCAGTCAGTCACGCTCCTCGACGCCATCGCCGAGCACGGATTCGATGCTGCCTTCGGCGGCGGACGACGCGACGAGGACAAAGCACGGGCCAAGGAACGAATTCTGTCGTTTCGAGACACCAGCGGCCGATGGGAACCACGGCAGCAACGTCCGGAGCCGTGGAACATGTTGAATGCGCGCATACAAATGGGAGAACACCTGCGGGCATTCCCACTCAGCAACTGGACGGAGCTCGACATCTGGTTCTACATCGAGCGAGAAGATATTCCGCTACCAACGATCTATTTTTCCCACCAACGAGAAGTCGTCGAACGGTCGAAGATGCTCCTTGCCGTCGGAGGCCCCGTTGTCGTTGCTGCGCATGAGGCGGCCCGAGTCGAAACCGTCCGCTACCGAACAGTCGGAGACCAGAGCTGCACCGGAGCGGTGCGGTCCGACGCCAGCACGGTCGCAGAAATCATTGCCGAGACGGCAGCGGCCCGAGTCACCGAGCGCGGGGCGACGCGCGCCGACGACAACATCTCCGACGCTGCCATGGAAGACCGCAAACGAGAGGGCTATTTCTGATGAGCTTTGACACACTGACCCGTCCCCAGCTGCGGATCGCAACGGCTGGATCGGTCGACGATGGAAAATCCACCTTGATCGGCCGTCTGCTCCACGACTCCAAGACGATCTTCGAGGACCAACTCGACGCAGTTGCCCGTGCGAGCCGACGATACGGGGAACACGAACTCAATTTGGCACTCCTGACCGATGGGCTTCGCGCCGAGCGGGAACAGGGCATCACGATCGACGTCGCGTACCGATACTTCGCGACACCACACCGCAGCTTCGTTCTCGCCGATACACCCGGCCACGTGCAATACACCCGGAACATGGTCACGGGCGCGTCGATCGCCGACGTCGCAATCGTGCTGGTGGACGCGCGCCACGGTGTGGTCGAGCAGACCCGCCGTCACCTTGGGGTTTCGAGTCTGCTCGGCGTGGGTGAACTCGTGTTGGCGGTAAACAAGATGGACCTCGTCGGCTGGGATCAGACCGTGTTCGAAGGGGTCGTACGTGAAGTCACGTCGCTGCTCGAAGAACTAGGTTCACGTACGGATTTCTCGGCACTCCCGGTTTCGGCGCTCCATGGCGACAACATCGTCGATCGTTCCGAACGTGCGCCGTGGTACGACGGACCGCCGCTCCTCACGTTGCTCGAAAACATCGGCGATCGAGATGAGCTCGCCGTGGGTGCTCGACTGTCCGTGCAGTGGGTCGCTCGCTCGGGCAGCGACTACCGCGGCTACTGCGGGCAACTCACGGGCGGTCCTTTGAAGGTCGGCGATGATGTCATCGTGCTCCCCGCCCAGAAACACAGCACAGTCGCATCGCTGACCCGAGGCGGAGCAGAGGTCGAATACGCGCTCGCCGGCGACTCGATCGCCGTGACGTTGCACGATCACATCGATGTCGGACGTGGTGACGTTCTCGTGGTCACAAACGCCACCAAAGCCATGACGGTGGCGACTGACCTGACGGCTGATGTGTGCTGGATGATCGATCGCCCCCTCCGAGTCGGCGAACGATTCGTCGTGAAACACCTCGCTCGCCACGTCGTGGCCCGTGTCGCAGGAATCGAACACCGGCTGAATCACGAAACGCTGATTGGCGAACCAGCCGACGAGCTCTCGATCAACGACCTCGGACGAATCCGCCTCAGGCTCGACGAGCCCCTGGCGATAGACCGTTACTGCGACAACCGCATCACCGGCCGCTTCCTCCTCATCGACGAGCGCACCAATGCCACCGCCGGGGCCGCCACGATCATCTGATCCCCTGATCCCGGCTGACCCCGCCGATCCCGCCGATCCCG
>JANOWU010000111.1:0-6361 GCA_031418035.1 Acidimicrobiia bacterium
TGCCGAGGAACACCGGGTGAGGCTCGCCAAAGACGCCTTTCAGGCGATGGGCGCTCAACTGTGGACTGAACGGGCGTACGTGCGCCGTCAACAAGCAGACGCAACGGAGAGTATTGCTGCCGCACCATCGATCTTCACGACACTGTCCGCCGCCGAATCGCGGGTAGCGCTGGCGATTGGGGCCGGAAAGACGAACCGCGAGGTAGCCGAAGAACTCCATGTGAGCATACGAACCGTGGAATTCCATCTCGGCTCGATCTATCGCAAGACCAATCTCCGGAACCGCTCTGCCCTCATCGCCTATTTGCGCTGAGAACGATGGCGGGCCCTGGCCGCGAACATATCGTGAGGTTGTACCGACTTTTCGTGAGGTTGGTACCAATCCGAGCGAGCGTCGGCAACGAAGACGGTGGCATGGAGCTATCGAACACCACCACGGATCGCCCCGATGTTGTTGTTGAAATCTGGGTCATGGGTTTTGCCGGAGGCCGGTGGCGAGCGCTGCCTCGAGCGACGCGGGTGATGCATACCCAAGAGCATCCGCACGCTTACGCTCGCAGTGTCGCAGCGGAGAACTCGGTTGTCGCCAACGTGATCCATTCCACGAGTTGGCGAATGGTAGGTGGGCAGGTGGTTCTAACGTATGTGGTCGTAACATCTGATGACTTGGGCACGGCGGCCTTCAACATTCATCGAG
Organism: Acidimicrobiia bacterium; assembly: GCA_031418035.1. Taxonomy (GTDB): domain Bacteria; phylum Actinomycetota; class Acidimicrobiia; order Acidimicrobiales; family JANYDT01; genus JANOYY01. The sequence continues at coordinate 698 of JANOWU010000111.1, forward strand.
ACCACGATCATCGTCGCAGTGGCACGACGGCGGATCACGTTTGTGACATCGACGAGTCCGACGCCACCGCCTTTCCGGGGCCGATCAGCGACCTCGATGTATTGCATCATGCGCTCCATCACCTGGCGTTGCTCGCTCGTACGAACCCGTCCATCATGACGTCGCTCGATCCCGCCGCCCTTGCTGCGTTGCGACCGTTGGCTCCCGTCGGGGCCGGTGTCCTCCCGGCCATTGGCGTCGCCTAACGGGAGAGTTGCGGGCGGACCCGATACGCTCACGACGGGTCCACCACGCTCACGATGGTCCATTATCGAAGGGTCATGCCATGCCGCGATTGCGCCAAGTTCCGAAGTCCGACGCCCACCCCATGGCACAGGCGCTCTACAAGATGGTGTTCGGCGAACGAGATCCGGTCGCCGAACCAGGGACGGCCAGCGGCACTCCGGGAAACTGGTGGACCGTGTTCGCGTTGGTGCCCGACGCGTTCGATCACACCACGGCAGGGTTTCAATTCTACCGGTCGTCTCAGCGTCGACTGCCTGCACGTCTGCGCGAGCTCGGACAAACTCGCGCCGGTTACGTGGTCGGGAGCCAGTTCGTGTTCAGTCAACACTGCAAGGCAATGCGCGACGTCGGCTTCACCGACGCGCAAGTCGGCGCCATCCCGAACTGGTCCATTGCCGATTGCTGGACACCCGTCGAGCGACACCTTCTCGCTTACACCGACTGTCTCGTCTTGCAACACGGCCGAGTTCCCGAAGCGCTCTTCACCTCGCTGAAGGATCTGCTCACCGACGAAGAGATTCTTGAGTTCACCTATATTACGTGTACATACGCTATGCATGCGACGATGAGTCGGGCGCTTCGCCTGGAATACGACGACGTGGATGACCCCGTCGTCGAAAAGGCCGACCCGACGGGCGCCTTCCGTGGCCTCGACGTGATGGCCGTCGTCGACAAAGGCTGATCTCAGCTCAACCGTTCGGCACCGTCTCAGCTCAACAGGTTGGCACCACCGTGCCAGGTTGGCCGCAAAGTGTGGTTCTGTTTCGCAGAACTTGGCACGGTGGTGCCAACGCCCGGTCGCGCATTAGCCTGCGCGTCGGCGCAGTCGCACCTCCCGGGCGGCGTCGACGACCACGAACTCGTTCGTCGAATAGGTTACGCCGACGCCATCGTGGTGCCAGGAGTCGCCGACGGGGGTCGAACGAAACACGTCGCGCTGAATCTCGAGCGCAACGTCTCCTGGGTTACGCAAAACGTCGATGGCCGGAAAGCGGAGTAGCCGAAAGCCGCGCAGAACCTTGTTCTGTCGTCGAAGATCACGAGCTAGAGCGGCCGCTCCCGAATGCGCCTCGGCGCCGTCGACCTCGATGAGTATCCGGAACTTCGGCAGGGCGACGTCGGGAAAGAACTTGTCGAGGACTACGCCTGACCCGTCGGTGATTTTGAGGGTGGGTTGACGCACGAAGTCGAGCCAAGTTCACGAGTCATTTGGATGAGGAGCGTCTCCGGAAAGCTGCCGGTCGGGCGATCGGTATCGCTGCGCCGAGCCAGCACCGACCGCAGCCGGAATGTTCCCGGCAGGCTCCGGCCATCGTCGACGGATTCGCGGAGTCGGGTGAGCAGTGCAGTGTTCCACTGGTCGGGGCGCCGAGGGTCTGGCCCTCGTAGCTTCGACTCCAGTGCTTGCTCGACAACGGCCGCCGAACTGACGGCGGCGAGGTCGCGCAGGGTTCGCTCCACCGACGTGGTCGCGAACCCTTCCACGAGGACCGGTGCCGGGTCCGGGTATCTCGTGCGATGGACCCCGCGTGGCGATCGGTGAGCGCTCGCCGCGATGGTCGCTTCGACGGTGCGTTCGGTCACGCCCTCCATCGCATGGAGCATCGCAGCGGCGCGGTGGCTAATGGCGGCGTCGGGGTGGCGAAGAAGTAGCGCGGCCAGGTTCGCCCGCCAAAGCTCTTCGGCATCGGCATTCGACGTCGGGAGGAAGACACCCTCACGCAACCTGAGCCACTTGCCTTGCGCAACGAGGCGATACACCTGGCGGCGGCTGTATCCCGAAGCGATGGCCTGATCCATAGAAACGACGTTGTGGAGCACGGTTCCATGGTGGCGGGTGAACCTCGTATTCGTAAGGTGGTAAGTGCGCGTTGAAACGGCCCTTTTGACGGGTTGGCACCACCGTGCCATGTTGGCCGCAAAAGTGCGGGTTTTTGCGCGCACCCTGGCACGGTGATGCCAACCTGCGGCGCAGGCGCACATACACAGGCGTGGCGATGGCACCAACCTGCGGCAGCGTCAGTGAAGCCCGGCGAGCCAGTCTTCGCGATGTGTGGCGTCCACGCCCTTGCGGATGAACCACTCGGTGCCGAACATGATGCGGAACGCGTCGTCCGGTATGGCGAAGAAGAACGAATCCGCCGCTACCTGGCTCGCGTGGGCACGTAGCGATTCCCGTTTCTGGTGCACATAGTCGCCGACGTCGACAAAGGTGGTCAGCTCGTGTTCCGGTGTTCCGAAGGGATTTCCGTCGTCGGTGTTGGGGGCAGCGTCGTCGCCGAAATCCGGGACGTCCATGCCGGTTTCACGGGCCGAGTCCATCGCGCGGCGCACGGCATCACGGTTGATCGTTGCTTCGTACACATAAGGAGTGCCGGCCAGTTCGGCGGCCCGATGACCCACGTGGTGAACGGCGACGTGGTCGGGGTGTCCGTAGTTCCCATGCCAGTCGTACGTCGTGAAGACCTCCGCATTCTCCTCGCCGAGAATCGCGGCAAGCCGTGCGGCGGCCTCTTCGACGTCGGCGTTCATGAACGCGTCGGGGTGCGTGTTGTGTTCCCACCCGGTCATGCCCGAGTCACGGTAACCCAGCCATACGACTCGTGAAATGCCGAGCACCTCGGCGCTCCTGGCCGCTTCGTTGGCACGACGCTGAGCCAGCGTCTCGCTCTCCGTGAGATCAGTCGGGGCCTCACCATGTTCGCCGCCGGTGGCCACGACGAGCACGACTCGATGACCCATAGCTGCGGCTCGGGCGATGGTCCCGCCCGTTTGGAGGGCTTCATCATCGGGGTGGGCGTGAAAGCAGACAAGGGTGGCCATGAGTCCAGTTTGGTCGGGATTTGCGCGGTACATGAGCAGCCACGCCAGCTCTCGCTGGTAGTTCGACATCACGTCGGCTTCGCCGTTACTGTCGCCCCATGACTTCCCCTGAAGACGCCCTCCGTGAAGCGAACGAGTGGTACGCCGCGAATTGGTCGCCGGACCTTCCGCTCGGCGAGTGGTGGGATCGCCTGGGTTCCTCAGGCTGGGGTTTCCCGGGCTGGCCCTCGCAGTGGTTCGGCCGGGGACTCTCCTCAAGCGTCGCTCGTGCCGTGGTGTCGGATCGGATGCGTCAGGGGATCTTTGGGCCGCCGACGGGTATTGCGACGTTTCTTGCGGCACCCACGATCCTCACGCACGGCACCGAGGATCAGAAGAAGCGCTTCCTCCCCGCGATCGCCACCGGGCAGGCAAAATGGTGTCAGTTGTTCTCCGAACCCAATGCCGGCTCGGACATGGCGTCGTTGCAGACGCGTGCGGTCCGCGACGGCGATGAGTGGGTCGTCAACGGGCAGAAGGTGTGGAGCTCCGGCGCGCACTTCGCAGACTTCGGAATCCTCATTGCACGTACGGATTCCGACGTTCCCAAACATCGTGGGATCACGTACTTCCTGATCAACATGCGTCAACCCGGTGTTGAGGTTCGTCCGCTTCGGGAGATGACCGGTGATGCGGCATTCAACGAGGTCTTCTTCACCGATGCGCGGATTCCCGATGCGGACCGACTCGAAGCGCCCGGCGAAGGATGGCGTGTGGCGATGACGACCTTGGCGAACGAACGGGACTCGAATAACCCTGGCCTCGGAGGCGGGGGAGGGTCGCTGATCGGCAATCCTGACCTGTCGAAGACGGTTGCGGAGTATCGAAGTTCGATGGTGACCGGCGTCGATGCATTTTCCTTCACGACCGGCGGCGGGGCACCGGCCCTCTTCGACAAGTTGGTGCGTGATTTCGGCCGGACCAAAGATCCCGTGATGCGCCAGCGAATTGCCTCACTGAAAGCCCAGGCGAGTGCTCGGAGCTGGACGGCGCAACGGGCAAAGGCGGCCGCCAAAGGCGGGGCCACACCTGGTCCGGAAACGTCCACCATGAAGCTCAGTGGCACGATCTCGGGCCGCCAGATGCGTGACGCCGGCCTCGAAGCGATGGGCCCGCACGGCATGTTGATCGGTGACGACGCTCCTGCGTCGGGTCTCTTTCATAAGTACGCGTTGTTCGTGCCCGCCACGTCGATCGCGGGCGGGTCTGATGAGGTACAGCGCAACATCATCGGCGAACGAGCCCTTGGACTTCCCAAGGAACCCGATGACTCCAAGGATCGCCCCTTCCGAGAGGTTCGCGTCGGTACGCAGGCGCCCCGAGTGGAGTCTTAGATCTTCAGCAGCAGCGCCGTTCGCGTGTCCTTGGTAAGACCGGTTCCCAGGAGCACGTAGCGGTCTCCGGCGGCCACCGTGGTCGACGCCGCGTCGCCCAACGGGGTGGCGCATTCGGTGTTCGCGTCGAACAGCGCGAGATCATATGTGCCCGGATCAATGAAGAATGCGCTTCCGAGGTTCCCGGTTTCCGTCGTGTTGGCGTTGTCCATGGCGAAGCAAGTTCCGACGACGCCGGGTACGACGAAATCGTCGGGACGCAAGTGGTTGAGCCCCGTCGCAGACACGAACACGGAAGCCTTGCCCGCAGGCGGTGAAGCGACTCCCGGAGACTTCCCCCCGTCGAGGTAGACCCACGACTGGAAGATGCCGAATTGGGCGCCGCCCGACAGTGGTTTCGCGTCACCGGACCCCGCGACAAGAATGCGCTTCTCACCGTCGAGCCACGTCTCACTGCTCGACTGCATCGTGTGTTTGAGGTCGACGTCGTCTTTGGGCATCAACGTCATCTGACCGTCGAAACCGGCGCTGACGTCTTTGCCCTCCGTGACTTTGAGCGCGATTTCGTCGCTCGTCGTTCCTGCCGCGATCGTGGCCACCTTCTCGCCGTACCCTGGCGTGCCCATCCACAGGTCGATATCAATCGGTTTGCCGTCGACCACGGCGAGGTTCACGAGGCGCATCGTCGCTTTCGTGGCCACCATCTTCGGCCCCTTGACCGCCGGGAGCGCCCCGACGGATTCTGACCCAGCGTCGTTTGTTGCCTCCGACATACTGTCCGAAGCGGTCGCTTCTCCAGAGGACGACGCTTCCGTTGTTCCGGCGTTGCTCGAGGCCGAGTCGTCGGAGTCGGAGCCGCCACCGCAAGCCCCCAGGGTGATGGTAAGTGCACATGCGGCGAGGACCGCACCGAGAGAACGACGAATCACGAAATACCTTCCGTCAACACTGTTAAACGCTCCGCGTAGGTTACCCAGCGACAGGGGCCGGAAAAGGGAGTTCGCTCAAAATTCCACGACAATCCTTAGGCGATGAGGCTGCGAAGGGAGAACCGATCGGGGTTGAAGTCGCTGAGATCCACGTGGCTCTTGCCTTCGAGGAGTAGCTCGGTGAGCGCAAGGGCAGAGGCTGGCGACAGGCTGAGTCCGAACATGCCGTGTCCGACGCCGAGCACCACGTTGCT
>JANOWU010000112.1:0-6009 GCA_031418035.1 Acidimicrobiia bacterium
ACCGTGACGCCGGCGCGTTCCACGTCGCGGGGACGCCGGCGGTCGCGATCTCGTGGGCCGACCTCGCCGCCGAGGGCGCGACGCGCGACGACGACCCGCTCGACGTCGAATCGACCTTCGTGGCGCCCGGCCCCACGTTCCCGTTCGGCGCGCACGTCGCAGTTGTGGAGATCGACACGGAAACCGGAAGGGTGGTTGTACGGCGGATCGTTGCCGTGGATGACGCAGGCACCGTCTTGAATCCGATGATCGTGGACGGACAGATTCACGGCGGCATCGCGCAAGGCGTTGCACAGGCACTCCTCGAAGAAATGACCTACGACGACGAGGGCAACCCACTCACGTCGAACTTCGCGGACTACCCGGTTATCTCTTCGGCAGAGCTACCGAGTTTCGAACTTGTGCACATGGAAACGCCCACGTGGGTGAATCCTCTCGGCGCCAAGGGCGCTGGAGAATCGGGAACAATCGGTTCGATACCGGCGGTATTGAACGCCGTCGTCGACGCCCTTGCTCCTTTCGGCGTACGTAACTTCGACGGACCCGCCACACCCCTTCGGATTTGGGAAGCCCTTCAGGCCGCCAAGTAGAATCATTCGGCCCGGAACGTCAGGAACAGCCCAACGACACCGGACAACACGAACGCAATAGTAAGTGGACGTACCGTAGCGTCGTAGGCTCTGTCGACGACTGCACCCACGAGTGCACCCACTGCGGTGGACAGGGTGCCCACCACCGCCGAAGCCGTTCCCGCAACGTGACCGAGCGGGATCATCGCCGCGGAATTGATATTGGGAAACAGGACGTTGTGAATCGCCAACACAACCGTGAGGATGATCCAGAAGGGCCAAAAGCCCGGTATCCCGCCTGATGCCAATACGAAAACCAGCAGCGCCACAGTCGTAGCCAGGTAGGCGACCATCGCCACCCGTATGACGCGGACAAGACCGATCCTCTCGACATTGCGACCAACCAGGATCGAGGTGATTCCCATCGCCACACCCACCCCGCCGAAGAGAATCGGAAACTGAGATTTCCGATTGAAAATGTCGCCCACGATGCGTTCGGAGCTGGCGAGATACGACGAAAACACACCCAAGATGGCCGTGAGCACAAGCGTGTAGAACATCGACGAGCGACTTTGCGCGATGGCCCGGCTGGCGCGCGTCAGTTGCGAGAAGCGGAACGGTTGCCGGTTCTTCACCTCGAGCGTTTCCGGCATGAAAAAGGTAAGTCCAATGAGAATGATCCCGAATGCTGCCGACAAGACCAACACCATCCGCCACGAAAAGAAGTGCAGGATCGAGGCTCCGAGCAATGGCGCAAAGACAGGAACGGTAATGAATACGGCCATGACAAACGCCATCTCACGGGCCATCCTGGCGCCCATGAATCGATCTCGGACCATCGCAAGCGCCGCCACGCGCAGGCCGGCCGCCCCCACTCCCCAAACGAAACGCGAGATCATCATAGCGGTCAGCGATTGCGACCAACCCATCCCAGCAACGCCAACCAGGTAGATCGCCGCGCTCACCACCAGCACCGGCCGACGTCCGAAACGGTCGGCGGAGATGCCCACAGGAATCTGGCCGAGCGCCAGTCCAATAAAGAACGCAGTGATCAATCCAGCGGTCGCTGACGAGCCCGGGGCCAGTCCGAGTTCGGTGCGTATGGCGCCGAACGCCGGCAGGATGGAATCGATCGAAAGCGCACTTGCGGCCATCGCCATAGCGGCGAATGCCCGAAAACGAATCGCCCCGGTGTGGATGACATCTTCAGAATCAGGCACCGGTCAAAGCTAGTGCGCCAGATCTACCGAGACGCCCCGAGTTGCTTCCCCGACACGAGCTTGTACACCTCGAACGAGGTGACGCCAAGCAGTGCCGCTGCTGTCGCGACCACAAGGTCGCAAACCCGAACACCTGAGCTTCCATCGACACACTCCGGCTCCGCATTCCACTCAACGGCGAGTTGCAGGGCGAACGGCAAGTTGTTGGTGGCACAAACTTGCCGTCGACCCTGCAACTCGCCGACGAACGCAACGAAACGGCATCTGGGATTCGATGCGGGAGGGTGTGTCACGTAACGTCAGAGGATGCCCACATCGTCGTCGCTCTCCACCCGGTCCATCAACGGCCGGCCAGTAAACCCCGTTGGCCTTGGCTGCATGTCACTCAGCTGGGCATACGGCGAGCCCCCATCACCAGCCGAAGGCGCCAAGCTCCTGCTGGGAGCGCTCGATGCCGGCTACAACCACTTCGACACCGCGAGAATCTATGGCACCGGCGCGAACGAGGAGCTCATCGGCAATACCCTTCGCGATCGTCGCCGAGAATTCTTCCTCGCCTCCAAAACCGGCATCTTCGTCGACGGAAAAGCACGGCGAATCGATTGTCGCCCGGAGGTTATTCGAAGCGCATGCGACGAGAGTCTGACCAAGCTACAAACCGACCATATCGATCTGTACTACCTCCACCGGCGTGATTTCAGCGTCCCCATTGAAGAGTCCGTCGGCGCGCTCGCCGAGCTGGTTACGCAGGGGAAGATCGGAGCCATCGGTCTCTCCGAGATGTCCGCATCCACACTGCGCGCTGCGCATGCCGTGCACCCGATCGCGGCGATGCAAACGGAGTACTCACCGACCACCCGCAACCCCGAGATCGCAGTCCTCGACGCGTGTAGGGAGCTGGGCGTAACGTTCGTTGCATTCTCTCCCGTGGCACGCGGCATGTTGAGCGACGGGGTGCGCGATCCGGAGTCACTCCTCGACTCCGACATTCGTAAGACGATGCCGAGATTCGTCGGCGAGCACTGGCTGAAGAACGCGCCGCTCGTCCGCAGGTTCAACGAACTGGCGGAGTCGGCCGGCGTCACACCCGCGCAGCTTTCGTTGGGTTGGGTGCTGGCACAGAGCGACAACATCGTCGTCATCCCCGGTACGTCGAACATCGTGCACATGGAAGAAAACATCGCGACGTCCGACTGGCGGCCTTCAGCCGAACTAGCCACAGAACTAGGCGCACTTATTAACCAGAACACCATCAGCGGACCGCGTTACACCGCCGCCGCGCAAGCAACGATCGACACCGAGGAATTCAAGGTACAAAGCTGACATGACGCCAACCAGCGCGGTCCCATCCCGCCCCCTCGAATTCGGCTGGTTCGTGCCGACCGCCGGCGACGCTACGTGTCTCGTTGATCCGGCCGCCCAGATCGAGCCATCCGGCGACATGATGGAGCGCGTGGTCGACGCCGCCGAGGAGGCCGGCTTCGAGTATCTCCTCGTCCCGGTGCAGACCGCATGTTGGGAAGCCTGGATCACCGGCGCTTTTCTTGCCGCTCGTTCGAAGCGCATCCGTATGCTGATCGCGGCGCGGCCGGGCTACATAACGCCATTCCTGACCGCGAAGATGATCACCACACTCGACCAACTCACCGCGGGCCGCGTTTGTGTGAACCTCATTGCGGGTCAGAGCGAGGCCGAGACCGAGGCCGAGGGCATTCGCTGGCCGAAGGAACAGCGCTACGACATGATGGAAGAGGAGGTACGCATCCTCAAAGCGCTCTGGACCACGAAGGGTCGGGTCAACTTCGAAGGACGCTTCCACACCCTGAACGACTCGCTCCTTCTCCCCCGCCCGTACCAGGATCCGCATCCACCGTTCTACCTCGGTGGAGGGTCGAGCCAAGCTTGGGACATCAGCGCCAAGCACGCAAACGTTCACCTGTTCTGGGGAGATACCTATGCGCGCATACGAGAAAACATCGCCGATATCCGAGCTCGCGCAGCGACCCACGGCCGCGAGAACGACATCGCTTTCGGTATGCGGTTGCAAATAGTGTGCCGCAAACACGAAGCCGATGCGTGGGACGCCGCGCATGAACTGGTTCGCGGGGTCACCGCACAACGCACCGCAATTCTGCAGGCGCGCACGGCGAATTCGGAGGCCAACCGCCGAGTGCAACAGCTACGCGCCGAACACGGCGAGCTGATCGAGAACAACCTCTGGACGGGCATTTCCACCATCCGGCCCGGAGCTGGCATTGCCATCGTCGGCAATCCGCAGCAGTGTGCCGACGTGCTGCAGAACTATATCGACGCCGGCTGCTCGTCCTTCTGCCTTTCCGGATACCTGCACGATGAAGAAGCCACGCGGTTCGCCGAAATGGTGCGCCCGCTCATTTCCGTCCGGAATCCTTACCGAACCTAATACAGGCCTGACCGGGCCTTACCGAGCCTGAAACTGGCCTGACCGGGCCTTACACCGACCTGGAGACGGGTAGACCCGTTCGGGCTTGACACGGGCAGGCCCACCTGCCAGCATCGAACGCATGTTCGCCACGCAAGAACGGATCGATCTAAGCGCCGCTGCCTTGCAGGGCTCGCTCTTTGGGTTCGCCGATCCGGCGGTCGACGCAACATTTCGGAACCTCACACGACGCCAGCTCGATCACGGTTCCTGGGTCGACTTCGCCCCCAACTGGCTTGGCGGATCCGACGACGTGTTTGTCGAGTTGCTTTCCACCATGTCGTGGACGAACCGCCGAGTGAGAATGTATGACCGCATACTTCCCGAGCCAAGGCTGAGTGCGTGGTGGACGGCTTCATCACCATCGCCATTTCCTCTCGCCATAATCCAACATGCTCAAACGTTGCTCTCCGCTCGCTATGACCGAGAGTTCGACTCGATCGGTTGCAACTACTACCGCGACGGTCGCGACTCGGTGGCATGGCATGGCGACAAGCTCCCGGGTAATTCGCAACAGGCTGTCGTTGCGATCATAAGCGTGGGAGCACGGCGCCCGTTTCTGCTCCGACCCAACGGCGGCGGAGCATCCATTCGCTTCGAGATCGGAGGCGGCGATCTTCTCGTCATGGGAGGCCAGAGCCAAGTCGACTGGCAGCACACCGTTCCGAAGGTACCCAGCAGCGGTCCACGAATATCCATAACCCTGCGCCACGGTGCGCCGCGGCCCGACGACGACCGCAACGTGATCCGCGGGCTTCGATAGTCTGATCCTCCGAACAGCGAGGAGTCCCGATGAAATACGTGAAGCTAGGTGCTACCGGCCTCGATGTCTCGAGGATCTGTCTTGGATGCATGAGCTTCGGTGAGGCTGGTGCCGGGACTCATGAGTGGACCCTCGACGAAGAGACCTCGCGAACGTTCATCAAACGCGCACTCGACCTGGGGATCAACTTCTTCGATACCGCGAACGTGTACTCGATCGGGACCAGCGAGGAATATGTCGGTCGTGCGTTACGTGACTTTGCTCATCGCGACGAGATCGTGATCGCCACGAAGGTGCACGGTCCGATGCGAAAAGGTCCGAACGCCGCCGGCCTTTCACGAAAGGCCATCATGACCGAGGTCGACGCCAGCCTTCGTCGTCTGGGCGTTGACTACATCGACCTGTATCAGATTCATCGTTTCGACCACCCCACGCCGATCGAGGAAACACTCGAGGCGCTCCACGACGTCGTCAGGGCCGGGAAGGCGCGCTACATCGGTGCGTCGTCAATGTACGCATGGCAATTCAGCAAAGCCCAGTACCTGGCTGAGCGCCACGGTTGGACCAAATTCATAAGCATGCAGAATCACTACAACCTCCTCAACCGCGAAGAGGAACGCGAGATGATGCCGTTGTGCGTGGACCAAGGCGTCGGCGTGATTCCGTGGAGTCCTCTTGCGCGGGGCCGCCTGACCCGTGATTGGGACGACACGACGGCGAGGTCGCAAACCGACGAGTTCGGAAAACACCTATATCAACCCGGCGACCAAGTCATCGTCGAACGAGTGGGCGAACTTGCGAGGGAGCGGAACATCCCGCGAGCCCAGATCGCACTCGCGTGGGTGCTGTCGAAGCCGTTTGTAACCTCACCGATTATCGGGGCGACCAAAGATCACCATATCGATGATGCCGTGGCGGCGCTCGATGTCAAGCTGACTTCAGACGAGATTGCCCGTCTCGAAGAGCCGTACACCCCGCACAACGTCGCTGGCTTCG
>JANOWU010000113.1:0-7270 GCA_031418035.1 Acidimicrobiia bacterium
ACCGAAAGAGCGAAGGGCGACACCTGCATCGTTCATGTTGAGGCTCATGGGCGTGATTCTACGACCACCTCCTTCGATATCTGGCCCGTCGATGCTGGGGGACGACGCCGCAGCGGTCGATCAGCGAAACACGCCGATTCCCTGGGGGAGATCAGCACGGTTCCAGCCGATCTTGGTGACGGCCGTTTCGCAGGCAAAGCGGTCCGTCATGCCACCGACGTAGCCAACGGCGAGGCGGTACGCCTGCGGGGATTTGGGTGCGAGGTCCGTACCACCGGGCAACTCGTGGGGCGATGCCCCGTAGTGTTCGACGAGTGCCTGGAGGAGTCGGTGGACGGCGAGTGCCTGGTTGACCGAGGCGGGCCGAAGGTAGATGTTCTCGTAGTTCCAGCGTCGGAATTCGGCGAGTGCCATGGCGCTCTGTTCGGTCATCGAAACGACGCCGGTGGCCCCGGTCGCTGTGACCATCGCGACGATGAAGGAATTGAGTTGACTCGATCGACTGGTGCCGCAGAGTTCTCGGACGATCGGTGGAAGATCCGATGGATTGACGAGGCCGGTGTGCACGGCGTCTTCAAAGTCGTGGCAGACGTATGCGATTCGATCTGCCCAGCTCACCACTTCGCCTTCGGGCGTGTGGGGTGCGGGGCGTGACCAGGAATGATTGCGAATGCCATCCAGGGTTTCGCGACACAGATTCAGCGGGGCGAGTACGACGTCGGCGCCCCACACCGCATGGTCGTAGCCTTCCTCGATGTAGGGGGTGAGCGCGTCTTCGCTGGCGTGGCCACCGGGCCCGTGGCCGCAGTCGTGCCCGAGGGCGATCGCCTCGGCCAGGGCGACGTTCAGGCGAAGGGCCTGAGCGATAGAACGCGCGACCTGAGCAACTTCGAGCGCGTGGGTCATCCGTGTGCGTTGGTGGTCCGTCGGAAAGATGAACACCTGCGTCTTTCCGGAGAGCCGCCGAAATGCTGAACCGTGCAGGATGCGGTCGCGGTCGCGTTCGAAGCATGTGCGCACCGGGTCCGGTGCTTCTTCTCGAGCTCGAGCCCCGGAGCCGGCGGGCCGCGTTGCCCCTAGGGCGAGGTTGGCGTCGAGCTCAGCCTCACGTTCCTCACGCAGGAGCGCCGACCTCGGTGCTATGCGCGCAGAGCTATCTATGTGCGCCGTGCGAATGTCGGCGGAGCCATGCCCTTCCATGGTTGCGGCCCACGCTCGCGAGCGCTCGGTGACGATGATGTCGTCGAACCATTCGGAGTCAGACATTTGGTATCCGTCGTGTGTCCATGGCGATCTCCGCTACGCAGTACGGGCCGCGGCGCTGATGGTGAAGTCGTGTGCACGACGACCGATTCCGAGGGCGCCGAATGCGGCGGCGATGCACAACACACCGCCGACGACGTAGGACAGCTGGTAGCTACCGGTCCAGTCTCGCGAAGCTCCGGCGAGCCATGCGGCGAGCGCGCCGCCGAGTTGGTGCGCGGCGAAGAGCCATCCGAACACGATGCCACCGCGTTCGCTCCCGAAGAGCTGGTTAGCCAACGCAATGGTGGGGGGCACCGTTGCGACCCAGTCGAGGCCGTAGAACGTGATGACGACAATCAGCGCGATGTTCGTGCTTCCGAGGTCCAGGACGCTTTCCAGGACGAAGAGCGATAGTCCGCGGAGTCCGTAGAACGCGAAGAGCAGCTTGCGGGGATCGATCCGGTCACACAACCATCCCGATCCAATGGATCCGACGAGGTCGCCGATGCCGATCACGAGGAGGAGGTTTGCGGCGGTGAGTTTGGAGAAGCCGTGGTCCCCGGTGGATTCGAACCAGTGGGTTTGGACTAACCCCGATGTCGTGACACCGCACACCCAGAAGCTTCCGAACAGCACCCAGAACATGCCACTGCCGCGGATGGAACGAAGCGTCGTGAATGCGAGCTTCACGGCACCGCTGGGCCGAGGTGCCGTGACGTAGCCAGCCGGTGCCCCATACGCCGAAATGCCCTTGTCTTCGGGGCGGTCCCGCAGGAACGCAAGGGCCAGGGGCACGCCTATCAACGTGGCTACGGCAACGGTGCCGGTGGCGAAGCGCCAGGATTGTCCGTCGATGAGTTTGCGGTTGAGCTGTGTGAACATCAACTGACCGGCCGTTGTTGCAGCCATCAACAATCCGGTGACCTGGCCCCGTCGCTCGAAGAACCAGGTTGTGGCAACGGTCGTGGCGAGGATCGACGCCATACAGCCCATGCCCACGCCAGCAACGAGGCCCCACGAGATGGCCAGTTGCCACGTCGTGCGAACGAATGACGAGGCGACCGCTCCGACTGCGACGAGACCCAACGCGCCAGTCACGACCCGTCGCAATCCGAACCGCGCCATGAGCGACGCCGCAAACGGGCCCATCAGACCGAACACCAGAATGTTGACCGACGCCGGAAACGACGCAGCCGATCGGCTCCACCCGAACTCGTCCATAAGTGGACCTATGAGCAGCGAATACATTCCCCGTGTGCTCGAGGAGACCAGCAACAAGAAGAGCGTCGTGGCCGCAACGATCCAGGCGTAGTGAAGTTTGCCCTTGGTTGGGCGCGCTGCAGACTCAGGGCTCATCGGCGATAGGCAGCTAGTTGCGGAGAAGTTCGCTGACCTCGAAGGCGAGGTCCAGCGACTGGTGCGCGTTCAGGCGCGGGTCGCACACCGTCGTGTAATTCTGCGAGAGGTTGATATCGAGGACGTCGTCGGAGCCACCGAGACACTCCGTGACGTTGTCTCCGGTCAGCTCGATGTGCAGACCACCGGGCCACGTACCCTCCGCGCGGTGGGCGGAGAAGAAGCCGCGAACCTCGGCCATGACGTCGTCGAAGTGGCGGGTCTTCAGACCACCGGCGCTCGTGTAGGTGTTTCCATGGCACGGGTCGCACGTCCACACGACTGGATGGCCCGAGTCTCGGACGGCGCGTAGCAGCGGCGGTAGGGCGTCGTCGATCTTGGTGGCACCCATGCGCGTGATCACCGTGAGGCGGCCAGGGATGCGCTCGGGGTTCAGTGCCTCACACAGTGCAAGCACGTCGTCGGGGGTAGCGGTCGGCCCGACCTTGCACCCGAGCGGGTTGTGCACGCCGCGAAGGAATTCGACGTGGGCTTCGTCGAGTTTGCGGGTCCGCTCACCGATCCACAACATGTGTGCAGAGCAGTCGTAGAAGTCGCCGGTCATTGAATCTCTGCGGGTGAGCGCTTCTTCGTAGCCGAGCAACAGCGCCTCATGAGAGGTGTAGAAGTCGACTTGGTGAATGGGCGCAGATTCAGAAAGGTCGATGCCGCACGCCTGCATGAATCGAAGCGCAGAGTCGATCCCTGCCGCCATGTTTTCGTAACGCTGGCCCTGGGGCGACGCGGCCACGAACTGTTGGTTCCACGCGTGGACCTGTGTGAGGTCGGCGAATCCACCTTTGGTAAAGGCACGTACCAAATTGAGTGTGGCGGCCGACTGGTTGTATGCCGTGATCATGCGCTCGGGGTCGGGGATTCGTGCGCTGGGATCGGGCGAGTCGTCGTTGACGATGTGGCCGCGAAACGATGGCAACACGAGGTCGCCGACCTTCTCGGTCGGCGAGCTGCGCGGCTTGGCAAATTGGCCCGCAATGCGACCCACCTTCACCACGGGCACACCGGAGGAGTAGGTCAAGACGGCCGCCATCTGCAGGATGACTTTGAGCTTGTCTCGAATGGCCGGCGCAGTGGCGTCGTGAAAGCTCTCGGCGCAATCGCCCGCCTGCAGAAGAAACGCCTCGCCGCGAGCGACGCGGCCCAGTGCTTTGGTCAGATTGCGCGCCTCGCCGGCAAACACCAGGGGAGGGACGGTACTGAGGCGCTTCTGGACGGCGTCGAGTGCGCCGAGATCTGGCCAGTCCGGTTGCTGGGAGGCGGGGAAGTCACGCCAGCTGCCGGGTGACCACGGCCGAGCGGCGGTTGTTGATTGACGTTCGACCCCTGAAGCACCTGCAAGTTCCATGGCCACAATCCTAGGGGAGCCCTCCCGCGATACTGCCATTCTTTCCCTTGACCCCGGTTTGGGTAGTCGGATCGTGGATCCTACGTATGCGACGTCGGGTCGGAACAGTGCCAGGGGGCGAGTCCGAACTCGACATGGCAGCGTTGTTCGGATTCACAGTCACGGCGGGCCATCCAGTGAAATCGCTCGTAGCCGCGCGATCCTTTCGTCGCCCGCGCCGAGCAGCCGGGCGAGCGTGTCGGTGACGTGACCGGCGCGCAGTGCACGAGCGGCGACCATTGCCTCGATGTCGACCCAGTCCTTGGGACGGTTGAAGAAGGCTTTGAAGACTGCCAAGTCGTCGCAGCTCAGGAACGGAACGGAGACGCCGGCGAAGTCGTGGTGACGGATGCGCAGTGCGATGTCGTCGTGGAACGCGGTGTTGTTGAGGAAGAGGTCGATCGGGGTCACGTCCCACCAGAGCCGCACCTGCCCGTCGCGCACGAGTGCATCGCGGTCGATTGAACTCGCGTCGATCACGTCGTTGATCGCATTGAGTACGCGGTCGGAGTCTCGCACCTCGACGAAAACGTTCACGTCGACGTCGGACGTTCCCCGGGGTTCACGGGTGCACCACGCCAAGGCGAGCGCACCACCGAACGCGTGTGGCAAACCGGCGTTGTCGAAACGCTCGTGCAGTTCGACGATCTTCCTGACAAGGCTCGTCATGCGTGCACCACATGTGGGTCGGCGGTCTGCGGAGTGGCCCGCATCGATTGTTGCAGGATCGGGTACTGCAGGTGCCGGGCGTGGCGGGTCGGGAACTGCTCGGCGAGTTCGAGGACCTCGGCTAGCTGCTCGCCTCGCGGGCGCACGTCGCGGTCCCCGCGCGTCGGCGCAGAGTTGTCGGCGAGGGTCACCTCAAGGGCGAAACCTGCCGCGTTGAGGACGCGCGTCATCGTGTCGAGTGCAGGGACCTTCGCGCCCCGCTCGTAGTCCGACAGCGTCGAGTAGGAGGTCCCGGCCAGCTCAGCTAGTTCTCGGAGCGAGTATCCCGCTCGGCGCCTCGCTGTGCGGAGGAGGTGCGCAGCATTCATGCCTTGATGTTATCTGATCGGATAACGCACCGCAACAACGCTTCGTCGGATCGTTTACGCATGAGACGTAGTTCTGGGCCGGGATTCCCTACGCACCAAGATGAAACCTTCGCCATATCGGTGCATGATGCGAACCGTTTGAAAGCCGGTTCGGACGTCTCGCTCTTATGACTTACAGGTTTCTCAATTGTGCGATTCGGTCAATCGACTGAAATCTCGAAAATGGGCTACAATCAGTCATGACTGTAGCTACATCTGCCCGTGGATCCACTGTCGGCGTTCGTGAACTGAAGAATCAGCTCAGTAGCTTTCTCGAGCGTGTGAAGGCCGGGGAGGAGATCACGGTGACCGAGCATGGTCGTCCTATCGCTCGACTGAGCGGCGTCGAAGTCGATGTCGACCGAATGGCAGACCTCATTGCGTCCGGCATCGTTCGGCCCGCTGCCAGCTCGCAACGTCGGCTGCCCGCGAAGCGAGTGAAGCTCACCGACGGCCGGTCGTCGCTCACGGATATCGTCGCTGAGCAACGCGAGTGATCACCTATGTTGACACCTCGGTCGTTCTCAAGATGTTGGTCGACGACGAGCTGGGCGGTAACGCGGCCGAACGTCTGTGGTTGGACTCCGACTACGTAGTCTGCGCAGAATTCGGATACGCCGAAGCACGTGCAGCACTGGCCGCAGTGCATCGCAGCGCTCGGCTGAACACACGCTCGTACTCGACGGCCAAAGCCGAACTCGAGCACCTCTGGGCCCAGGTCGATGTCGTAGTTATCACCACCGCACTGATCCGGTCGGCTGGTGATCTCGCCGAGAGCGAAAGGCTGCGCGGCTACGACGCAGTCCATCTCGCGGCCGGTATCGCCTCGGGTGCCACGGTGTTCGCTTCGGCCGACGATCGGCTTCTGGCCGCAGCCCGCCGACATCGGCTGGCGACCGCCAACCCCACTGGGTCGTAGGTGTTGTTTCGCTAAGCCCGTCACTTTCGATCATCAGCAACGGGTCACTTCGGGGACCCTGGACGCAACCAGTCTTCAGACCTCGTTAGCCCAGTTTGGGTAGTGCAATCGTGGTGCCTACGAGCAAGACGTCGGGGTTGGAAGGGTCGGGTAGCAGTGCTCGGTTGTCGGCGATCAGCGCCCGCCAATACCGTGCGATAGCGGCATCGGATGTGTGGGGATTGTCTCGCTCCACGAGGTCTTCGGCGATCGACCAAAACGAGTCGCCGGAGCGCACGACGTAGGTTTGCGGTCTCGCGAGGGGTGCCTCGGTTGCGCGGGCAGCGATGGCCGGTTGCCCGATACTCGCTGACGTCGTCGATGGCGCCGTCGTTGTCGTCGGTGTTCTCGTCGATGTCGTGGACGCTGTCGTCGGTGTCGTGTTCGGCGGCAGGGAGGTGGATGTCGAGGTCGAGGTTGTGGTCGTGGGCCGAGCGGCCGGTGCTGGCGTCGCCGAGATGTCGGGCCATTGTTGGCCGGTGGTGGGGTCGCCGACCCCCGATCGGTGAGACCCGGACCTGGTGGTCGGCGGTCTCGGCACAAGAGGAGTTCGCTTCTCTGCGGCGACGGTGGTGCGGGGGTGGCCGTCGGCGGGGTTTCGTTGTGTCGGGGCCGCGTGAGCGCCGGCGAGTGGTCCGAGGCTGAGGGCGGTGCTCACGCTGAAGCCGATCGCGAGGTCGCGCCAGCGTCGAAAACGACGAGGGAGCAGCGACGCGACGTGCAGGCTGAAGCGTTGCAGGGGGACCCGGTTCGTTCGTCCGAGCAAGGCGCTGAGGAGCGTGAGTGTAAAGAGCGCGATGCCCGCGGCGGCGAGGATCAGTGTTGCGATCCGGATGAGGCCGAGGGCCACTTCGATCGGTGTCCGTTGGCCGTACCATCTCGATAGTTCGCCGGCTCGAAGCTGAGTCCACGGTGGTGTGCCAAGTGGCCCGCGTCCCTGTCGCCAGGAAAGTGCAAATGCCGCGACACACGCTGCCAATCCCAGGGTGAGTCGCGACCACATATTGGAGCGTGGCATTCGTTGGTGACTGATCGATGTCATTGGCTCACGGCCTCGGCTTCTACGGAGATGGATAGTGAATCGTCCGACCACGGAAGCAGCTTGCTGAAGAAGCTTACGGAATGGCCTGTTGCTGTGGCTCGGACGGACGTCGGACCGGTTCGCTCTACGACGACGGTAACGCCGCGGGTGTT
>JANOWU010000114.1:0-47303 GCA_031418035.1 Acidimicrobiia bacterium
CTCGACATGGGCGTTGAGGTTCATCGCCGCAGTTGAGCCTGACTTGTCAGCGCCCTTGCCCAGCAACTGGGTGCGGTGGGTTGTCTCGTCGACCGCCAGCACCTCGATGTCGCCGGCAAAGGCGGCCAACGCCGGGCCGATCTTGACCTTGACCGCGCCCTTGTAGTGGGTGGCGTCCAGCTGGTCGGTGATGGTGGCGCCGGGCATGCAGCCGGCCACCGTGCGCACGTCGCGCAGCACCGCCCAGACCTGGGCCGGGCTGGCGTCGATGGGGTAGCGCTTGTCGAGTTTGACTTCCATGGGATGGGATCGCTCAGGGCGCCAGGGCGACGCCGGACTTCTGCAACTGCTGCCACACGCGCCAGGCGGAATGCGGCATCGTCATGTCGGTCACGCCCAGGTGGGCGAAGGCGTCGACGATGGCCGAGGTGAAGGTGGGTGTACGGCCACGGAGGCCGTGTTGGCAAGCGATCCCGTTGCGGAGGGGCTGATGGTTCCCGTGAGGGTAAAGGTCGCAGTGGCGCCGACGGCGAGATTGACCAGTTCGCTTATCGATCCGCTCCCACTTGCGTTACAGGTAGCCCCCGCGGAAGCGACACAGGTCCAGGTTGCCCCGGTGATCGATCCGGGCACCGAGTCGGTCACGGTTGCGCCCGTTACAGCTGACGGACCGTTGTTCGAGGCCACGATCGTGTACGTCACCGAAGTTCCGGCGATCTCCGTCGTCGCACCGTCCGTTTTCGAAATCGCCAGGTCCGCAGATCCCGTGATCGCGTCGACGTCGGTCGCCGAGTTGTCCGCCGTGTTCGTTTCGGTGACACCGGAGGCAGCTGCAACCGTTGCGGTATTCGACAGCGCAGTTGGCCCCACCGGAGAACCGGGCGAGACCGTCCCGTTGAACGTGAAGGTAACGTTGCCGCCAACAGCCACATTCACAAGTGCACTTATGTTGCCCGTTCCGCTCGCCGGACACGAGGAACCCGACGATGCGACACACGTCCACGAGGTGGAGATGAAGTTCGACGGGGCGGTGTCTGTAACGGTTGCCCCGGTTGCGGTAGACGGTCCGGAGTTCGACACAACGATGGTGTAGGAGTTCGCCGTTCCGGCAACAACGGTCGTTCGTGCGTCGTTCTTCGTTATAGAGAGATTGACGCTCGACGTGACCGGAGCAGTGTCGGTACTCGTGTTGTTGGTGGTGACAGGGTCATTCGCCGGCGTGGCCGCGGCAACGGTTGCCGTGTTCGAGATTGAGCCAGTGGCGTTCGCAGCGAGCGTCGCGGTGATCGTGTACGTCGCGGTCTGCGCCGGAGGCAATGTGTAGGTTGTGTTGATCGCGCCGCTGCCGCTCGGTGCGCCACATGCACCGCTGCCCGATGCCGCACATGTCCAGGTCCACGACGCAACACCGGTCGGTAGCGCATCGACCAACGTTCCGTTGAAGGCCGTAGAAGGACCGAGGTTCGTCACGACCACGGAATAGGTGACCGTTGAACCAGCGACGAGCCCACCGGAATGCGTCTTCACGACCTGAAGATCGGTGCGTACCGTGACCGGATCGGTCGCGGTCGACGTATTGTTCGTCGTCGTCGGATCCGTGACGCCGCTCGGTGCGCTCACTGAAGCAGTGTTCACCACGTTGCCGGACGTGAACGAAGGATCAACCGTTGCGGTGATCGTGTAGGTCGCCGTGCCACCGACCACGATGTTCGCGGTCGAGGAAAGATTTCCGCTTCCCGATGCCGCAGCGCACGAGGAGCCCGCCGTTGCCGCACAGGTCCAGGTCGGGTTGAGAATCGACGCGGGGACCGTGTCGGTAACAATGGCGCCGACGACGTTGGACGGGCCGGCGTTCGACACGACCACGGAGTACGTGATCGTCTGTCCGGCTACAACGGGACTTGCGCTCGTCCGAGTCTTCACGACGCCAAGGTCGGCACGCGGCGTGACGTTGTCCGTGTCTGTCGCGGAGTTGTTCGTCGTCACCGGGTCAGTTGTTCCCGAGCCCGCCGCGACGTTGGCCGTGTTCACCAACGTGCCGGTGCCTGCCGGCGTCGAGGGATTGAGGGTTCCGATCACCGTATAGGTGGCGGTACCGGAGACTGCGATACCCGCCGTGGTGGAGATGGTGTTGCCACTACCGCTCGCGGCACCGCACGAAGAACCCACTGACGCAACACACGTCCAGGTGACCCCGGTGATCGAAGCCGGAACGGTATCGGTGATCGCAGTCGCTGCAGAGAACGACGGTCCGGCGTTCGACGCGACGATGGTGTAGGTGATCGTCGTTCCGGGAACAGCGTCGGTGATGCCGTCGGTCTTGGAGATCGCAAGGTCAGCTCGAGGAGTGACGTTGTCGGTATCGGTGGCCGAGTTGTTGCCGGGAGCGGTCTCCGTGAACCCAACCGGCGCGGCGATAGTCGCCGTGTTCACGAGCGTTCCCGTGCCGGCTGGCGTCGTGGGATTCAACGTCGCCGTTATCGTATAGGTGACGGTTGTTCCCGATGGGATCGTTGCTGTCGTTGCGAGGTTGCCGCTCCCACTTGCTGCTCCACACGCGGCACCAACTCCAGCCGCGGCGCATGTCCAGGTGGCACCCGTAAGCGCGCTTGGGAGCGTGTCAGTGATCGCGGCGGACGAAACAGTGGACGGGCCGGCGTTCGAGGCAACGATCGTGTAGGTCACGGTGGTTCCCGGCACCGCGTTGGTGATTCCGTCAGTCTTCGTGATCGAGAGATCGCCGCGCGGGGTCACGTCGTCGGTATCGGTGGCTGAGTTGTTCGTCGTGTTTGTATCCGTCGTTCCGGCTGCCGGCGAAACTGACGCCGTGTTCACAAGTGTGCCGATCCCGGCTGGTGTGCTCGGGTTCAGGGTTGCCGTCAATGTGAAGGTCGCCGACGTTCCTGAGGGGAGCGTCACCGTTGAGGAAATGTTTCCGGTGCCACTCGGCGCTCCGCATGTCGCTCCGGATCCTGTCGGTGCACATGTCCACGTGGCATTTGTAAGTGCACTTGGCAGTGTGTCGGTGACAGGTGAGGTGGTCGCATGCGAAGGCCCGGTGTTGCTCACGACGATCGTGTAGACCACGTTCGTTCCCGGCACAGCAGTTGTCGAACTATCGGTTTTCGTGATCGACAGATCCACCCGTGGCGTGACATTGTCGGTATCGGTGCCGGAGTTGTTCCCTGGCGTCGGGTCGGTGAAACCAACAGGTGCAGAGATGCTCGCCGTATTGACGAGAGTCCCTGTGCCCGCAGGGTTTGCCGGGTCCAAGGTTGCCGTCACGGCATAGGTGGCAGAACCACCCGGACGAAGAGTGGCGGTGGTAGCGATTGATCCTGAACCGGTTGCGGCTCCGCAGCTCGAGCCGGACGTCGCAGCGCAACTCCAGGTCGCACCAGTAAGTGCACTTGGCAACGTGTCCGCGATCGGTGCACCAACGACGGTGGACGGACCAACGTTCGAGGCGATGATCGTATAGGTGAGCGACGAACCGGGAACGGCGTCGGTGATGCCATCGGATTTCGTGATAGTCAGGTCGCCGGTCGGAACGAGCGTATCGACGTCGGTCGACGTGTTGTTCGCCGTCGACGCATCGGGGAACCCGGAGGGCGCAGTAACCGTTGCGGTGTTGGTGAGCGTGCCGGTCGCGTTCGGATCGACGGTGCCGTTCACCGTAAAGGTCACCGATCCGCCCGGTGCCACGGTTGCGGTTGTCGCAATGTTTCCGCTGCCCGAAGCAGCACCGCAGCTCGAGCCAGAGGTCGCGGCGCATGACCAGGTCGGCGACAGAATCGCGGCAGGCATTGTGTCGGCGACCGGCGCAGCAACAGCAGTCGACGGTCCAGCGTTGGCGACAGTGATCGTGTACGTGATTGCGGTGCCGGGAATCTTGGTTGTGACGCCGTCGGTCTTGCTTATCGACAGGTCACCGCTTGGCGTGAGGGAGTCGGTATCCGTTGCGCTGTTGTTCGTGTTGTTCGTTTCCGTCACGCCGACAGGAGCAGCAACGGTTGCGGTGTTCGCGAGCGTGCCCGTTGCCCCAGGAGCGATGGAAGCCGTGACCGTATACGTGACGGTGCCGCCCACGGCGACATTGACGGTTTGACTGATGTTGCCCGACCCGCCGACGACACCACATGACGAACCGCCGCTCGCGACACACGTCCACGTGGCCGAGGAAATGGCGGCGGGAAGGTTGTCGGTGACCGTGGCACCCGTGACCGGGTTTGGTCCGCTGTTCGACGCGACGATCGTGTAGGTGACCGTACTGCCCGGCGTCGCCGACGTGACACCATCGGACTTTGTGATCGACAGATCAGCGGTTGAACCGACCGTCACGTTTGCACTTGCGGAATTGTTGCCCGGAGTCGGGTCGGTGACACCACTAGGTACAGTTACAGACGCCGTGTTGACGATTGTCCCGGCGGGTGTTCCCGCAGCGATGGAACCGTTGATGGTAAAGGTAACGGAGGTTCCCATAGCCAGATCTGCAGTCGTCGAGATTGCGTTCCCCGAACCACTCGCTGCGCCGCAGGCTGCGCCTGCACCACTTGCCGCACAGGTCCAGGAGACACCAGCAATTGTCGCCGGTACGGTGTCAGAAATGGTTGCACCGCTCACCGTTGAAGGGCCGTTGTTCGTCACAACGACCGTGTAAACGATGCCCGTGCCGGGAAGACCTGTGGTGGGGCTCGCTGATTTCGTAATCGCAAGATCGGCGCGAGGGGCAACGTCATCGGTGTCAGTCGCCGAATTGTTCGCAGGGGTCGGATCGGTCGTACCACTAGGTACACTTACGGTCGCGGTGTTCACCAGGGTGCCCGTCCCCGCTGGCGTGGACGGCGCCACAGTTCCCGTGATGGTGTAGGTGACCGAGGTCCCCGGCGCCATCGAGGCGGTCGTGGCGATGGTGTTCCCCGAACCGCTGGCCGCACCACAACTTGCTCCGGCAACGGCGGCACAGGTCCAGGTAACGCCCGTGATTGCCGTCGGAATCGAGTCGGCAACGGCGGCGTTCGTCACGGCAGACGGGCCGGCGTTGGCAACGACGACGGTATAGGTGATAGCGGTCCCCGGAACCGCAACCGTGGCGCCGTCGGTCTTGGTGATCGAAAGGTCTGCGACCGGGGTGACATTGTCCGTGTCGGTTGCGGAGTTGTTCGTGGCGTTCGATTCGGTGACGCCGACCGGAGCTGCCGCGGTTGCCGTGTTCACCAGTGTTCCCGTGCCGGCCGCAGTGCTCGCCAGCAGCGTGCCGCTCACCGTGTAGGTCACATTGGTTCCCGCCGACAACGTCGCCGTCGTGTTGATGGTGTTGCCGGTACCACTCGCGGCGCCACACGACGCACCCACTACCGCTGCGCACGTCCACGTGACACCGGTGATGCTTGCCGGCACGGCGTCATTGATCACGGCGTTGGTGACCGTCGACGGACCAGCGTTGGAAGCGACGATCGTGTACGTGACCGTCGTGCCCGGCACGGCGTTGGTGAGACCGTCTGTCTTCGTGATCGTGAGGTCGGCCGTGGCGCGGACGTTGTCCGTGTCGGTGGCCGAGTTGTTCGTCGTCACGGGATCCGTCGCTCCCGGTGCGGCGGCGACCGTGGCGGTATTGACGAGCGTGCCCGTGCCTGTAGGTGTGGTCGGGTTCAGTGTTCCCGAAATGGTGTACGTGACGCTTGTGGCGGTGGGCATCGTTGCGGTCGTCGCAATGGCATTGCCACTTCCACTCGCCGCCCCGCAGCTCGCGCCCGACCCCGTCGGAACGCAGCTCCACGTGACTCCGGTCAGCGCCGCCGGAACCGTGTCGGTGATCGGCGCGCTCGTCGCAGTCGACGGTCCGGCGTTCGCAACCGTGACCGTATAGGAAACGATCGTGCCCGGAATGGCGTCGGTGATTCCGTCGGTCTTCGATATCGAGAGGTCCGTGCGGGGAGTGACGTTGTCGGTGTCGGTTGCGGAGTTGTTTGTGGTGTTGATCTCCGTGACGCCGACGGGCAGCGTTGCCGTTGCGGTGTTGACGAGTGTTCCCGTTCCTGCTGGTGTCCCAGGATTCAGCGTGCCGGTAATTGTGTAGGTCGCGACGCCACTGCGAATGAGGTTCGCCGAAGTCGCAATCGCGTTCCCTGAACCCGACGCCGCCGTGCACGCAGACCCTGCAGTCGACGAACACGTCCACGTGACACCCGTAATCGTAGCCGGGACCGTGTCCGCCACGGCCACCAAACCGGCGTTCGACGGTCCGTTATTGGTGACGGCCACCGTGTAAGTAATGGTGGTGCCCGGAACGGCATTGGTGATGCCGTCCGTCTTCGAAACCGAAATGTCGGCACGCCGGTTCACATCGTCGGTATCCGTCGCCGAATTGTTTGTGGTGTTCGTGTCCGTCACACCGGCAGGAACGCTTGCAGTTGCCGTGTTGACGAGCGTCGCAGTCCCCGACGGCGCCGCAGGGTCGATGGTTGCGTTGATGGTGAAAGTAGCAATGTCGTTGACGCCAAGGTTCACCGTTGTCGCGATGTTGCCCGAGCCGGACGCAGCACCACACGTCGCCGCCGCGGATTGATTTGCGACCGAACACGACCACGTCGGCGATTGAAGCAACGCCGGCATCGTGTCGGAAACCGTCGCTCCTGTGACCGCTTGCGGTCCGTTGTTCCTGACGGTCACCGTGTAGGAGTGGGCCGCACCAGCGGTCACCGTCGTGATCGAGTCGGTTTTCGTGACTTCGAGGTCGACCTGATTCGCCACCGGTGTGGTTGCCGGGCTCGAGATCGGCGCCAGCACCTGTGTCGGAATCGTCGCACCGCGGTAGGTGATGGTTGCAGAGTTGACGATGGTCGTTCCGCCAGGAGTTGCGGGGCTAATTTGCGCACGTAGCTTTATCGAAGTCGACGCACCCGGGTTCAGGCTTCCGCCGGTAGCGTTCGTCGCGCCGGTTCCGAGATAGAACGTCGCGGTCGTGCCCGTGAAGTTGGCCTGGTCCAAGTCGGCCGACGAGTCGGTCTTCGTGCCACTGTTCGCACCAGTCGCGATCTCCAGGGTGCCCGGGACATAGGTCATGTTGGCCGGCATCGGATCGGCCAACGTGACGTTTGTGGCGATATCGTCACCGTTGTTCTGCATCGTGACCGTGTACTCGATGATGTCGCCAGGGTCAGCGTTTCCGCCGTTGAGATCGTTACCGGTCTTTGTCGCCACCAATCGGGGTTGCGGGAGATCGATGACCGTGACGACGGCATCGGCGTAGTACGTGTCACCTGTCGTGCCGAGTCGGATACAGGCATTCGTGGACCCGTTCGTGAGGTATGAATTCGCCTGGATCATGTCGGCGTCGTAACCCCACGTGTTGACGTTGGCCGGATTTCGGGTCGTGACGTTGGCACCGAGGTTGGTGATGGACGAGTTGAAGATGTTGTCGCTCGCATTGAGCGCGTTCGTGAGGCGCGGTGGCGTGGTCGTTGCGGACGAGCAGGATCCCGCGCCACCCGACACGAGCGTGACGTTGTCGGCGGTGATGCCAACGTCGCCGTCTTGGGCAACCAACCCAACTTTCGCAACAACCGGGCCGGTGCCGACTGCAGGGGTGATGAACGGCCCGATGAGCACGTCGGCGCTCGTGGCCGCCGAAGAACCAAACACTCGTTCGAAGCCGTTGAACACGTTGAGGTTGCGGAGCGGTTGCGTCGGGTTCGAGTAGGCGACGGCCAGGGTCCAGCCCGCCCAGTCCCCCAGTCCCGAGGATCCCGTGCCCGACTGGATGTCGGCGACCGAATAGGTTCCGTTCCCCGAGTTCGGAAGACCCGTCAACATGTTGGTGACGTCGAGGTACGCGTGGTAGACGGGGAACGCGGCGCTCGAGTTCGTGTCAACGTCGGTGCTCGTGGCGACGACCTGTTGGTAGCCGGCCATACCGGGTGTCCTGAAGAACACCCGATCGCGGTTCGCGGCGTTCGGGGCGTTCGCACCGCCGGTGCCCCCAAGGGTGTTCCCTCCCCAGAAGAGCCCGGCGAACACGACGGTCGATCCAGCCGGAATGACAAGGTCAGAGGTCGAGGAGTTGAAGGTGGCGACCGTACCCCCGCCGATGAGTGGACTCGCCGGGGCCCCGTCGACGTCGACCATCACCATGTTGGCGCTGTTGGCTGTCGTGCAGCCCGTGGGACAGTCCATGTTCGCATTGGCCACGAGGGCAATGTCGCCCTGGGCGTTCTGCGAGAAGACCGAAACGAAGGGCAGGACTGCGCTGGCGCGCGGCGCCGCCACGAACGTCGAGACGAAAAGGATCGACACCGTGCCCACGAGCGCGACGAAAGCAGAACACTTTTGCGAGAGCGCGCGGCTCTTCGGTCGCGGGGACAGGGACATGCGCTACTTGATTCGTCCACTAGTGCGGCCGCCTTAACACTTCGGACCCGAAATGATCGAAACGCCCTATGAGCATTGGGTCACACGAACTGGGCACGAAAACATGCCCTGGCCTAGAAGGGCCCTGTAAGGCGTTCTCGTGCGATCGACCCCCATTCGGCAGGCGAAGGGGGCCCGGAGTATTTCGAGTCGGCTTTTTGCTCGTCCCGTTTCGTGTTTTAGGTGCCGCGCGTACTTGTCGGCATCGTCCCCGACGTCGTTCATGGTTCGAAGTTCGATGGATGAGTGGGATTGGGGGCGACATCGCAAGATCGCGAGACCCAGTGTGCTCGTTTCCGGTTCCGCCGTTGAACTGGGGAAATTGACGCCGGCAGTTTCCTGAGCGCGCCGGGTCCGTTTTCGGTCGGGCGGCATGCAAGATTGAAAGAACTACAGAACTTGCCCTCCCCGGAGCGCTGGGGCCAGACGCAATCCGTCGCACGAGTCCATGGCGTCGTCTCGAAACGTCCGCCGGCCGGAGGCGCCTCCTTGGTGTCCATTGGCCGAACCCGCCCGACAGTTCACCCACCTGCGAAATCCTCTGGAAGTCGACGTTGCCCTATCGGTCGCGTGGGAGCAAACGGATCGGTCCCAGCGCAGCCCGAGGGACATCGCATCCTCGATGTCGCGCCCCCACCTCGGCCCCACGGGGTTCCACGCCGCTCTGACCCCGGTTCACCGGTGAAATCACCTCGTGGACGAAATTGCAACGGCGGCGTCGTTCTCCACCGCCGGCTTCCTCACCCGGTTGGAGGCGTCCAAAGGAGTGTGGACCCCCAATGAACCATGGTTCTCATTGCCAATCGGGGGCGCTCGTGGGCTCAGTCTGTCGCCCGCAGGGCCGGATCCAGGGAGTTTGGCCGAGCTCCGGAGCGAGGGGGCAGGGACAACCCGACGCCAAACGAACCTCTCCTGAATCGCAGAGATTCACCATTTCCCCCGATTACGGATGTTCAGAGCTGAACCTTCGTTCGCCTATGGCGCCCGCCAACCAACGTTTTGCCATGACACCGGTCGTTTTTCTGGTGTTACGAACCGTCCGGGGCAACCAGTTCTCGCCGTCTCGCAGCGCAGTTCGACGCAATTCGACGGTCGGTTGGGGGTTCTCCGCGTTCTCGTAGTCGGGAAAGCTTCTGCGCGATCCGACGGAGTAGGGCGCTCGCCGGCTCCATTTTGTAGGTGGGAGGATCCTTTGGAAACCGGCGGAGGTCTCCTCCCGGCTCTGGGGACCCCCCACCAGGGACGTCGAAGGCTCCGGCTCGATTCCCAAGATCGCGAGATTGGGACCGGTCGCTCCGCCCCGGCATCCAAAATTCCTGACCTCGGGGAAGGCTCGGCGATGGCCTCGCAATCTTGCATTCTCAGAGCGCTGCGGCCCGCTCACCGCTCTTCAACACCAGGTTCGGCCGGCGCGCCTAGCCAAGGTTCGAGTCGCCGAAGCGTCCAGATTCGCCGGTTTTGGCGGTCAGCAGAATCGCCTGCAACGGGTGCCGATGGATGTCGTTGGCCGAAAGGGGGTCGGTCGCAGGAGAGCGCAAAATAGGGTCGAATCCCGGGATTCGGCGGTTTTCGGCTCCTCCGGTGGGGCAATTTACCCACTCCGGGGCTCGGGTACGCCCGGATCGAACCCCACCGAGACCCTTCGCTCCGACCGGAGCTCGGCTGGGTCGCACTTCGGCCCCGCAGGACCCACCACCAACCCGGGGTTCCAGCAGACTCAGCCCGCGTCCCGCAAAGATGGGGCGCGCAACGATCGGCGCCCTCGCGCGTGTTGGTGGATCGGGTCCCGGCCACCCCGACCTTCGGCACAGCTCTCACCTTCGTAGGGCGGCGAGCGGTGACCGAAGGTCGCCAACGCCAGCACGAAAGCGCCCCGGTTTCACGCGCTCGAGGGAGCGTTCGTTCGCTCCGTTTCGGGCCGCTCCCCCACTCGTGCACCCCCGAACATTCGTAGCATTCGACCGCTTCGCCGGCTCTGCATGGCGCGAATCGGCCCCAATTTCCGTCATCCGGTGACGGCATCCCAAGCCGAAACCGCCGGAACAGCGGGCGGCAGGGGCCCCCTGTTTTGGGGATAACTTGGGGATATAATACTGCTGACAGCAATGTTATCGTGTGTTAGCGAGGCGGGTCTGAGGGCGAAACCGGCTTCCTGGGAGGCAGCCGACGGGACCGAAAATCTTCGTGACAGCGGTCCATTTCGTCGCTGTGGGCGCGTCTTCGGAGCGCTCTCTCCGCGGACCCAACCTCACCGCGACACGGTTGATGTTCTCCCAGCTATAGTAGAATTCCTCGCTACCAGCGATATTCACTATATTGCTTTCCATCCGCAGGGCACGTGCCTTCCAGCTCGGGACGGACGTTTGATCCCGCGCTTTCGGTTCGCAGATGATACCGATACGCATCGACGACTTACCCGTTCGCACCTGAACGTCAACGATTCGGCAAGGAAATACTCTGGCTTTCAGATAGGAATTCCTTTGTTGCTGAGAGATGATGCTGAAGGTGGAATCACTTCTGAAGCGCCCACGCCCCGTGACCAAGTCATACGTCGCCGTTTGGAAAGCGGCCGGCGCGAACTCCGTATCGCTGCCTCAGTCGCGTCCGCGATTTTCCAACGAAACCAACAGAGCGACCCCGCGACCATGTGTCTCACAGCAAGAAACTAATTCCTCTCTCCGAGAGATATCGCGTGGGCGATAAGTCAACGGCAAACCCACGCAGATCTCAGCCTGTCCACCTTTCATCGGAGACGACCCTGCAGCGAACGCCAGGAACCACCCGAGTAGGACCACCAACAACTGGTTCGCTGTTGGCATGACACCATCGAATCGATGTAGCTGGGAGCAGCACATCTTTCGCTCTGGCAGAAAGAACGAACTAGGGGTCAGAACGGCACGAATTTTAGCGTATCTGACCGCGAGGATCGCCTGTCCAAACCGCTCTGTCAACGACGTCAGGCCACCCCTACTCTCCAAAAGCGACAACCTTTGTCGCGCCGGCACTTAGCGAGTGCACTAGAGGCATATGTGGCTGCCAGAGGTCAATGGGCGCGTTGCCCCTCGTCTTCTCGAGAGCAAGAATAGTCAAAGGGCGACGTATCGTCCGTCGGAGAAGAATCGCCTCGGCCGGGCCGAACCTTCACATACCCCCTGCGTACCGCTCATTGGATAATTTTGGCAGATCGTCCTCCGAGGCAACCGAGCAGCCACTTCTCCTCGTCGACGAGGGAAATCCTCGAACGCCACCACCACTCCGTCAGCGACATTGGCCGGGCCCCAACCTCCCTGAGAGATCGGACGTGATCGGCCATGCGTCCGACAGAGAGGTCATCGACGGTGATGTCTCTAAGAACGAGATCGGGGCGTGACAACGAAGATTTCGGAGAAGGGTCCGTATAAGGCGTTGTGAAGGTTCTCCGAATCGACTCGAGGGGTTCCGGTTTGGTCGTCGGCCATATCGCCAGCCACTGCTTAAGTCCCCCATTGATGGGTGAGCGCACGAGACTAGAGCGCCAACATCGAGTCCCCCCGGCTCGCCGGTAACCACGTCCTGGCAACGAAGGGACCGAAGAGACTGCGAGTTGAATCGGCGGGAGCACCAAAAAAAACGCCGAGAAACCCTCACATTGGGCTCGCTACTCGGTCGACGACGGCGTATCGTACCGCTATGCGACGGAAACGCTACCCAAGACCCTTATTCGCGCGCAAGCGTGAATGCCCCCGGAGACCGACCCCGAGTTGGCGGCGCCACGACCACCGGACGTGTTCGCCATGATCATGGTCCTGTTTGGGTCCATGGCCTTTGCCGTTGGCGGCGCCTTCATGAAAGCATCCGATGGACTCACCCGATTCACCCCGACTTTGGTCGTGTTGATCTCCTTCATCGTGGGCGCCGGACTCCTTACGCGAGCAGTCGGCAACTCGAACCTCTCGACGACGCTCGTGGTTGGTCTCGGAATCGAGGCCGTCCTCACGATGATCATCGGGTTCATGTTCCTGGGCGACCGCGTAAGTCTCGGGCAGGCTGCCGGCATGATCCTCGTCGTCGGCGGGGTCGCCCTCGTCGAGCTCGCACCGTAAGTCCGACCCAACTCGACCGGGCAAAACCGCCCTGGTCGGAAACGGGGCCAAAAAAAGAAGGGCCTCCACCGTGGTGGAGGCCCCTAGACGATTCGACGCGAACGTCGAATCAACAGTGCGGGATCGCTCAGGATGACGCCGTGCCGGCCAGCGGCACGCTGGAGCTCGCCGTCGGCGCCAAGGGAGTAGTTCCCGGAGCAGTCGTACTCGGAGCGGTCGGGCTCGTCGTCGGGGTTGAGCCGGTGTTTGTCGGCGCAGTGGTCGTCGGCGCAACGGATGTCGGCGCAACGGATGTGGGGACACCAGAATTGGGGCGACGCTTCTTCGCATCGCGCTCAGCCTTCTTCTTCGCTTGAACCGCAGCGCGTTCGGCTTCGGCCTTGGCGCGAAGCGCCTCGCGCTCCGCGGCCAGCTTTGCCTGCATCGCCTCACGTTCAGCCTTCGCCTTGGCACGCACCGCCGCAACCTCGGCGGCGGTGGCCTCCTGTGAGGCCTTGCGCGTTTGGGCCGCTTCCTTGCGGATCGCCTCGACGGCGGCCTTCGGATCGGCCGGCAGGGAAGTGGGAGATCCCGGCGACGTCGACGAGCTCGGCACCGTCGAGGCCGCTGTCTCCTTCGCCGCTTCGATCGCCGCCCGCACCTTGGCTTCGTTCGCCTCTCGCTCTGCCTTGGCCCTGTCGCGAATTGCTTCGACCTCCGATTTCACGCCATCCTTCAGCGCATCTCGCTCGGCTTCGGCCTTCGCCTTCAACGATTCGCGTTCGGCCCGCAGCTTTTCTTCGAGCTTGGCCCGTTCTGGGTTGCGGGGCTTGGCGCCATTGCTCGCCTGGTTTGCGGGGGTGGAGGGAACAGGCTGGGCCGCCTGAGCCGTCGCCGAACCCAAAAGCGCAGCGACGACCGTCGCCGAGAGCAGGCCGATACGGGCCTTGCGATAGGTAGTGAACACGGGAAGTTTCCTTTGGGGGGAGAATGAGCCACTCTTTGTGGCAATCTCCTATCGACAGTCACCGTGGGTGACTTTACCGTTTCCCGGTGTTTCTCCTCTTCCGAATGAGAACCTTCCGATACCAGAACGGTCCGATACCCAGAACCTTCCCCATTCGAGACAGGTCGCGATTAAGACAGTGTCCGTCGGAAGAGCGCATGAAGCCGTTCCCAATGCCGTTCGGCGGCGTCACGGTCATAGACCGCACCTCGCCGCTGAAAGGCAAACCCGTGATGCGTTCCCGGATACCACTCCACTCGAGCGTTCGCACCGACTTCTCGAAGGTGGGCCTCGAGTTGGTCGATCATTTCTTTGGGCGCGTAGGCGTCGGTCTCGGCGCAGGCGAAATACAGCTCCCCCGCCACGTCCTTCGCCAGATGGGCTGGAGAGCCCTCGCCGAACAGGCGCACGCCGTACAGAGAGGCCGCCGACTTCATACGATCCGGGAACATCGCCGCCATGGCGAACGCGAATGGGCCACTCATGCAGTACCCCATACAACCGACACGACCGGCGTCGGCATTCGCCTCGCAATCCACGAACGTAAACAAGGCCTCTGTGTCACTCGCCACGAGCGAATCAGTGAGCGTCCCCATCAGGGCAATCATCTTTTCGCGAGCCCCAGGAGCAGCAAAGTCCATGTTCTCCTCGGTCGACGTTCGGTAATACAGGTTCGGGAGAACCACGAAATAGCCCGCGGTGCCGAGCCGACGAGCCATGTCGTGCAGCTCATCACGCATGCCCGGGGCGTCCATATAGAAGAAGACCACCGGAAACGGTCCGCCCTCCTCGGGATGAGTCACGAACGTCGGCATCGAGCCGTCTCTGGTCTGCACGTGGAGTTGTCGGTCGAGCATCGGGCGAAGCTACTCGGATCGGACCCGTAGGATCCAACGAGTGAACACGAATTTGGTCGGCCCGCAGGAAACGTTCTTGTCCGAACTGCAGGAGCATGTGCGCGAGGGTCGTGTGAGCAGAGTTGTCTTCGCGAAGTACTCGGGACCCGAGCTCGGATTGGTTCGAGTGACGGTCCGACCGGTCGTACTCCGCGACGTCGCGTCGCTCTCGGTGGTAGCGAGTTACGCAACTCGTGACATCACGAAGAACTACGACGTTCCTGCGGGACTCGAAGAAGTAAAGACACTTATGAACTCCGGGTTTGCTCGAATACATCTCCTTACCGCCGAGGAAGACATCGAACTCGCTGCGACGAGGAAAGGAGCGTGGACGCTTCGTCGCTCTCGGGTCAGCCGGGCAATCGAATCGAGCCCGACACACGATCGAACGAAGACGCACTCATTGCGGCTCGACGAACCGTTCCTCACCGAACTCGGAATAACTGACCGTCAACACCGTCTGATCCCCTCGATGTCTCGTAAGTGGAAACAGATCAACAAATTCACCGAAGTGCTCGAGAACGCCATTACGCAGTCACCTCTTCGGGATCAACACAGGATCGCCGCCGTGGATTTCGGCTCCGGCAAGGGATACCTCACGTTCGCCCTCTACGTGCTGTTGGAGAAGAAGCTCAACAGGGAGGCCGTCGTCACCGGCGTAGAACTGCGCAACGATCTGGCAACGCTGACCGAAACGGCGGCTCGCAACACCGCCTTCTCCGGCCTCTCTTTCGTCGAAGGCACCGTCGAAGGATTTGGCACAGACGCAACGGACATCATGGTGGCACTCCACGCCTGCGATACCGCTACCGACCACGCGATCCATTTCGGCATTGCGAACAAGGCCAGCATCATCGTCTGTTCTCCCTGCTGCCACAAGGAACTTCGACCTCAGATGACGTGGCCGACAGCGATTCATCCCCTCATGCGACACGGCGTGCACCAGGGCGCGCAGGCGGAGATGCTCACCGACGCGCTTCGCTCGCTCCTCCTCGAGGCCTGCGGGTACGAAACGAAGGTGTTCGAATTCATCTCTCCCGAAGAAACCAGCAAGAACAAGATGATTCTCGCCGTGAAGCGGGCAACCCCGCTCTCGTTGACCGAGCAGCACGAGGTTGCGGAGCAGATCTCGCAACTCAAGTCGTTCTTTGGGATTCGGTCGCAAACCCTCGAAACGCTTCTTCAAAGAGATCGACTCGGTCACGCCGCTGCGGGCAGCGAACCGGAAGATGCTACGCGCGCCTAGCGAATGATGCGCTCCGAAATCTCACCGAGCGTGCGACACCCCAGTTGGTGCATCACCTCGATCAGGCCATCGTGGAGAATCGTCGTGACGTGGTCGGCTCCGCGATCACCGAGCGCCGATAGTCCGAACATGTACGCACGCCCGCAGAGCACGAAATCGGCACCCAGACCAACGGCTCGCGCCACGTCGAGACCACTCCGCACACCACCGTCGAACAAGACCTTCACCCTCCCATTGATGCGTTCGACCATCGCTGGAAGGGCGTCGATCGAACCTTGTGTGCCGTCGAGTTGTCGACCGCCATGGTTCGAGACCGATATACCGTCGACGCCGATGTCGATGGCGCGCGATGCGTCGTCTGGATGCAACAACCCTTTGACGACAAGGGGTCCATCCCACATTTCGCGCACTTCGGCGAGATAGTCCCACGAAAGCGTGCCGCCTAGGGAACTCCCGACCACCCCGGCGGTGTTGGCCATCGTCGCCTTGGAGGAATACGCATCGAGTGTGCGAAATCGCGGCGCACCGTTTCGAAGAATCGCCAACGACCAGGCGGGTCGAACCGCTGCTCGCGCGACGAGAAGTGGGCCAATCTTTGGAGGAACCGTGAGCTGAGCTCGCTTCTGACGCTCCCGAGCGCTTGCCGCGGGGATGTCGGCGGTAACAACCAACACGCGGTAGCCGGAATCTCGTACCCGACCCAGCAAATCTTCGCGAATAGACAGATCCCGCGGCGGATACAGCTGGAACCAACCCATTCCCCCCGCCAGCGGTCCGTGGACCTCGGGCTTTTCGGTTGCGACGGTGCTGAGCACGTGCGGTACCCGCCGTTTCGCCGCCATCGTGGCGAGCGCTTTGTCTGCGCCCGGCCAGATGCCTCCGGTGAGACCGATCGGGGCGACGCCGAACGGTGCCGAGTAGGTGGTGCCGAACAATTCGGTTTCGATCGTTGGTTCGAGGACGCCCTGCAAAAATTTTGGTGCGAACGTTACGGCTCGCATCGATGCAAGGTTCCGATCGACGGCTTCGTCGAGACCCGTCCCGGAGTCGAGGTACTCCCACGAGAATTTCGGGATTCGGTACTTCGCTCGCTTCTGCAAGTAATGCACGCTCGGGTACTTGTTCATGAGCGCTACGTCGGACTTCTTGGGCCACGGCATGGCGTCGACTGTAGAACACGCGGCCCCACGGCACGCGTGCTTGGCAACCGAGGAGACCCGAAACCAGCGATGACCATAAGATGCACACGCGACGGAAAACCCACCGCCGGTCCTCACACGAATGCGAGCGTACGATGACATCAGCAAAAGCTCCTCACCTGCCCGGCCGACTCGGCAACCCGGACATGATTTTGCAAACCGACCCTCGAGCTGATCCTCGAATGCTTGCGGCAATGGCGCCGATCGGGCTCGACGTCGAGCAGGAACCGCTTCCGTTTGATCACACTGCACCGATGGAAGTGCTTCACGAGTACTGCAACCTCTCGGAAGCCGGTTTCGGCGAACTGGGAGGCATGCTCGTCGGCGCCCTCGCGCCCGTGGCCGGCGTCACCTCGACCGTTCAGGTAATTCGCGGCACCGACAACAACGACATCACACTGTTCATTCACCGGCCAACCAGCGTCGAAGGGTCGATCCCTGGAATCCTGCACCTGCACGGCGGGGGCATGGTCATTCTCGAGGCGGCCTCCGCCGGGTACATGCGTTGGCGCGATGAGCTTGCCGCAACTGGCATGGTGGTGGTCGGCGTGGAGTTTCGCAACGGCGGCGGAAAGCTCGGGCCTCATCCGTTCCCGGCTGGACTCAACGATTGTTCCGCAGCGCTTCAGTGGGTTACCGAGAACAAAGCGAACTTAGGAATTTCCAAGCTCGTCGTGTCTGGTGAGTCGGGAGGTGGAAACCTGACGCTGGCCACAGCGCTCAAGGCAAAGGCCGACGGGAAGATCTCGCAGATCGACGGCGTTTATGCTCAGTGCCCATACATTTCTGGTGTCTACGCCGATCCGGATCCAAACCTCACGTCGCTCTTCGAGAACGACAACTACTTCCTCAGCTGTTCCCAGATGGCGATCATGGCCAAGGTGTACGACCCTTCGGGCGAACATGCGAAGAATTTGCTCGCCTGGCCGTATCATGCGACGGTCGACGACCTGAAGGGCCTGCCGCCCCACGTCATTTCAGTAAACCAACTCGATCCGCTTCGCGACGAAGGGATCGCGTACTTCCGGAAACTTGCCGAAGCCGGGGTGAGCGCAGTATCTCGAACGGTCAATGGGACATGTCACGCTGGTGACTGCCTGTTCCGCGAGGCCATGCCCGACGTCTACCTCTCCACTATTCGAGACATCAAATCCTTCGCGTCGTCCCTGTGAGGGCACACGGTCCGCATGGTTGAAGCTCGAGAACGTCAGTCGTTGTTCGCGTACGTCACCGAGTTCGGTGACGTCCACGAGACACCGGCCGATCAGGTTGTGCTGTCCCAATGCGCCTGTGGCACCACGACCTTCTGGATGCAGTGCAGTGAGGAAGATGGGGTCGCTCTGCGTACCTGCACGAACTGTAAGGGCCAGGCATACATCGGCGACAGCGACGAACACTGGGCCGACGCCGATACCGGCGATGCAATGTGCCCGTGTGGGAAGAAGATTTTCG
The DNA here is from genome assembly GCA_031418035.1 of Acidimicrobiia bacterium. Classification (GTDB taxonomy): domain Bacteria; phylum Actinomycetota; class Acidimicrobiia; order Acidimicrobiales; family JANYDT01; genus JANOYY01. The sequence goes on from JANOWU010000114.1 coordinate 18,270, forward strand.
AAATCGCCGTCGGCTACTGCCTCACGGAGTCGCGCGAGGTTTCCTGGATGATCGTCGGCGCACAGTGCACGAGCTGTGAGCAGATCGGGGTATATGCCGACTGGTCGATCGATTTCGAGCCAAGCACGTTTCTCCTCGAAAAGAGCTGACGTGCTCCCGGGGTTCTTATCGGCAGAGACGAAGAGGCAACGAAGAGGCAACGAAGACGCGTTTCGCTAGCATCGACCCATGAACGATGCCGAGCCCACGAACTCCCGCTGGCACGAACGCGCCACCAGGTTCACTCCAGCGGGCGTCCACTCTAACGCCCGACTGGTTGGCGCCGACGTGGTTCTCACGCATGGCAACGGCGCTTGGGTGATCGACGTCGAAGGCAATCGTCATATTGACTACATGCTCGGGCGCGGCCCGGCCTTTCTCGGCCACACACCTACGAGCGTTAACGACGCCGTTGCTGCCGCCGCCGTTCGCGGGCTTACTCTCGGGTCAGGAACAACCCTCGAAGTTGCGGCCGGCGCCGCCGCCCTGTCCGTCATCGAGTGGGCCGACCAGATCCGATTCGTGAGCAGCGGCACAGAGGCCGTGCAGTCCGCATTCCGCCTGGCGCGTGCCGCAACCGGCAAGTCGCTCGTGATGCAGTTCGAAGGGATTTATCACGGATGGATCGACAACGTGTCGTTGATCGCCGGTCCCGATGCCGAGCATCCAGCGCCGGCAACCGCAGGTCAGGTCCCCTCAAGTGGTAACCACACATTGCTTTTGCCGTGGAACGACCTCGCCGCCGTCGAAGCTTCATTCGAACGCCACGGCCACGACATTGCGGCCGTCATCACCGAACCGGCGAACCTGTTTGGTGGCGTCCTTGCGGCCCCCGGATACTTGGAAGGACTTCGCGCGCTGACGACACGGTATGGGGCTGCCCTGATCTTCGACGAGGTGGTGACCGGATTTCGCCTGCGACCGGGCACCGCGGCACCGCTGTTCGGCGTGACCCCCGACCTCGCCACGTATGCAAAAGCACTCGGGTCCGGGTGGCCCGTGGCGGCCGTCGCCGGAACTGCCGCAATGTTCGACGGAGTCGCAAGCGACCGGGTACGACTCTCGGGGACCTACAACGGAAACGCCGCCGCAATGGCTTCGATCGTGGCGACCGTCGATGCCATGCGCGATCCGTCACTTCACGAAGGGGCGTTTCGATACGGTGAGACGTTGCAAGCGGCGTTGATTGCGACGGGCCGAGAACTCGGCGTCGCCATGTCGGTGGAGGGCTTCCCCACCGCGTTTTGGTTGGTGTTCGACAGACTCGAACGACCGCACAGCGATGCCGCTGCCGAACGGCTCGGACTGCTCTTACGGCGTCATCGGCTCATTCAGTACCACCACACCTGGTTGGTGTCGACGGCCCACGACGACGAGGCACTCGCCTTCACGATCGACGCGTTCCGGGCCGGGCTTGGTGACCTCATTGCCCAGGACCCGCGCCTGGCGCAGTAGGCGCGGTAGGCGCGATAGGCGCGCTCGGCGCGTTAGGCAAGTTGCGGACTGTCCCCCAACGACCGCTCCTCCACAACGACCGCTCCTACCGCCACTAGATGCGCGTCAGCGGCCGATAGCTCGTCGCTGGGTCTCTTCGGTGAGGCACAGCGCAAGGTCAAGGAGCCCCGTCACGCAGGGGTCGACGATGCGATAGTGGACGTGGTTGCCGTCGCGTCGCGGTGCCAGATTCCTTGGTCGACGAGGCGCTGCAACTGGTTCGTGGTGGCGGTGATGACACTCCTGTTGCTGTGGGCTCTGACCGGGTCGGTGCTCATTCCGATCAAAGCCGTCGTGATCAGTGCACTTTCGCTCCCGGCATCGATCGGTGCGATGGTGTGGGGATTCCAAGACGGCCACCTTGCCGGACTTCTCAATATCACCCCCATCGGTGGTCTCGAACCCGTCATCGTGCTCCTCACGTGTGTCTTCGCGTTCGGACTATCCACCGACTACGAAGTGTTCCTCCTCGCTGCGGTCCTCGACGCTCGACTGCACGGCGAACCAACACCCATGGCAATCACCACCGCAATCCGCACCACCGGACGAACCATCACCACCGCAGCCGCGCTGCTCGTTGTCGTGTTCCTCGGCAAAGTCATACCCATCGACGTACTCACCCTCCTGCGCGGCGTCACGCTCTTCCTGCTGTTGCCATTCTCCGCCGCGTACACAACTCGAACCATCTTGCGGAAAACACGCGGACCCGGCTTCGTGAACGGCCGCTACAAGCGCCTCACCAACGAACTCAAACTGTGGGCGCTCGTGGCCGTCGTGATCGGGATCTTCGCGACACAACCGCGACTCGACAACACGCACCTCCGCCAGGTGGGACTCATCATCGCCACCATCACCGCGTTCTTCATCGGCGTGTTCATGCTCGCTCTGACCATCGGCAGAATCTTCAAGCTCAGCTACCAAGACACCGCAGCGATGGTCTTCGAGACGACGCCCGAAACTCCGAATCCGTCATCGGCATCGCCGCCGCCGTCTTCGCCGGCCGACCTCTCGTCACGCTCGCCATTCTCATCGGACCCGCGATCGAACTCCCCGTCCTCCTTGCCCTCACCAAAGTCATGCTTCGACTCCGCACCATCTGGACCTGGCCATATGCAGTGCTGGGTACCCGCGCCGATCAGCCAGACTAGCGACGCCGATCCCGGGCCAGCCAGCACGCCCGGTGCCAGTGCCGACGAAGATCGGGGGCGTGTCTCGGGACCACCACGACGTGGCTGGTCTTCGGCCAGATCTCTTGGTCGCACCCAGGACAGCGATAGGTCTTGGCCGCTCTCGACGGTGGCACCGCGCGCACGTCGTTGTCATCATCGTCCTCGATCACCGCAGTCGGCGCCGGCGCGACGTCGAGTGCCTTTTGCTCCTGCTTCTTCTTCGCGTAGGCCGACGGCACCCTTCAAGACTTGCACACCGTCCGACGAATCAAAGGTCGCGAACGATGTCGCCGTGATGGATCGCCATGTTCTCCGGGTAGCTCCGCGCGTAGTAGTTCCACAACTGTTGCCCGTAGACGCCGGTACCGGTGCTAGTCGTCCCTTCGACACCCTTCAGGAGTTCGGTGCGCTTGGCCATGAACCCCGCAGAAGCATGTCGTGGACTTGACCGAACGGCCTCGACGAATCGGCGCTCCAGCGGCAGCGGATCGAGCGAGGTTCGCAGATCAGGTCCGTGGAAGTACGTCGCCGACAACCGCTCCTGCGCGGTGATGACCCGATGGGTGGTCGCAACGATGTAGTTCCCCGACATCTCCTGAAGCATCTCCCCGAGATTGATCACAAAGGCACCAGGGGTGGGTGGCACGTCGATCCAGTCACCATCGGGGTTCAAGGCTTGCAACCCTCCCACGCGGTGTTGCAACAAGATGGTGAGGAATCCCGCATCGTGATGGGCGTTCACGCCGCAGGCCCCCTCGGGCGTTGCGGGATATCGAATGAACTTGGCCAGCGACATCGGGCGTTCTTCGAACACTCCGTGCAGGTGGTCATCGGCGAGACCAAGCCCTCGAGAGATCACCGACATCACCGTGTCGGCAAGCGCATGCATTGTCGTCATGAATTCTTCGGCGATCGAACGATGTCCCGGGAGGATCGAGTCGTCGAACCACTGATTCGGCCCGTCAAGTCGGAGATAAACGGGCTCGCAATCCGCGGGATATCTCGGATGTGCTGTACTTATATCAATTTGCTCTCGATAGTCGACCTGATTGTTCGTCAGCTCAGCCCCCACTCGTTCCCACCCGCGGAATTCTCTGGAGTTTCGTTTGTCGATCAGCGATTTCGTTTCTTCGGGTAGCGCGAAGAAGCGGGCCAGATTCTGGAACAGGCCTTGTTCGAACCGTTCGGGAACCCCGTGTCCGACCAGCAGAAGGAACCCGACCCGGTGACAGATCTCGACCAGCTCCTCGGCGAACGTGGTTCGTTCCGTCTCGTTCGTGCTCGACGTCCACCGCTGGAGATCGACCACGGGTATCGATGTGAATCCGGCCATGTTATAGAGCCTTTCTCCTTGGACGCAGCGCGACCGGTGCCAGCGTCGGCGCACCCTCCATTTCATACAGGAGGAGCTGGCCGGGGCGACTCCAGAGTCCAGCTCCAATCTGGTTGAAGCTCGGGCGCAGGCGCGACCGGTACCAGGCCGCCGTTCGCCAATACGCATCCAGGTCCGACCGGGCCAGATCGAGCGTTGCGGCCCGGTCCTGCGTGGTGGGTACTTCCAAATAGAGGAGCCGACTCGTGGCGAGCTTCAAGTTGCGAATCGCCTCCGATGCGTCGCAATCGTCGAGGTACTGAAGGACGCCCTGGCATACGACAAGGTCATACGGCTTCGATGGCGCCCAACAACTGATGTCTTTTTCTACGTGCCCATACTTCTTGCATGCGTAGGCGCTGACGTCGGTGCTCATGTATCGCACCGTGGGTCGATTCGCCGAGAACCAATCGCGCCAGTACCCCGGTCCGGCACCGATTTCGAGCACTGATCGAATCGGAAGGTTCCACCATTTGGCGAGACCGACCACCGCTGTGGCCAAGTGTCCAACCGCAGCTCGGGAATGCACCGCGGCGCGTCCGGTGTAGAAGCGACGGTAGTACTGCTGATCGAACACCTGGATGGGGCCATTCGAAGTCGACTCGCTCATCGGTTCAGCATGTCACGGCCGACGCAGATGTTCATGTCGGGTCGGACGGCGCCTGGACGACCCGTGGCCCGAATCGATCCGAGAAACGTTGAGCAATTCCGTCGTCGCCGTCGTCGACCAGCACCACGGTGTGAAGCGACGAGAGTGTCGCGCGTTCGACGTCGCCCTCCACGATGTTGCGGGCCGTGGCGCTGTCCAGGAAGAACACGGTTGCGGCCTCGCTCGCCACTGCCTCGCAAAGACCACGGGCGGAAGCCGACCGCCCCGGCTCCAGAACAACGGCGGCCCCAAAGCAGAACGGAACGATGAGGGAACATTCGATGCCTACCGGCATGTGCAGTTTGGGGAGCCCGTACACTCGATCCGTAGCCGAAAGATGATCAAGTATGTGCACATATTTTGTTGCCTGCGAGTGGATCCGCGCATGCGTCGCAACAACTCGAGTGGGGGCTTCCGGCGTTTTGGACCCGCTCGACGGATAGAAATGAAAAGCGGCTCCGTCCGAGGTCACGGCCGACACCGGGGCTGGTGAATCATCGCCGTAGTCCGACCAGGAAACCACCGTGGGACCGCCGATGGTCGAGGTGGCGAGTCGGCCGGCATCGTCGATGACGACGGCCTGAAACAGGCTGGGCGTGCGTCGTGCCGCTGCATCGATAAAGAACCGAAAGGGCGCCGAGACCACCAACAATGTGGCGCCCGCTTCCCGGGCGACGTCGCCGACCTGCTCGCCCGACAGCAGCGGAGAAACCGGGACTGCGATGACTCCGGCACGGAGACACCCGAGGAACCAGGCCACCAGGTCGGGGCCGTCGTTGGCGAGAACGACCACTCGTTCGCCTTCTCGCACGCCGAGGTCGCGTAGCGTGTTCTGTACTCGCCAGGTGGCGCGCATCACGTCGGCGTAGGAGCGAGTCGTGCGACGAAACCGAACGGCAATCGCTTCGCCATAGCCCTGTTCGATGTTTCGATCGATCAACCACTGCGCGGCATTGTTGTTGTGCATGATTCCTGGTGACCTCGGGGTACGACGAGCCCGTTGCAAGGTGCCCGGGGCGGGACTCGAACCCGCACGGTCTTTCGACCTGGGCGGTTTAAGCGCCCTGCGTCTGCCATTTCGCCACCCGGGCCACTACGGGTCCTAACGCTACGAGGTCTCGACGCCCTTCGTTCGTCATTTCGACGATCACGCCGCCGGTTCGCGAACGTGCGAATGACGAGCGGCGAGCAGCAGTGCCAACTGCGTTCGCATCTCCTCGCGTTGTGGTCCATCGAGGTGGTTGGCCTGAAGCACCCCCTCGACGACGTCGTGCTCGACCGCGGCCATTGATCGCCCCCGAACTCGAACAGCAACCGTCGCAGCACCGTCGTGCGACCACCGAATTGATCTGTCGACGTCGGCTCGAACCGGAGGACTCCGAAACGAGGGAATCTGCAGGCCGAGACGACGGGCAAGATGAGATACCTCGTGTGCGACCTCGGCAAAGCACACGAACGATGAACTCTGGGACAGCGAGCGATTACCCATGCACCCATTGTCGAGGTTGGGTGTGACACTTTCACAAGGGGGAGATCCAGCGTTTTCAGAAGTGGTAGATCCAGCGTTTGGGTCACTCTGGAGGTCACTGTGGGTGATCATTTCGAGCTTCACCCACCAACCCCACGAGAGGTCGTAGGCTCTTCCGTTATGGCTGAACGTGATCCTGGGGCGAGACGCGGCCTGTTTCGCCGCGCACCTCGTGACGACACCCCGGAGGCGAGTCCGACGGGCAATCCGACCCCTCGCCGCGAACGACGATCCACCGGGGAGATGTTCACGCCGCGCCAGCCCGCTGTCGAGGATCCGTGGTCGTCAGATGCCTGGGCCGACGACGGTTGGAACGACGAATGGGACGACCGTTCGCGTCGAGCCAGCATCCGACCTGCGGCCGCCCCACGATCGGCAGCCGTCGACGCCTGGCTCGAGTCGGACCAGGTCGAGTTCGCCGACGTCACCGCAGACATCGCTCGGAAGTGGGTTCCGGACGTCGGGGGCAGCCGCGGGGTCACCTGGGACGAGCCAGAGCCAACCGTAGAAGCGCGTGGAAACCGAGCCCCCGAATTTTCCTACAGCCAACCGGCTCAGCCCGCCACAGATGTATCGTCCGCCGGGTCCGCCATGTCCGCCACGTCCGGGCGACACGCTGTCGAACCGGTCACAGCGTCGATTCCCGAATTTGTTCCCGAACCTGTCGTGGAAACCATTCCCGAGACGGTTACCGAGCCCGTCGCAGCACAGGTCCCCGAACCCATCGTGGAACACATTCCCGAGCCCGTCGACACGCTGCGTACCTCTTCTGCCAACGATGCGATTTCGTGGGCCCCGCGACCCGCCATCGCAAACGAGAACGTCGAAGAGATTCTGAACCAACTCCTTTCGCCCGCCGACAACGGCGAAAGCTCCGATCCGATTATGGGAAGCGGATGGGACGACGCCGATCAGATCGATTGGAAAGACGACCCTGTCGTTCGAGCTCTGGACGACGATTTCACGCCGGACGAATCGGTTGCGGCCAACGCCATCGACATTGCGCCAGAGTTGGAGCGGCGAAGTGTGCCTCGTGTGCTTCGCCAATCACCGCTCCCGGAGGCCTACGACGAACTCGACCGCAGTATCGATCTCGACCTGGCCGAGGAACTCGACCACGAGCTTCCGACCTATGTCGCACGACGCGATCGCAAACAGCCGCCGACACCGACGAAGACAAAGAAGAAAGTCTCGGAGCAGCCGTCGGCACGACGATCCTCGACAGGTGCTCCATCGTCTGCCCCCACACCTCCCCTGAAGGTGTCGACGCCGCCCCTCGCCGCGCAGAAGCCCAAAGCGGAGGCACTGCCAGATCGCGCCCACCACGACGAGTACTGGGACGACATCGATCCGAATGCACTGGCAGCAAGCAAACTCGACATCGAGTTGGCCGACGGGCCGTCCTCCACGGCGCTCGAAGCAGATCGTCCTCGTGCGAAGACGGCTCCAGAAGCCGCCGCTGCGCTGACGCCGAAAAAACGGGCCGACAACGTTGCCGACACCCGACTCGATCGCGACGTTCAGCCAACGTCTCCAGCGTCCGCAAAGTCGTTGGTACGCTTACTTTTTACTTCAGGACTCGGGCTAGGTGCTCTCGCCGTGCTTCGCCTTGTCATCGCTATGGTGGCCACGGTCAAGGCCTCCACGGAGATCACGAGCTTCGGTGACCGATTGGTCGACGCCGCGAACAACCTTGGGGCTGAGCAGGGTGTCCTCCTCATCCTGTCGATAACGCTCGTGATCCTCGGCAAGTACGCATCGCTGGGCAAAACGCAATCCATTGCTCGCCTCACCGGCCGGGTTTGCGGAATCGTGTTGGCCGCAGCAAGTGCGACCCTCCTGCTCGGCATGGCCAAGCTCGTCAACGCCCTCGGGGCCGACGGGGCCACCTTCGCAAGTTCGGCTCAGGCACTCGTGGAGTTCTTGTCGTTCGGAGGAATGAGCCTCGTCGCGATGTACGCGGCTTGGACCTCAGCTGTTGATTAGCCAGAGGACTCATGCAAGAAGTAGCGAGACAGAAACTCGTCTCGCCGAGCAGTCCATTCCTCGGAGGTAATCGCGTACCGGACGTGATCCTCCCATGTGCCATTGATCTCGATGTACCGTTCGGCGATTCCTTCGTCACGAAGGCCCAGCTTTGTCGCGACACTTCGTGATGCTGCATTGCGCGGAATGATGGACACCTGGAGTCGGTGAAGCCCGAGATCCTCGAACGCGAATCGAAACACTCCCGCCACGCTTTCCGGCATGAACCCGTGGCCGGCGCGTGATTCGTCGATCCAGTAGCCGACGTATCCGCCCTGCATCGCGCCGCGTTGCACGTTGTTGAGGTTGCACTCCCCGATGAACCGGTTGTTCTCGAAGATGCCAAAACCGTAGGACGTCCCCATTGCCCGTTCACGGTCTCGTTGTTCGCAGCGAGCATCGAAGGCCGAACGCGACGTCTCGGGATTGGCCCCTCCTGGCGGACGAAGGGGTTCCCATGGGATCAGCCAGTCAGCACAACGAAGCCGAACCTCTTGCCACGAGAATGCATCCATCGTCCGCAGCGGTCGCAGCACAAGACGTTTGGTGACCAATTCGGGACCCATTGCATTGTGCAACAGCTTCTCGCTGAGCGCGAACCGCCACTTCGACCCTGACATAGGAACGATCGTACGTGAAACGGAGTTTGCCGGTATACGCCACTGCGGAAGCAGACGCGTCAGGCAGCAGCGAGTTCGACCTTGTTCCGTCCCGATGTCTTTGCGACGTACATCGCACGATCGGCAACTCGCAGCAACGTTTCGCCATCGCTGGGCGGCCCATCGGACCACGCCACGCCGATGCTCACCCCGACCACCAACTCCGAGCCACCCACCGATGTCGGTGCCACGACCGCACTACGGATTCGTTCGGCAATTTCGAGTGCTTCACGAACATTGGTCAGACCCTCGCACACCACGCAGAACTCGTCGCCGCCAATACGGGCGATCAGATCGTCGGGTCGCACCGCGGTTCGGAGTCGACGTGCCGTTTCCCGGAGCACTTCATCGCCGGCGAGGTGGCCGTGTTGATCATTGATCGACTTGAACCGGTCGAGGTCACAGAAGATCACTGCAGTGCTTCGGTCGAGTTGGTCTCGCGCTGGACTCGCCGTAAGCATCTCGACGAAGCAGTAGCGGTTCGGAAGTCCTGTGAGGGGATCATGGTGCGCACGGAACCGGAGTTCCTCTTCGATGCAGCGCCGATCGTGAATGTCGCGGGCATGCAACACGATGCCTCGAACCATCATGTCGTCGAGCAGGTTCACGACCGTGAGATCGACCCACCGGGCGCCGTCGTCGAAGGACCGCGCACGTACCTCAAGTCGCGATGCGACCCCTGGGCGATCATTGGCTTCGCGAAGGACTCGGATTACCGCATCGCGATCGGTGTGCGAAAACAGGTCCTCGATGGCGAGTCCCTGAACCGACTCCACCGAACGGCCGAGCATGCTGGTGATGGACGGACTCACGTACACGGGTTGGAAGGAGGCGTCGACGATGACGGTGAGGTCACCGGAAATGGTGGCCAGGCGCCGAAACAAGACGTCATCGGCGGCGATCACGCGATCAGGCACGCGACGATCGGTCAGCGCGCGAAGCCCGACGATCGCGCCACCGTTCGAGCCAGCCGACGCATGGTCTCCGAGGTCGATCGGTGAACGAACTCCCATCAACTCCATTTCCACCCATGACCCATTGCAGTGAAGAAGTCGCGCGACTCGAGCAGCGCGCCGACGGGTCTCGGCCGAGCTGATCGCGACAAGAGCGTCGAAGAGACTGGCTCGTTCGTCCGGGTGCAGCACCGCGCCGACATCGGTGTTCAAAAGATGCTGTGGCGGGTAACCAAGGATGCTGTGCACGGAGTCGCTGACAAACGCAAGCTTGCCTTCTTCACTGACGACAACGACGGCGTCGTATTCGTCGGCGAGCAACCCCCTCAGATGGGATTCGGTTGATGGCACTGTGCTGAGCGAGTCGGCATCCGTCATGCCACTCATGTGAATCATGCGGATAAGTATGACAGCCGAGGTGCAAGAAAATAGATGATTTCCCCTAGTTTTAACAGAATTCACTCTGTGAATCGTTGCGTGCTCCGGAGGCGACTCTGACGTTGCGAATTCGCTGAATTCTCGTGAAATTCGCGCTGCTGCGTGGCCAAGCGCCGACAAACGAACCTACGATACGAGGACCGCAACGACACAGGCGGGAGAGCGTCGTCGAACCCCTCGGTTCGGCGGCCGCCGAAGGAGCAACCACCCCGGAAACTCTCAGGCTCCCCTACCGCTTGAGTGATTGAGACATCTGTCTCAGCGGGAACGCTGGAGAGGCACCGTCAATCCACGACGGGGACACCGAAGGTGGAACCTTGCGTCGACGCAACGTCGACGTCGGGGAAACTCTCAGGTACAAAGACAGCGGGGGCCAGTCCAAGAAGTTCACCCGGGCGCCACATCGGCGTTGCGGTGCAACCCTTCCGGAGGTCCCATGTCAGATTCCCGTATGCCACATATGCCACGTACGCCCGATTCGCGCGACGAGTCCTTCTCCGCAGAAGCATTCGTACGACGACACGTTGGCCCCACCGAAACCGCGGCGCGAAAGATGCTGGCCGAACTTGGCCTCCACGATCTCGACCAACTGCTTTCCGAGGTCGTTCCGGAGCCGATACGTGTGTACGAGCCTCTGGCGCTTCCGACGGCGCTCACCGAGCCCGATGCGCTCTCGCTCCTTCGGGCGCGGGCGCGCAAGAACGTGGTGGCGACGTCCATGATCGGACTCGGATATGCCAACACCGTGACGCCCCCGGTGATCGTGCGAAACATCCTCGAGAGTCCCGCCTGGTACACCGCATACACGCCGTATCAACCCGAAATCAGCCAAGGACGCCTCGAAGCGCTCCTCAACTTCCAGACGATGGTGGCGGACCTCACCGGCATGGACCTGGCGAGCGCCTCGCTGCTGGACGAGGCGACCGCCGCTGCGGAAGGAATGGCGCTGGCTCGACGTCAATCGAAGTCCACCAGCGCTCGATTCCTCGTCGACGCAGGTTGTCACCCTCAGGTGATCGATGTCGTGAAGACGCGTGCCGAACCGCTCGACATCGAGATCGTGCTGTGCCCCGCCGACAATCTCGTCGACGAAGCCGCACGAGGGACCTTCGGTGCGCTTGTGGCGTTCCCGGCATCGACCGGTGGTCTCGTCGACCACCGAGACGCCGTTCAGGCCGTGCAGTCGGCCGGCGGCTTGGTGTGCGCGACCACCGATCTCCTCGCGTGCGTCGTCGTCGAGCCACCGGGTGCCTTCGGCGTCGACATGGTTGTGGGAAGCGCGCAGCGCTTTGGCGTACCTCTGGGATTCGGCGGGCCGCACGCGGGATTTCTTGCGGTACGCGACGCCCACAAGCGAGCGATTCCCGGTCGATTGGTCGGGGTCAGCGTCGACACCAAAGGCCGAAAGGCGATGCGCCTGGCGTTGCAAACGCGCGAGCAACACATCCGCCGAGAAAAGGCCACCAGCAACATCTGTACCGCTCAGGTGCTGCTCGCCGTCATGGCCGGAATGTATGGCTGCTGGCACGGCCCGGACGGATTGCGGGCAATTGCGGATCGCGTGCATTCGTTCACCGATCGGCTCGCAGCAACACTGCGCGGCAGCGGGTACGAACTCGTAAACGACACCTGGTTCGACACCATAAGTGTACCTACTGCATCAGCAGACTCCGTCGTCGAAGCCGCGCTCACCAATGGGGTGAACCTGCGCCGGATTGACGATCAGATGGTCGGGATCAGCGTTGACGAGACATCCTCGGAGTTGCACTTGCTCGCCGTTGCCAAAGCATTCGGAATCGAGGCGTTGCTGGACTCCGGAGAGACTGGCATCCCTGAGGAGATGGCGCGAACGTCGCCGTTCATGACGCACCCCGTATTCTCGAGCTATCACTCGGAAACGGAAATGCTCCGGTACCTTCGCCGTCTTGCCGACAAGGACCTCGCTCTCGACCGCACCATGATCCCGCTCGGATCTTGCACCATGAAGCTCAACGCAACATCGGAGATGATTCCGGTCACCTGGCCAGAGTTCGGAGCCATTCATCCGTTTGCACCGCGCGCTCAGGCCGAGGGATACCTCGAGATGATCGGCGAACTCGAAGCGATGCTGGTCGAGATAACGGGCTACGACGCCGTGTCCCTCCAACCCAATGCCGGTTCTCAGGGCGAGTTTGCCGGCCTGCTTGCAATTCGGGCCTATCACCGCTCCCGAGGCGAGTCCCATCGAGAGGTCTGCCTCATCCCGAGTTCGGCGCACGGCACGAACGCAGCCAGCGCAGCGATGGCGGGGATGAAGGTTGTCGTGGTCGGCTGCGATGACCACGGGAACGTCGACATGAACGACCTCAGAGCAAAGATCTCCCAACATCAGGAAAACCTTTGTGCACTTATGATCACGTATCCGTCCACTCACGGCGTGTTCGAAGAAACCATCACGGAAATCTGCGATCTCGTCCATGAAGCAGGGGGTCAGGTCTATCTCGACGGTGCAAACTTCAACGCGCTCGTTGGTATCGCCAAGCCTGGGAAGTTCGGGGCCGACGTCAGCCACCTCAACCTGCACAAGACCTTCTGCATACCTCACGGGGGCGGAGGGCCAGGGGTCGGACCGGTCTGCGTTCGATCACATCTCGCCCCGTTCCTACCCGGCCATCCTTCTCTCGAAGGAACGAGTTCTGCTCTGGGAACGGCCACGCATTCAGTCGTCGGTGCACTTACGAGTGCCCCCTACGGTTCCGCAGGAATTCTCCCGATTCCGTGGATGTACATCATGATGATGGGGCCCGACGGTCTCCGCCGCGCGACTGAGCTTGCGATACTCAGCGCGAACTACATGGCGCACCGACTCGATCCCCACTTCCCCGTTCTTTACAAGGGCAAGAGCGGACGAGTCGCCCACGAATGCATTATCGATATTCGCCCCCTCTCGGCGGCGACGGGGGTCAGCGTCGACGACGTTGCCAAGCGTTTGATCGACTACGGATTTCACGCACCCACCATGAGTTTTCCGGTGGCCGGAACCCTCATGATCGAACCGACGGAGAGTGAATCGCTCGTCGAGATCGACCGTTTCTGCGACGCCATGATTGCGATACGCGCGGAGATCACCGGTATCGGAACCAATGGCTGGACCGTCGAAGACAACCCTTTGGCGAACGCACCGCACACCGCGGAGGACGTCAGTGCCGACGTGTGGGAGCACCCGTACGGTCGTGAGTTGGCCGCCTATCCGCTGGCGTCGCTGCGTCAGAACAAGTACTGGGCGCCCGTCAGTCGTATCGACGGCGCCTTTGGTGACCGAAACGTCATGTGTTCCTGTCCGCCGATCGAGAGCTATCAGTAACACTGATGGTGGGCGACGAAACCGACGTGACGACACCGACTCGACTCCGATTCGACACCGACAAACGGGTCGGCGGGCGCAACCGAATAGACTGAGATGGTGAAGCCTGTCGTACCCGGAATCAACATCGGACCCATCCGAGTCGATCCACCCGTCGTCCTAGCGCCGATGGCTGGGGTGACGAACGCGCCGTTTCGTTCGATGTGTCGTCGCTACGGGGCCGGTCTCTACGTCAGTGAGATGGTCATGGCCAGGGCCATCATCGGTGGTGGTCGCCGCACGATGCGGATGATGCACTTCGGCCCCGACGAGACCCCGAGAAGCATTCAGCTCTACGGCACCGAGCCGCAGTCACTCGGAGAGGCCGTACGGATGCTCGTGGGCGAAGGCATGGTCGACCACATCGACATGAACTTCGGCTGCCCCGCACCAAAAGTAACTCGAAACGGTGGCGGTTCGGCCGTGCCCCTCAAGAAGAACTTGTTTCGATCCATCGTGCGCGCCGCTGTCGTCGCTGCCGAGGAAGAGTCCGGCGGCGCAGTTCCTGTCACCATCAAGTTCCGTAAGGGCTTGAACGACGAACTCCTCACGTTTCTCGACGCCGGCCGCATCGGCGAGGAGGAGGGCGTCAAGGCGGTAGCCCTTCATGCACGAACAGCTGAGCAGTTGTATTCCGGTTCGGCCGACTGGAATGCGATCGGGGAATTGAAAGCACACGTACAGTCGATCCCAGTACTCGGCAACGGCGACATATGGGAAGCCAGCGACGCGCTGAAGATGATGGCCGAAACCGGCTGTGACGGCGTGGTGGTCGGTCGAGGCTGTCTTGGCAAGCCCTGGCTCTTCGGTGACCTCGCCCACGCGTTTGCCGGAAAGGAGCCCGCCCCCAGCCCGCGACTCGGCGAGGTGATGGTCGCAATGCGCGAACACGCAACGATGCTTGTGGCGCACTTCGACAGCTACAACGCGTACGACAAAGGAATTCGAGACTTTCGAAAGCACGCCAGCTGGTACCTCGCCGGGTATCCCGTCGGCCCGACGATTCGACGCGAACTCGGCCTGGTGGAGTCCCTGTCGCATCTGGACGATCTGCTTTCGACTTTGGACCCGACCGTCGTACTCCCGCCTGAGAATCGACGAATTGCACGTGGGCATACGAACGGACCGAGGAAGGTCAGCCTCCCCTACGGTTACCTTGACAACCTCGACGACGACACGCCACCGACTGCGGAAGCCGAGCTCGTCGCAACCGACGGCGGATGATGCCGCGCCTCGTATTGGCTTCGGGCTCTCCACGGCGGCGCGAGTTTCTCAGCGGTCTCGACCTCACCTTCGAGGTCATGCCGGCCGACATCGACGAGACCCGCTTGGGCGGGGAACTCCCCGAGGCGTACGTCGCCAGGCTCTGCACCGCGAAAGCCTGGCGTGTGTCGTCGGTGTTGAACGACGATTCAGCAGTGGTGGTCGCAGCCGACACGACCGTCGCGATCGACGAGCGGGTGATGGAGAAACCCCGCACCGATGCCGAGGGTTTCGAGATGCTGCGATCCCTGTCCGGCCGCACCCATCTTGCGCTAACCGGCGTGGCAGTCCAGTACCGCGGACAACGTCGCCACTGTGTCGTGACGACCGAGGTGGTGTTCGCAACGCTCACCGATGACGACATCAACTGGTACATCGGCACCGGTGAGGGACGTGACAAAGCAGGAGGATACGGCCTTCAGGGCCGTGCCGCAGCGTTCGTTCGACGCCTCAACGGTAGCGTGACGAATGTCGTCGGCCTCCCACTTGCCGAACTCGTGGACCTTCTCGCCGACGTCGGCGTACCCCTGAGCTCCCTGCGAACAGGAACCGTCACCACCGAGTAGTCCAAGGGACTCATTTTTCCCTCAAGTTCCGGGTGGTTTGTGTCGATGAAATCATCTCGCGAGAGAACTGAGACCAGATGTACCGAATTGGTGGATGGAAATTTTCAATCGCCGCCGCAGCTCCGCTGAACGCCTTCGCCATTGCGAAGTCGTCGAAGACGATGGCTGCATTGCGGATCGTCCTGTGGTCCTTCCAAGCGCTCCTGATGATCTGGCTTCTGGCGATGGTGGTCGTGGCGATCAGTGCAGTTGTTCTGAAGGGCAAGGTCGACGTGCGGGCGCCGCGCGTTGCTCGTCCGGCGCGGCGGAGCGATACCGAACCTCAATCGTAATTCTATGCGCGCCTACCGAGACAACGCACGGTGGTCCGTGCTTGTGCTCGTAGCAGCGGCGATTCTCGCGCTGCAGCTTCATGTGCGATTGGCGACCGGAGCGCCAACTCCGGTGCGGACGGGCACTCTCCTCGTGTTTGAATCGGACCCTGCGTATCCCGTTTGGACCGAATCGAACGCTGTTATGACGGCCAATCTGATTGGTCACTTCAGCAAGTGGACATCAGTTCAAGCCGACTCCTACACACCCGACATGATGGACTCGTTCGCGTCCGTGATCTACGTCGGTTCGTCGTATCGACCGAGCCCATTGCCCGACCACTTTGTCGATGACGTCCTCGACGCCGACATCCCCGTTCTGTGGATGGGGAGCAACATCTGGGACCTGACGCGTCGCCAAGACGCACGAGGGCAGGCCTTCGCCGAGAGGTTCGGTTTCACGTGGAGCGAATACTCAACAACGCAGACGTTTGCCAGTGTCACATACAAGGGAACGACGTTGACTCGCGAAGCTGCGAACTTCGGCATTCCGCTCCTGCTCACGACAGCGACGACCGCCGAAGTGGTCGCAACCGCCAACAGCAGCGCAGGGTCGACGCCTTGGGCGTTGCGGTCCGGGAACTTCCGATACATTGCCGAACTTCCATATGCGTACGTATCAGAGTCCGATCGATACCTGATACTTGCCGACATCCTGTTCGACCACTACGGGCATACCGCGAACAGACACCGGGCGCTGATCCGCCTGGAGGACGTCAGCGCTGCAGCGGTGCCCTCAGAAATCACTTCCACGGTGGACGTTCTGAAATCGCGCAGCATTCCGTTTGGTATTCACATCATCCCGTTCTACGTCGATCCGGACGTCGCAAACAGTGGGGCAAACCCGGTGCGCAAAGGGATATCGGAAGCACCAGACGTCGTTGCGGCGATCCAGTACGCACTGGCCAACGGCGGGGAGTTGATCATGCATGGATCAACCCATCAGTCCGGAACAACTGCCAATCCCTACGACGGCGTGACGGGGAACGACTTCGAGTTCTTCCGCGCGCACGTCGACTCCACGAACGCCGTCGTCCTCGACGGCGAGGTGAATGGGATGGACCAGACCCATGCCGACCTTCTCCTCGATCAAGGCCTCGCGGAGATCGCAAAGGCCGGGCTTCCCCGACCGGCGATCTGGACAACACCCCATTACGCAGCGACTCCGGCCGCGTATGCCGCCGTCGGGAGCCATTTCGGCGCACGTCTCGAACGCGGAATGTATTTCAACGGTACACTTACGAATTCGCCGCGACAGTTCAATCAGCCGTTCGGACAGTTCTTTCCGTACGCCGTACGCGACGTGTACGACCAGGTCGTGCTGCCCGAAAACATCGGCAATCAGACCGAGGCCTACAACCAACATCCGGCGCGAACACCCAGTGATCTCGTCGCCAACGCGCACGCCGCGCTCGTCGTCCGGGATGGGTTTGCCAGCTCGTTCTGGCATCCCTACCTTGCATCGACGCCGCAGGGACTCCTCGACCTCGCGACCATCGTCGATGGGGTGCGCAGCGCTGGCTACACCTATGTCGCACCGAGCTCGGTGATGAGCGAAGCGGGAGGCGGCCCGAACAACCCGCCCACGACAACCACCACGATGCCAACAACAACAACCACCACCACGACCCCAACCACCACAAGCACCACCAGCACACCCACCACCAGCACACCCACCTCGACAACCCCAAGCATGCCAACGACAACAACCACGAGCACCACCACCACAACGCCGAGCATCTCTGCCCCGCGCACCGTGCCGTATGTGCCCGTCCCCGTCCAGGTGGTTTCGCCGCCTCCCCCAGTGCTCACGAACGAGCCCGACGACGTTGTCACGACCTCTCTCCCCGAAACCACGACTACTGCCGCGTCGGGAACAACGGCTGCGTCCGCGACAACGACACCCACAGCGACAACCACCTCCACGACATCCGCGACATCCACCACCACATCAGTCGGCCCGCCGCCGACGTCGGCTCCTCGACGCCTCGCCCTCGTGTCGAACCCTCAAACGCCGACTCGCGGGCCGACCCTGCCAAACGCGGCACCAGCGCCGCGCGCCCGAGCGAACACGGCCACCATCGCGACGCGCAAACCCTCCGCTCAACGCCCGACTCCTGCGGTGCGCAAAGTGACGATACCCACACTGCCGACGCCAAAAATTTCGCCAATCAACAAGAATCGGTCCTCAAGGAACCACTAACAGTGGTCGATGATTCTTCGGCATCAATCACGCCTCCGACCATGACCTTCGCTCCCGACGACATCGAAATCAAAGAATTCGTACCCACGATGCGTGGGTACGACCGCACCGAGGTCCGTTCCTTTCTCCGAGCGGTGGCCGAAGATGTCCGTCGTTTGGAAGAGAAGCTCGAGCACCAAAAGCAACGGTCGCTGGAGCATGCATCCCTGCCGACGATGGTTGCGCAACCACCGACAGCCTCGAGTGTGGGCGTCGACGGACCCGCGCTCCAAGACTCCATCCGAGAACTGACCCAGGCAGTCAAGTTGCTGGCCCTTCAGGCAAGCATGCCGCGGCTCGGCGACACGGCCCCGCCGTCCACGCCCGAGCGCGCCAAACCAAACGTTCGCGGTTCGGTCCTCCTGGCCGGAATCGATCCGACGCGATCGACATCGACGGTTCCCCAGCGCGTTGCTCCGGACGTCGTCGCCCCGTCGACAGAGGTGTCATCAGCGCACGCCGCGTCGAACGGCTTGTGGACGGGCCTGGAACGCCGTAGCTCCCAGCGCCCGTGGTCAGGACGACCACGGGTCGAGTCCGCTGGGGCCACGAACACGTCGGCCGTCTCGACGAAGTCCTCGCCGCGGGCAGTACCGCACCAGACGACCCCACCCACCGACTCGTCGACAGAACGTTCCACGACCGTGGGAGCCGAATCGATTACCGTTCCACGCGGTTCCAATCGCGAGCTCATCGACGCCTACCTGCAGCAGGCGCTACACCCAGCCCAGGCATCGGTCGATAGCCACTACGTGCATACCGACGACACTGCAGAGCTCAAAGGAACGGACGAAGCACCACGGACCAACGTGGTGCCACTGATGCGAGCAGTCTGACCGAGGGTCGGCTGACGACATGACGTTCGTCTCGTTCCTCAACTTCGTGTCGCTCGGACTCGTCACCATGGCGAGCCTCTACGGCGCGTTCATCACCGCGCAGGGACGCAAACGTCTTCCCCAGCCACTCCCCGCCGACGAAGACCTCTTCTTCGTCTTCATGGTTCCGTGCCTCAATGAAGAGGCGGTGATCACGAAAACGCTGGAACGTTTGACCTCGCTGCCGGGGCCTCCACGGGCGGTGTTGGTCATCGATGACGGTTCGGAGGATCGAACCGGTGACATCGTAAAGGAGTGGGCAGCGACGAATCCGAACGTTTGGCTGCTGCAACGAGTCGCCCCGAACTGTCGGAAGGGAAAGGGAGCCGCGCTCAACAACGCCTTTCAGTACCTGCTCGATTCCGACCTGCTCGACGGACGACGTCTCGATGACGTCATCGTTGGTGTCGTGGACGCCGACGGTCGTCCGGACCCGCATACGTTGCCTGAGGTCGCCCCGTTCTTCCGGGACCCCAAAGTCGGCGCGTGCCAAATCGGGGTTCGGATGTACAACCGCGATGACAACTTTCTCGCCCGCATGCAAGACATCGAGTTCGTGGTGTTCACGGAGATGTTTCAAAAGGCCCGCAACCGAGTCGGTTCCGCCGGGCTTGGCGGGAACGGCCAGTTCACCCGGCTTACCACGCTCATGTCGCTCGGCGACGAGCCGTGGTCGGACTATCTGACCGAAGATCTCGAGCTCGGTATCAACATGCTCTCGAAGGGCTGGCACAACACGTTCTGTCCTACCGCGTTCGTCAACCAACAGGCAGTGACGGACTTCCAACGGTTGCTTCGGCAACGCACACGCTGGTTTCAGGGTCAGCTCCAGTGTTGGAACTGCATTCCCAACATTCTTCGATCTCCGCTCCCGATTCGGGTGATCATCGACCTCTGCTACCACCTGCTCGGGGCGATCGTCATGGTGCTCATGTCGATTCTCACGTTGGCCCTCGGCGGGATCACGCTGGGGCTGGTGTTCAAGGCGCTGTTGGCGGGAGAGCCGGGCTGGATTATGGGAGCTTGGTGGCGGTCGGCACTCGGGTACGTGTTCGGGTTCTCGCTCGCATGGATATATGCATACTTATATTGGCTCCGCACCCCCGATCGCAAGTTCTGGCGAATCCTGATCGATACCCACATTTTCAATTTATATGTGTACTTTTGGTTGATATCCGGTCTCCGAGCCCTAGGTCGAATCGCCACGAAACGCAATGGTTGGGCGAAAACGGCCCGCACGGCCGACACGCCTACGCCCGCTGCGACCCCGAGTGCGCCGGTAGCAAGCCCGTAGATGTCGTTTCTGAGCAAGAGCGGCGCAGTGATCTTCGCAACTGCCATGGCTGCGTCAGTGTTGCTGCCGGGTGCACACTCGCAGGCCTTGGCCACCAAACGCTTTGTGGCTCATGACCGCAACGGCTCGACGTTGAGCTGCGAAGAATTCCGCAACCTTCAGCGAAACGGTGCCGATGACCGAGGCCTGAACGACGCCCTTCTTCATTCATCCACCCTCGACGTGGTCGAGCTCGGACCGCTGGACTGTGAAGCCGGAACGTTCACG
Source organism: Acidimicrobiia bacterium (assembly GCA_031418035.1). Classification (GTDB taxonomy): domain Bacteria; phylum Actinomycetota; class Acidimicrobiia; order Acidimicrobiales; family JANYDT01; genus JANOYY01. Next base: position 38,856 of record JANOWU010000114.1, read on the forward strand.
ATTCGCGGATCACACGTCCCTGGACGAACGTTGAGTCTGTCGTGGCCGGGACCACGCGGGTACTCCATGGTTCTGCTCGACCTGCCCAAAGCCTCGAGCTTTGCATTCGAAGATCTCTTGGCCGATCAGGCGGCCCTCGATCTCTTCGCACTTCGATCGGAACTCAACCAAAAGCGAGTCCTTCCTCCTTCCATCGTCGATTTGATACGTTCCCGCAATGTCTCAGTCGGCGCACGTCGTGCAAAGCTGAGCTGGTCGGTGTTCGACAAACTCAGCGAAGCTCACCTCCAGCTCTACGAACGAGCACCCAAGTCCTCGCTGGCCTGGCGTGGCGTGACCTTCGATTCGCCGATCGCACGTCGCGATCAATGGCTGAGCGCGAGCAGTGTTGTCGGGAAAGGAGGTTGGATCCGAATCGTGCTTGATCGAGAGGAGCCGCTCGACTCGTACAAGCCTGTTGTCGAGCAGGCGCACAGCGCAGGTCTCCGTGTGCTGGGACAGATCCTCGACTCCTCCGAAATGAAGGCGCTCGATCTCGACCAATGGAAGGAACGAGTGAACGTTGTCGTCTCGTCTCTACCTACGATCGATGCGTGGGAGGTGGCCAACGAGGCGAACGGCAATTGGTTGGGAACAGACGTTGGCGCCAAGGTCACCTATGCGACCCGAAGGGTCAAGGAACTCGCCCCGAATAAGCAACGTGTGCTTACGTTGCTCTGGAACCTCGGCGAAGATGTCGAAGGCGATTCGGTGTTCCGCTGGCTCGGCACACTCGACCGGGCCACCCTTTCCGAAATCGACGTCGTCGGGCTCTCTATCTATCCGGAGGACCATCCAATGGGCACCGCATACAACCGTGTGGTGAGCACCCTCCACCGCTACGCACCGCGAGCCAGGATCGGGATCACCGAACTCGGATACGGAAACGACGATCTCGGGGGGACGTGGTGGTGGGGCTCGCCAAAGGACAAGGCCCTCGGGAAACGAAGCGTGGCGCGCTTTTATGACCACGCCTCTCGGGTCCATCCGTATAGTGCCGGTGGCACGTTCTGGTGGTACTTCCTGCAGGAGGGCGACGTTCGGTAGCAGAAAGGCCAGCACAAACCGCCCGGTCGCCCTCAACCCCAGGCGCCAAGGCGTCGAAGACGATGACATGTCCGGACCCTCTCAAGAACGATCGCGCACCGTTCGACGACTCGTGGCCGCACTGCTCATTGGCGTCGTCGGGCTCGGTGCCGGCGCAGCCCTGACCGCAATGGTTCAGCGTCACAACGTGCGAGCGACCAGTCGGTGGCAGACCGCCTCACGGGCCCACGACCTCCTCATCGAGATAGCAACTCTCGAGGCAATCCGCGCCGAGATCGCGTCGGCCAACCAGTTCGATCACGACCGCCTCGTACAGCTCTGGCGTGAGCACCAGTTCAAAGTCAGCGAGCTTCTGGGGAACACGGATCTGCGTGATCTCGATCCCGACTCCGTCGCCTACGCCGAACGGGCCATGGGCGCATACTCGGCAGCCGCACAACAACAGGTCGCGATGATCTACGCAAACCCCGAACTTGCGGCGGACATCTCCTCGAATCGTGTCGTGCCAGCCTTCTTGAACCTTCAGATCGCGATGACCGACCTCCGGGTCGGGCTCGACCGCCTGGGTCCCGATGCCCAGCGCCGCGTGGATCGGGATCTCTGGCTCATTCTGCCGACACTCACGACGTTCTCGGCGATAGGCCTGGGGGTCATTTTGGCGTCGCGGCGTCGGGCGGCTATCAAGGCCGCCGAGGCATCGCGCGACGCCCGATTCCGCGCCATCGTGCAGGGCGCCAGCGACGTGTTGAGCGTCATGGGTACCGACGGACACTTCACCGAGGTCAGCGATTCCGCGGCGAGCCTCTTCGGAAAGCCGGCACGCGAGCTGATCGGAACCGACCCGCGCCTGTACATCGAGAACTCCGCGAAAGAGGCGTTCGACGAGGTGCTGGAGTCCGTCCGCACAACCAAACGTCCTCGAACGATCATGGTGAAGCTCAGACACACCGATGGTCGCGTGCGCACCGTTGAGCTCACGGGCTCCAGCCCGGAGGAACTCGAGGGCACCGCCTGGGTATGGCATGACGTAAGTACACAAACAGAGTTGTCAGAACAGCTGCGAAGGCAGACCTTCCAGGACGATCTGACCGGACTCGCCAACCGCGCGCTGCTTCGAGACCGCACAACGATGGCGCTGGCCGAGCCAACCACGGTGGCGATGCTCCTCGTCGACATCGATCGGTTCCAGATCATCAACGACGCCCTCGGCCACGAGGCGGGCGACGAGGTGCTCAGGACAATCGCTGGTCGTATGCGCGCTTGCGTTCGTCCAGGCGACACCGTAGCGCGACTTGGCGGCGACGAGTTCGCTGCACTGGTATCGGGCGCGGACGCTCGATCGCTCGAATCCGTCGTCGAGCGCATGCTCGAGTCCTGTCGAATGCCCTTGACGATCAACGGCCAAGAAGTCCGAGCAACCGTCAGCATTGGTATCGCGGGCGCGAAGCGCAACGGTGACGTCGAGGACCTCCTGCGTCGAGCCGATACGGCTCTCGCGATAGCCAAGGCGAACGGCCGAGACCGAAGCCAGACTCATATCGACGAGATGGACCATCGGGCGCGGCATCGAGCGGTGTTGGCCACCGAGCTGCATCATGCCGTCGACCGAAATCAGCTCGTTGCGATGTACCAGCCCATTGTTTCCCTCCGAGATGGAACCGTCTCAGGATTCGAGTCGCTCCTTCGGTGGCGTCACCCCGAGCACGGACTGGTCTCGCCGGTCGATTTCATTCCCCTGGCCGAAGACAACGGCACGATCATTCAGATTGGTCGTTGGATCCTCGACGAAGCGGTGGCCCACGCAGCGAAGCTCCCCGCACCGTTGCGCATGAACATCAACCTTTCCGCTCGTCAGCTCGACGACCCTTCGCTCGTCAGTGACGTGCAAGCAGCCTTGACGCGCACCGGTCTGGACCCGTCGCGACTCGTCCTCGAGATCACCGAGAGCCTTCTGCTTGCTGATCCGGACAGCACGATACAGACGCTTCAGAAGTTCCGCGACCTGGGATGCCTTTTGGCGATCGACGACTTCGGCACCGGCTACTCCTCACTCGGATACCTGAAGCGGCTACCGGTCAATATCGTCAAGCTCGACAAGTCATTTCTCGACGCGCGACTCGCCACCAACGACGGTGAACGCGCGTTCCTCGACGCAGTGCTGCAGATCGGTCGGACCCTCGGACTGGAGACAGTTGCCGAAGGCATCGAAGACATCGGCACATCCGACACCCTTCGCTCGATCGGATGCGACAAGGGTCAGGGATTCTTGTTCTCCAAACCGGTCGACGCGTCGCAAACCCTCGAGGTCGCCGCCACGACCTATCAAACAGCGATCGCCACCACCGTCACCTGATCTACCGGCGGCGCCTGCCCTATTCTGCGGTATGGCCGCAAAGCGCAAACCTCGATCGACGACCCTCGAACGACAGTCCATTCACGGGCTCGGCGAGCTCCTTCGAAGTCGCGAGGTAACCGCCACCGACGCCGTCGACTTCTACCTCGAGCGCATCGCCAAACTCGACGGCTCCGGAAAGCGACCGATCAACAGCGTCATCGAGGTCAACCCCGACGCTCGAAAGATCGCCAAGCAACGAGACCGCGAAGCAAAAGAGGGTCAGTGGCGCGGGCCGCTGCACGGCATACCGATTCTGCTCAAGGACAACATCGACACCGGGGACCGGATGCAGACGACGGCCGGTTCGCTGGCTCTTGCCGGTGCGCCGGCCCAGAACGACGCATTCATCGTGACGCAGCTACGCGCCGCCGGCGCGGTGATCATCGGAAAGACGAACCTCAGCGAATGGGCAAACTTTCGAGGGCACCGATCCATCAGTGGATGGTCGAGCCGAGGCGGACTGACTCGCAACCCCCACGACCGAGCACGAACGGCGTCGGGCTCATCGTCGGGTTCAGGAGCGGCCATTGCCGCTGATTTCGCCGTTGCGGCCATCGGCACCGAAACCGATGGGTCGATCACTTCGCCGGCAAGCGCGTGCGGAATCGTTGGACTCAAACCAACACTTGGTTCGCTGAGTCGCAGCGGCATTATCCCGATCGCACACAGCCAAGACACCGCAGGGCCGATGACGCGTTGTGTCGCCGATGCCGCACTTGTCTTTGCGGCACTGCGCGGAGTCGATCCGACGGATTCTGCGACAAAGGCTTCACGACCTCACCTCGCATCCGCGATTCCTTTGGATCCCGGGTCGCTGAAGGGCGCCAGGATCGGGGTTGGGCGCCAGCTCGCCGGCACCCAGCCACAGGTGCTCATCGAGTTCGAACGTGCACTTCGCATCCTTCGTGATCTCGGAGCGGTTCTGGTGGACGACATCGATCTGGGCGGATGTGGTGATGGCCGATCGGCTGAGCTGACGGTCCTGACATATGAGTTCAAGGCCGATCTCAATCGGTACCTCAAGAGTCGCAATCACCCCACGATCACATCGATGGCTGACGTCATCGCGTTCAACAACGAACACGCCGATGCGGTGTTGCCGCACTTCGGCCAGGAGTGGTGCATCGCGGCGCAGGCGTGTGGCTCACTTCGCACCGCCGCGTACCTGCAGGCACGTTCCAAGAGTTTTGCGGTCACTCGCGACAAGATCGACCGCACGATGAAGAAGAACCGTCTTGATGCGATCGTCACCCCGACCGATGGCCCGGCTCACGTGATCGACACCCTGAACGGTGATGGGAGCTTCCACGACGGGCTTTCGATGATGCCGGCCGCGGTTGCCGGGTACCCGCACATCACTGTTCCTTCGGGCTTGGTCGGCCACATGCCGGTTGGGCTTTCCTTCTTCGGCCAGGCCTGGGACGAACCGCTCCTCCTCAATCTGGCGTTCGCCTACGAACAGGCGACCGGGGAACTACGCGCGCCCGTGTTGTAACGCCGCCACGATCCCGTCGAGGATGTCGTTTTCGCTGACGAGGCACTCGTCGAAGTTGTAGTGGCGCATCACCGCAACGAGAATCGCCGCTCCGGCGACGATGGTGTCGACGCGGTCGGCCGGGAGGCCGGGGTTGAACGCTCGATCGGCCTTGGCCTCCGTCGCAAGCGTGCGGAACACATCCTCGGCCGCCGCTCGGGTCAACACGAAGTGGTGGATCCGCTCCCGGTCATATGTATGCAGACCAATTTCGACCGCGGCGACCGTTGTGATCGATCCAGCCAAACCGATGAGACGCGTCGCCTTCCTTGCCTCGGGCAACTCACGGTCCACGTCGTCTATATGTGCTCGCATGACCGTCACGACGCCGCTCAGCGCCTCGGGGCCAGGCGGATCAAGTTCGGTGAGGAACTTCTCGCTGAACCGCACACACCCGGCGTCGGTCGAGATCGCCCCAATCGGCTCCTCCCCAGGAATCCCCACGACAAACTCCGTTGAGCCACCACCGATGTCGAGGACCATGTCGAATTCGGCTTCACCGAATGGAGAACGCCGGGCCGTCAGGCCGATCGTGGCGCCCGCAAACGAGAGTCGCCCTTCTTCGACGCCACTCAAAAGTTGCGGGCGAATGCCGAGTACAGACTGAGCCGCGTCGAAGAACTCTTCACGGTTCGCAGCATCACGCGCTGCGGACGTCGCGACGACGCGGATGCATGCCTCGTCGAACTTCAGACCCATGTCGGTGAGGTCCGTTTTATAGGCGCGCAGACATTCAAGTGTTCGCTCTATGGAGTCGGTGCGAAGCAGACGTTGAGCGTCGACTCCCCGACCGAGGCCGGTGACTGTCGTTCGACGGAATGATTGACGTGAACCATCGGGAAACGACACCAGAACGCGGGTTGAGTTCGTTCCGAGATCAATAGCTGCGAATGGGCCCACTGTGTCGTTCACCGAGAACTCCGATGCACTCGATCGTCGCGTTCATCGTCGGTCAGCTGGTGCCAGACCCATTCGCCAACGGCGTCGTCGGCGCCCGAAAGCCAGAAGGCATAATGCGCGTGAAGGCACTTGAGGCCCCTTCTCGTGCCACCGACACCCCCTGCCGGTCGGGGCCCGGCCCACCCTTCAGGAATGTCAGCATTTCGTTCGTGCGCATAGGATCTGTGGGCATCAGCGATCGCGTCGGCAGGAATCTCTTCTTCTGCCCGGCGCACCCCACCCGAGGACTCCAAACGCCCGATCGCCCGGGCGGCGCGCGAGGAGGGCAACAACCAGTAGCGAGTTGGCATGGGCGTCCCGTCGTCTTCGAACGGCGCGTTTCGAGTGACCACCGGTGTTCCGTCGGCGGCCCGGACCACAACCTCGAACGCCGCTTTTGGAGCGCGGCCGAGCAGCTGCGCGACGGCTTCTCGGTCGGCGGGCAGCGCCGGGGTGATCACTTCCGGGAGCGACGCAACAGCCACAGCAGAAGGAAGACGATCGCGGCGATCGGTGCTGCTCGCTTCAGGATCGGGGAACCCGCGGTCTCCAACAAGTCAACCGGTTCAGCCTCTTTGTACTCGATCTTGCGAACGCCAGGCTTCACGGGCTCCGTCGGCTTCGCGGACTTACCCGACGCTGTACCGGCCACGTCTGCTGTCGCAGTGACCGCATCGGCCACGGCCGCGCTGCCCGCTGCTCCAACCCCGGCACTCGCAGCTACGGCTGCCGACGCCGACGCGACCTCGGCAATGGTCTGCTCCGGGTTTGCGAGGACATTGTGTTCGAGGCAGTCGACGAACTGGCCGAGGAGTTTGTTCGAGATCTCCGTCACCACGTTCATGCGAGCGAACTGCGCGACCTTCCCGGAGATCGAGAGTTCGTTGTGGATCGTGACCTTCGTCGACGTCGGCGACTGCTCGACGAGCGACATGGTCACGATGACCGAAGCATTGCCCTGGCCCTTCGAATCGCGTCCCTCGCCTTTGAGCTTCGCAACCTTGCGAACGTCGTCTTGTTCGAGAAAGGTTGCCGCTCCCTTGTACTGAGCCGAGATCGGACCAACCTTGATCTTGACCGACCCGCGGTACTCGTTGCCCTCGATCTCTTCGAGTTGGGCACCGGGCATGCACGGGGCGATCCGCTCGACGTCGGTGAGCACCTGCCACGCCCGGTCAATCGAAACGGGAACAAAAAATTCGTTGGTCAGCTCAAGTGCCATTGGAGTAGATCCTCTACGGAGTCAATATCTTCGGAGTTACCGCTACACGGTACTTCGGTCACAAGGTGAGGATGTGCGCGTATGACGCCCCGAGCCCCCTCGTCAGCGTCAGTGGGAACCAGGGGCCAGATCGATCGCGCCAACCCGACGGGGTTGCGACGTTGGCCGTCGTAGGTTCCAACGGCGATGGACGCACCCTCCACCATCGCATTGCGGACGTCGGCCCAGTCGGAGGGCCCGATCCCTGGTTGATCAGCGAGTCCCACGACGATCGCATCAAAGTCGAGAGACTCGGCAAAGTCGATCGCTTTCCAAAGAGAGGTCGACTGACCCTCAGCCCAGCGTGGATTGTGGAGCAGTGTGGCCCCCGCAAACGATGGCAACTCGATGGCCCCTGACACGACGGCCATCGCCGCGTCGCCTGATCCGAGCCGCATCGCCTGAAACGAATGCTCGAACACCGTGCGCCCATCGGGACCGAGCGCCAAGAGCTTATGGGTCGACGCGATGCTGTCACGGCTGTCACGGCTGTCACGGCTGTCACGGCTGTCGTGGCTGTCACGGCTGTCACGGCTGTCACGGCTGTCACGGCTGTCGTGGTGAGCCGCACCGAGCGATGCTCGATACCTTGAGCCTCCACCGGCGGCCAGCAGAACGGACAGGACCTTGACCATTGTTTCTCGAACGACCATCGTTTTCTTGGACTAGGCCGTGGCCCGGGTTTTGCGCAGAACCGGATCGACAACGCCGAGGACTCTGTCGGCGATTCGCAGTACCCGCCCCGAGGCGCCGGGTGTGTCGGAGTCGATGAGGTTTCCCATCACCGCGAGTGTGAGGTCGGCGGCGACCTGTGTCCCGACCGCCAGCTTCAGGCCGCTGCGAAGGAGAAACGGATGGCCGATCACGAAACTGAACCGGCGGCCAGTTCGCAGGAACGAATCGAAGCGGGCGCCGACTTCTCGGTCGTACTCCCACGGTGCCGACGTCGGGCTGCGGAGAAACGCATCAGCGGCCAAGATTCCTGATTCCAGGCCGTAGTCGATACCTTCACCGTTCATCGGGTTCACCAGACCGGCTGCATCGCCGATCGCAAGCCATCCCACACCGTGACGCTTCTGCGTGCTCATCGGCAACCGCCACGCCCGTGGTTTGTCGATGAACTTTCCGAGGCCCCAGGGTCCACGTACTACGCGCGCATATGATTCGATCAGCTTGTTGAGGTTGAGCTTCTTGAATCCCTTCATGGTCGACAGGGCTCCTACTCCGATGTTC
>JANOWU010000115.1:0-68634 GCA_031418035.1 Acidimicrobiia bacterium
GGCGCCGATCCGATCGTGACTGGCGTCGAACTCATCCGGCCGCGGCTGCCGTGGTGATGCCGGTCCCCGCTGCCGCAAGGGTGCCGACCGCTCGGGGAAAGTGGCAAGCCACAAAGTGGTTCGTACCCGGGGTTACTTCTCGCAGGATTGGCTCCTCGCTGGAACATAACTCGCTCGCAGCAGGGCACCGGGTTCGGAATCGACAACCACTCGGCGGGAGTACCGGCGAAGGAAGGTCCCCTTCGAGCGCGTCAGTTGCCGTGGGCTTAATTGTCGGATCGGGCTCCGGAATGGAATCGATAAGCGCACGGGTGTAGTGATGGGCCGGATGGGCATAAAGAAGGTCGGGCGGACCGACTTCGCACACCTTCCCGAGGTACATCACAACGACGCGATCGCTGACATTCTTTACAACCGCCAAGTCGTGAGCGATGAAGATGAGTGTGAGTCCGTACTCCTTCTTCATGTCTTCGAGGAGGTTCAAGATCTGGGCCTGGACCGATACGTCGAGGGCCGACACCGGCTCATCGCAAATGATGACTTTCGGTTCCATGACGACGGCTCGGGCGATACAGATGCGCTGGCATTGCCCACCGGAAAATTCGTGTGGTTTGCGTGTTCCCGCTTGATCGACGTCGATACCGACGGTGTCGAGCACTTTGCGGACCTTGACAACCTGTTCCTCTTTGGAACCCACGCCCCATATCTGCAGTGGCTCGCGGACGATATCGACGATTTTGCGACGAGGATTGAGCGAGCTGATCGGGTCTTGAAAGATCATCTGCATCTTCGGCCGGACGGCGCGAAGGTCTTCTCCGTCGAGGTCGGTGAGCTCCGATCCGTCGAGCATCACGGACCCACCCGTGGGCTTGGGGATCTGCATGATGGCTTTTCCGGTGGTGGATTTGCCGCAGCCGGATTCCCCCACCAAACCGAGCGTTTCACCCTCGAGAACGTCGAAGGAGATACCCGAAACTGCGTGGACACGCAGACCCGTTCGGCCGACGGGAAATTCGACAACGAGATCCTCGATTGTCAGAAGCGCCTCGCCCTTTGGCCGAAGGTGCGCTTTTCCAGATCCAGCCATTAGTGGGTTCCTACAAGTGTTTGGTTCGTACGGGACGTAATGGATACCGGTTTCCAACACCGGTAGAAGTGTTCGGGGTCGTTCGGGTCGGCGATGAGCGGCGGAAGTTCGGCATGGCACGTTGCGTCGGCGTAGCTGCAGCGGGGAGCGAAACGACAACCTGTGGGAGGCGAGATCAGGTTCGGTGGACGCCCGGGAATGGACTCCAGCCGGGTATGGCTTGGATCGGCCAGCTTTGGAATGCTCTTCAGCAACGCTTCTGTGTACGGGTGCTTCATGTTCGCAAAAAGCTTTGGGGTTGGTGCCCTTTCCACGGCTTGCCCGGCGTACATCACCATGATCTCGTCGGTGCGTCCGGCGACGACGCCGAGGTCGTGAGTGACCAGTACCATCGCCATCCGACGCTGTTGTTGCTGTTCAGCCAAAAGGTTCAGAATCGTCTTTTGAACCGTTACGTCGAGGGCAGTTGTGGGCTCATCGGCGAACAGCAGCTTCGGCCCACAGGCCAGAGCGATCGCGATAACGATGCGTTGGCGCATGCCGCCCGACATTTCGAACGGGTACTGACTCAGGCGTTTGCGAGGCTCGGGAATACCGACCGAGCGCAACAGTTCCTCGGCGGTGTCGAGCGCAAACTTCTTGTCCATGTCGAAGTGAAGGCGAAGCCCTTCGGTGAGTTGACGCCCGATCTTCACGACCGGGTTGAGTGAGGTCATGGGATCCTGGAAGATCATGGCCATGCCCGCCCCGTAGAGTTTGCGGCTCTCCGAGGAACTCAGCGCCGACGTGACCACCCCGTCGAAGGTCACGCTTCCCCCTCGCACGACACGGTGGCGGGGCAGCAGGTTCATGATCGAACGAGACAGAACCGACTTTCCGGAGCCCGACTCACCCACCACGCCTAGAGTCTTGCCCTCTTCGAGTGAAAACGTGACGCCGTTTACTGCCTGCACGAGGCCACGATCGGTCTGGAAATGAGTGACCAGGTCGGTCACTTCGAGGAGTGCCATTTAGATTCCTGCCTGCTTTACTTCGAGACGGGCTCGAACCTGGTCACCGATGTAGTTGAAGGCGAGCACCGTCATGAAGAGGAAGAACATTGGTACGAAGGCAACGTGCGGGCTGCGTTTGATTCCCGAGAAGCCGGACCCCGACTGGATCATCTTTCCCCACGCGGCCTTGTCACCCACGCCGACGCCGAGATAGCTCAGCGCGCCTTCGATAACCATGACCGACCCGGCAGCGACCAATCCATATGCCAACATAGGTTTTGCCACGTTGGGGAAAATCTCTCGGAGCAAGATGCGACCCCGTTTCGCGCCCATTGATCGGGCCGCGACCACAAACTCTCGGTTGGCGAACAGCATAGTGCTGGCCCGGACGATTCGAAAGAGCGACGGTATGGAGAGAACGGCCAGGGAGAAGCTGAGCTTCCACACGTTCGTGTTGAGTCCCTCGGCCACGCCGTCAGTCGTCTTCGTGGTTACGGAGAGAAAGAGAAGAATAAACAACAGCGGCGGGAAGCTTTGCAAGGCGGTGGCCAGGAATGACAGCACCGTGTCGGCTTTGCCACGGGCGTAACCGGAGATCATGCCCAAACCGCCGCCGAACAGAAAACCGAGCAACACGGTGGCAAACGCGATCGTCAGGGAGTTACGTGCTCCTAACGTGATACCGGCGAGCAGGTCGTTGCCGTTTTCGTCGGTGCCCAGGATGTGGTTCATCGAGAAGGTGTCTTTCCACCCCTTTCCGGGTTCGGTTCCTTGAATGTATCCGCCGATGAGATAGTCGGGATCCTTCTTCGCCCAGGGGAGAAACTTTCCAAGCACGGCAAACACCACAATCATTCCGATCCATGCCGAGCAGAACCAGAAGAACCTGCCAAATGACCGCCCCGCCTTCGAGGCCTTCATTGCGGTCTCCGAAGCCTGGTCCTGGGCAGTCTTTGCTGGAATGATCTGTTCGCTTACGATTGCCACAGGAACCTCACGAAAGGGAACGGGCGGCGCGCACCCGTGGATCGATAACGCCGTACAGCAGGTCGACAACGGTGGTCGCGATCACGAACACTGTAGCGATGACGGTCACTCCCCCGAGAACGAGGGGCACATCGCGGGAGAAGACGGCCCGGATCACCGTGGACCCAAGGCCGTTGATATTGAAGATCTGCTCGATGATCAGCGCGTTTCCGATCAGCGTTCCCACAGCGATGCCAGCGACAGTAACGAGGGTAAAACTCGATGGGCGAAGTGCGTGTCGCCAGAGGATGTAGCGATCTGACAGACCCTTGGACTTCGCCAGGGTGACAAAGTCCTCCTGAAGCGTGTTCAACATATCGGTACGTAAGATCCGCATGAAGTTGGCCAACTGGCCGATCGCCAGGGCAAACGCAGGAAGCAGCATTTGGTGAATGCTTGTGAACGGCTTCTCGAACAGCCCCACGTTGTCGGAGATGGTCGGGAATTTGCCTTTCGGGATCACTTGCGCTCCGCCGATGTTGGTCCCAAGGGCGACAAAGAACACGAGAAGAATGGCGACAACGAAACCCGGCGTCGAAAGGCTGGCGAAGGAAAATCCGTTGATCGCACGCTCACGTCGTGAGCCCGGGCGGTAGGCCGAAAACACGGCCAGCGGGATGCTGAGGGCAAGGGTGATGGTCAACGTCATGACCATCAACTGCAGCGAAGAAGGAAATACCTCGCTCAGAATTGAGGACACGGGCCGCCGTTGTGCGTAGGACTGGCCGAAATTGCCACGAAATGCCTTCGATACCCAATCCACGTATCCAACGGGCACGGACTTGTCGAGTGACAACTCTTTCGTAAGCTGGCGGGCTCCCTCTTCGGAGTAGTTCAGGCTGAGGATGCCACGAACAATCTCTTCGCTGCTACCTCCGAAGAGGCGCATCGGGAAATAGACCATGGCCGTGACGAACACCAAGAGGATCGGCAGCTGTCCAAGCTTTCGTAAAAGGTAACGCTTCACAGGTTCAGAACCAGACTTGTTCGCAAGGGAATGGACAACGGGGGCGGGGGGTGACCCCCGCCCCCGTTCAAATCAGAAAGGCAGGAAGCTCAGCCTTTGGTAAGAAACGCCACGCCACCAAAATGACCGGACGGCAGGTTCGGTCCGGGCTCGCCACCAACTGTGGTGACATCGCCGAATCCGCCGACCTTGGTGCCCATCGCGAGGCCCCAGGTGGTGCGCCAGCGCCACAGGTTGTAGCCCTGCTCAGCGAATTGCTGGTTGATTGCTTCAGAGGCCTTCTTGCGAACTGCAGGATCGGAGTTCGTGCGGATCTGGTTGAGGGCAGCGTCGATCTGACCGTCTTGGATGCGACCGAAGTTCAGGGCAAGTGTCTTGCCGTCAATCGTCGGCTTGCCGTCGGCACCCGGTGCCGAGGTCTCGGTGTGCCACCAGATGCGCTGCTGATCGGGATCAACCCCACCATGGTTGCGCCACTGGAACCACTGGAACGCACCAACGAGGGCCGTGCCGATGTACTTCTGCTGTTCGATGTTCACGGTCTTGACCTTGAAGCCGACCTTTTCCATCATCTGCTTCTGGATTGCTGCAGTCTCGATGTTGTCGGGAACCGTCGTTGTGCCGAGGGTGAACTCGACATCACCGCCGCCGAGGGCAGCCTTGCACTTGGCAAAGAATTCCTGCGCTTTGGCCACGTTGAACTGCGGATATCCCGCGTCAGGAAGATACCCGAGGGCACCCTTGGGGTACGGACCGTCGGCCTGGATCGAACCTGGTGCACGGAGCTTGATCAGCGTTGCGGTGTCTTGACCGTATGCAGCGGCAAGTCGGCAGTTCTGATTGTTGAACGGGGCAACCGCCACGTTCAACATGTCGTAGGACACCTCGCCGAAGTCGGTGCTCTTCTGCAACTGAATCTTCTTCGCCGCCGCCAGTTCGTCGAGCTCACGCATCGTCAACATGTTGGAAGTGTGGGTGATGTCGATCTGACCTGATTGCAGGGCGGCGAGGCGTGCCGATTCGTCGGTGATCGGTCGGAATTCGATCTCGTCGAGCTTGGGGAGGCCCTTGCGCCAGTAGTTTTCGTTCTTTACGAATACCGTCTTCACGCCAACCTGCCATTCCTTGAACTTGAATGGACCGGTCCCGATCGGCGAATTCCGATCGTTGGCCTTGATCTGCGCCGGTGCTGCAATGGTGCCAGGTTGACCGGTCATGTATGCCGGAAAGGAAACCCACGCACCGTACAGGCCGACGGTTACTGTCATCGGGCCGGACGCTGAGATGTTCAGCGGAGCTTTGCCTGCACATGCGAGCGTGCCTGCGTTGAGAAGGAGGAGTGCCGTGTTCGTGATTGAACCGCAGGCGAGGGCCTTGAGGTTGATCACGGCGGCGTCGGCGTCCCACGCCTCGCCGTTGTGGAACTTGATGCCGGGTCGGATTTTGATGGTCCAGGTCTTGTAATCACTCGACGGTGTCATGGACTCGGCGAGCCATGGAACGACCTGACCCTTTTCGTTGATGCCCATGAGCCGTTCGAATACGGCATAGCTGACCTGTTGGCCGGACACGGCCCACTGCGACGACGGCGGGAGCCAACCCTCGGAGGATTCAGCCTCGGTGCCGAACACGATCTTGCCGCCGGTCTTGGCAGCTGCAGCAGGGGCGGGAGCGGCGGCCGTGGTCGGCGCTGCGGTGGTGGCGGTTGCCGGCTTGGTCGGCTTCTTGGCGACGGCCTTCTTTTTCTTGGTGGTCTTGGTTGCGGCGCCGGCTGAGGTCGAGGCTGCCACTGAGGCAACCAGACCAGCAGCGATGACGCACGCAACGAGTTTGCGATTCTTCATGCAATGTCCCCCTGGGATGATGGTGTGGGAAGGACCAGCGGGAGCTTTCCGTCGACGAACGACTCGGCACTGGGGCACTTCGTGATGCTTGGATTGGGTGATGCTGGATTGGGTGATGCTTGGGTGATGCTTGGGTGTTGCTCGAATGTTGCGTGGCTGATGCTTGGATTAGGTGTTGCTTGGTGATGCTTGGGTGTTGCTTGTTTGGATGATGCTGTCCTACATGACGAGAACGGCCGTGACCGATGTCACCGCGTTACTCTATCTCCGAACCTAGCGACCGCTTGATGTGACGTCAATCACAGAAGTGATGTTCTGGTGAAGTAAATCGAGATAAGCGAAAATCCTGGCTAAATCTCGTCCGCAAGTGTGCGCATCGTCTCTATTGTGCGCACTCGCTCTTCCAAAGATCCGCTCAGACTCATTTGGAGATGCGTCACGCCAGCCTCCTGAAAGGCGGCAAGGCGCTCCTTCACGTGACCGAGCGGACCGACCAACGACGCGGCCGAAAGGTAGTCGTTTGGAATGGCTGCGGCGGCCTCTTCCTTTTTGCCCTCGAGGTAGAGGTCCTGGATTTGCTTGGCCTCGCCCTCCCAGCCGTAGGAGCTCATGATGTCGTTGTAGAAGTTCTTCCCTCGCGCCCCCATGCCGCCCACGTAGAGCGCTGCAGTGGGCCGCCCGGAGTCGAGCACCTTCTGAATGACCGTTTGGTCTTCGGTGATCTTGACGGCACCACCGGCCAGGATCTGGAGAGGTCCAAGATCCGGCGATCGCTTCTTCATCCCGAGCGACAGGGCGTCGCCCCAGACCAGATCGGCTTTCTCGGGAATGTAGAACACGGGGATCCAACCATCGGCGACTTCGGCGGTCGCTTCGACGCTCTTTCCCTTCAACGACGCCCACCACAGCGGGATCGAGGAGCGAACGGGGTGGTTGATCAGCTTCAGGGGCTTTCCCAAACCGGTGCCCTGTCCGGCTGGAAGCGGGATATCGACGGTGGGCGAATGGAAGTCGATGACTTCACGCTTCCACGTTCGACGGCACACCTCCATATAGTCCTTGATGCGTTGCATCGGCTTTTCGTAGGCAACACCATGGAATCCCTCGATCACCTGGGGACCCGAAGCGCCGAGACCGCAGATGATTCGACCGTTGCTCACGTAGTCGAGCCCTGCGAACGTCATCGCCATCAACGTGGCGGTTCGGGAGTACACATTGACGATCGCCGAACCGATCTCGACCCGCTCCGTCTTGGCCGCGAGATACCCCATCATCGAGATGGCATCGAAGCTGTACGCCTCGGCGACCCACACGCAATCGAGACCGGCCTTCTCGAGGAGCGAAAGTTCATCCGCGGTGGTCTTCACATCACCGGCGTAGTTGAGCATGATCGAGAGCTTCATATCTCCAGAGTGGCGCACGTCACGGTGAGACCGCAAAACGGCGAGATTGGGCCAGGTCAAAGCTCCGTGGCTTACGACGCGACCTCCGGAGCTACCGGCGACGTTGGCGACGAGGATTGCGTTTCGAAACGATCGGCCTTCTACGCTCGTTGCAATGACCGCTTCTCCTCTCGAAACCACTCCCCCACTGCGGCAGGAGAAGCAGCCGGCAAGCGAGATCGTTTCCGAAGTTGCACCGGGCGTGTTGCGGATGCAACTTGCGATCGAACTGCCGGGCCTGGCCCACATCAACTGTTACGCGATCGAAGATGATGACGGCTTCGCGATCGTCGACCCGGGGCTTCCCGGGAAGCCCTCTTGGAAGAGCTTGATGACGCGCCTGAAGAGCGCCGGTATTCCGAAGAGCCGCATTCATTCGATATTGATCACCCATAGTCATCCCGATCACTTCGGCAACGCCGGAAAACTCGCCGAGGAGGCCGACGCCGAAATCGTCACGCATTCGGCGTTCCAGTTGATGTACAAGCCCTTTCACGTCTGCCACCTCGCCGACTGCAACGATCTTGACCACGTCCATTCCGACGTCGATCAGGAGCGTTTGCCCGACGCCGACAAGCTGCAGATGTTCGGCATGAGGACGCCGTGGGGCACGGAGAACTGGGATCCGCGCCGCCAGATGTCGGCCAAAGCACGCAAAGGCACGGAGTTCCTCGCCGACAACGGATGGGCGTATCCAACGCCACGACGCCGCGTGAAGAACAAGGAAGTGATCAACCTCGGCAACCGTGAGTGGTTCGCTGTGCACACCCCCGGCCACACGCTCGATCATCTGTGTCTGTTCGACGCAGAGCATGGGACCCTCATCTCGGGTGATCACATTCTTCCGACGATCACCCCCCACATCAGCGGTATCGCGACAGGGCGAGATCCGCACGGTTCGTTCTTTGCCTCGCTCGATCGTTGCGCAGCCCTCCCCGATGTGAAGAAGGTCCTGCCCGCCCACGGCCATCCTTTCGACGACGTCGTGCAGCGCGTCGAAGACATCAAGGAGCATCACGCCGAGCGCCTCCGAGTACTGGCGCGGGTCTCCCAGGCAGTCGGCGAGACCAACGTCACCGAGTACAGCCACTATTTGTTTCGACAGGAAGTGTGGGGTTCGATGGCGGAAAGCGAAACGTATGCGCACTTAGAGCATTTGGCCGTGAACGGCCGGGCGGACAAGCGCTACGACGAAAACGGCGTCGCGTATTTCAACATCCACTGAGCTCCTGCTCGGGTGTCACACAGGGTTGTTAACGTCGACAGCGTCATGAACGCCCAGTCGTCCCCCGATGCCTCGCACAACTCGGCCGACCCAACGGGTATCGACGCATTCGACGCTGTCGTGGGGTTCGATGGCATTCGCGCTCGAGTGACCGGCCCTACAGGTGCCGGGAAGACATCTGCTCTGCTGGCGAGGGCCAAGCGCCTCGCCGCACGAGGCGAGGCAACGCTGTTCGTTGCGGCACCGTCCGCGGTCGCGCACGTTCGCACCGCGGCGTCCTCGGCGGCCACGCTCGGCGATGCGGATACCTCAGTGCATTCATGGCAATCGTTTGCGTCTGCGGTGTACTTCGGCCACGGCGGCGATCGGCACGTCATCAACCGCACCACCGAGGAAGAGATCCTCGGCGCACTCCTCGGCCTGCCAGTTGATTCAGCGGTCACCCAAAGGTTCATCGGTGCGCGGAGGGCCTACGTGGAGTCATGGCTCGGCGCCGAGGAACTCGCAACGCACGCGCTCGCCGCCGGCGTTGCGCAGCGTTGGGCCGAACTCCACGACATCTCCGAACAGTTCTCGCGCTACTGCGCGGAACGTTCCCTGATCGACCCCAGCACCTTGTTGATCGAGGCCACGTATGCGTTGCGATCCGATGTCGCGCGCTGGCGAAGCAGCTACCCACACGTCGTACTCGATGACTTCGAGAGCGCCACATTCGCCCACTACCGACTTGGTCTGACGTTGGCCGGATTTGTCGGACCGGGCACCACCGGCTCGGGGAACAGCGCTTCCCGCGTCTCCTCTCTGGTCGTTGCCGGGAATCTGGATGGTCCGCACTGGGATGGCCCCGCCGGGTCACCCTGGCTGGCCGCAGCCGATCGACGGTTCCAGGTCGACGCGGATTTCGTTCTGCCTCCCGCGGTCAAGGCAGACCGACGAGAAAAATCGGTGGAGGCAATCCACGTCCGTCACCGCTCCCTCCGAGGTGCGGCGATCGTCGCCGAAGTAACGAAGTTCCTTGATCAGGGATTCGGCGCCGACCAGATCGCCATCATCGTCCCTCCGGGCCAGATAGGGAGAGATACCGGCCGCAGCATCGCGCTGGCCTGCGCCCGTCGTCAACTGCGGGTGAGTCGAAACGAATTGATCACCAACGATCCTGTCGCGTCAGCCGTAGCCGATGCAGCTCTATCGATCCTCACGTCCTCGCCATGGCCGGAATCCATACGTGCACTTGGGATCGCGGAGCCACCGTGGTCCCCTGCGAACAACCCCGATGCGGCGTCGATGATCTTCTCCCTGTGGAAGGAGCTCGCACCGCGAATCCTACAGATCGGCACGTCGGATGAACCCGCCACGCAACCGCGCACACGTGCGCCTCGAACCGAAGCTCTGCGCGCATTGCATCTCGAAACACGGCGATCGATCGACCAGGGGTTCTCCGCAGTCGAAGCAGTAGACCGAGCTCGCCGCCGGTACTTCAGAACCACCGGCGGCCTCGAGATCGTCACCGACACCGAGGCCCGCGGACGCCGGTGGCCGATCGTTTTCGTCACGGGATTCGAAGAGGGCGTGCGTCCTCCCCAGCCGCGACCCATCGACTACTTCGACCCGGATCTTCTCGGCGGCCCCGACGTGCCCGACCAGAACGAGCGACATCATTTGGCACTCGTCGAGTCTCGACGACGGACCGAGAACCTCCTCGCCCGAGGCGAAGTCCATGCGCTCGCCGTCAGCGCCCCGGAGCCAGGTGTCCTGCCGAGCCGATTCATCGAAGAACTCGACACTCGACCCGCCGCGTTCGACACCACCAATCGCCGATCGGTTCAGTCACTCGCGACAACGCGCAACGAGCGTGGGTTTTGGGACGAACGTCGTGTACGGGCCTCGGCATCTTCGCTCGATACGTTCCGAAACTGCCCGCTGGAGTACACGTACAAATATGTCCTCAACATCGCGACCGGTAGCGGAGCCCAGGCAATGGTCGGCAACATCACCCACGACGTTCTGGAGGCCTTCTTCGATCCGACAAACGCCGACCGCTCGCCCGAACGTCTTCGCGAGATCTTCGAGCGCCGTTGGTCCGATGACGACTTCGACTACCTCGCACAGGCGTCGGAGTACCGTGCGGCGATCCTGTCCATGCTCGACAACGTCCTCCAGCGCGAATCGGAGGTTGCGTCGAACGTTCATTCCGTGGAGCGACCGTTCTCGATTCCATTGGGCGACTACACCCTGACCGGCAAGATTGATCGCATCGACGTGCTTCCGGCGTCGGCGAGCGAGACCGAGACCGAATCGAACCGTGGGCTTTCGATCATCGACTACAAGACCGGCAAATCCAAACGAAACGCCGGCGAGGAAAGCCTGCAGCTCGGCGTGTACTACCTCGCCGCGAAACACGATCCCGAACTCGTCGAGGTCGGTGAGCCGCGCGAGCTTGCGCTCTACTTTCTGAAGGAAGACCGACTCGATCCACAACGGGTGCATCCGCAGCTCGAGGAACAGTGGACTGAGATCATTCTTGACACGTTGGCCCGGATCGCATCGGGCGAGCATCAGCCGTCGGCCGAGGCCTCGTGTGAGTACTGCTCATTCGGACGGGTGTGTCCCACGCAACCCGAGGGAAGGTTCGTACACATACCAAATCCCGTTGGTGTCCGTCGCAAACCGGCCGGGGTCGACAAATGACACCGCCGTCGTCGGCTCCCCTGGTCATCGACGCACAACAGCAGGAAGCGATCCACGCGCCGAGTCGGCCCCTGCGGATCAATGCGGGTGCGGGAAGCGGCAAGACAACAGTCATGGCACATCGCGTGCGTGCGTTCGTCGAGCGTGGGTTCCGACCGGATCAGATCCTCGGCTTGACGTTCTCCAACAAGGCTGCGGAGAACCTCCGCCGAAGAATTGCCGAGGAAGTGGGCGGCGGGCTCGACGTGACCGTTGCTACGTATCACGGCTTCGGCGCCAGCATCGTCTCCAACTACGCACTGGAGTTGGGTTTCAGTGCGGCACCCAAACTCATCGACCGGGCAAACTCCTTTGGTTTGCTCTACGACGCGCTCAACGAGGTCACCCTCGACACGCGAAAGGTCGGACGGGTCGCGAACCTCGTCGCCGCAGCGATTCGTCTCGCGTCACAGTGCGCCGACCATCTGGTGAGCCTGGAAGCGGTGATCGCCGATTGCGAACGTATCGAGGCAGACCGAACGATCGCTCCAGAAGCCGTGAAAGGTGCGAGCGGACGCAAGGATCTGGCCCGGCTCGCCCTGGTGTTCGCCCAGGCCAAACGTCGACACAACGCCATCGACTTCGGCGACCAGATTGCGCTCGCTGTTCGGGTTCTCGAGTCGAACACGTCGCGTTGTGAGGAACTCCTCGATCGTCATCCCATTGTGTTGCTCGACGAGTACCAAGACACGAATTTTGCCCAGCGACGCCTCTTACAGTTGATTTATCCTGCCGGGTCCCCCGTCACCGTCGTGGGTGACGACATGCAGTCCATCTACGCGTTTCGGGGCGCGCATATTCAGAACATCCTCGACTTCCCGAATCACTTTGCCCTTCCTCGGACGGAAAACGAGCGGTTCGACACGACGGCTTCGGTTGCCGAAGGAAACGTCGTGGGAGGACACGTCGAGGCGACCCTCACGACCAACTATCGGTCCGGACCCCGCATTGTCGCGGTGGCCAACTCCATCGCAGATCGCGTGGCCAACTCCCTGCCGAAAGTGTTGCAGCCACGAACGAACGCCGAGCCCGACACCATCGAAGCGGTGGTCGGCCAAGACGACGTGGACGAAGCCGTACGAATTGCCGACTGGGTCGCGGCCCGCGGCGCGCCATGGTCACAAACCGTGGTCCTCGGACGAAAACGAAAGATCTTTCCGGCCATCGCCGAGGCCATCGCCGCCCGCGGAATTCCCGTCGAGATCGTCGGCATCGGCGGTCTGCTCCTACGCCCGGAAGTGGTCGACGTTGTCGCGTGGCTTGAAGTACTCGCCCTCGACGGCCCGAATGTCGCGGTCCTCAGACTCCTTCGTTCTCCGCTGCGAAACATCGGGCTTAGCGACCTCGCGGTGCTCTCCCAGCATGCATCACGACTGGCCCGAGCCGCGGCCCCCGACGTCGCTCATCCCCCGGTCAATCTTCTCGCCGCACTCGACGATGTCGACAGCGTTGCCCACCTCTCGCCCGAAGCATGGACTCGTCTGAAGGCATTCCAAACCGACGCTCGATTCATTCGTCGACGCAGCGCCGAATGTTCACTCGTGGAACTCCTCGACGTGATCATCGACATGGAACGGCTCTTCGACCGCGTCGACGACGTTGGTGCGGAGAACCTGCTTCGATTTCTCGACGTGGCTGATCAGTTTTCCCCGCTGACCGGACCACCCTCCGTTGCGTCGTTCGTGCAATATCTTTCGCTGATCGCTGACTCCGAGGACGAGCCGTCCGAGGCGTCGTCTACCGACTCGAACTCGGTCCGAATCATGAGTATCCACCAGGCCAAGGGCCTGGAGTTCGACAACGTCGTTCTGGCCGGACTCTCCGGATCGAAATCGAGCCGGATCTTCCCCGACGACCGACTGGCCGAGAACGGTGTCACCCAAACGGAAGTGCTCCCGCTGTGGCTGCGTACCGACAACGATGGGTTCACCGAACCACCCCGCACAAAGCTGCAGGTTGCCGCCTTCAAAGAGCGCGCCATTCGTATGCGCACAGATGAAGAGCTGCGGCTCCTCTACGTTGCCATCACTCGAGCGAAGAAGCACCTCTTCTGTACTGCTGCGCAGTGGTATCCCGGCGCTGCTGAACCTCAAGGGGTTTCGACGTTCTACACACTGATGTGTTCACTGTCTGAACAGGTGACCGAACACCTTCCGCGTGTTGAGCCGTCCGGGGAAAACCCCGAGATCGCTCGACGTCGCCGACGGGTGGCCGCCGCGCTTCAGGCTGAAGAATCACAGCGATCGGCGGACGCCGCGTCGCCGAGGTCGAGCCGACCGGGAACGACCCGTGGGCGGCGCACACCTACGGAGCAGTCCAGCCTTTTGGAGGGTTTCGGTGCAACGTCGACCGAAGCGAGCGCACCTTCGGGAGCGGACCACATCGAACGGATATCGACCATTTCGGCGACGGAGCTTGCCGCACTCGAACGATGTCCCCAGCAATATCTCTGGTCGTCGGTCCACCGCCTCCCGCGCCCGCATCGACGGTCGGCCGCCTTCGGGACGACGGTCCACGCCGAGCTGGAGGCCCATTTCGCGAACCGGATGATGACGACACGGGCGACGTCCCCGGTTCTCGCGGGCGACGACGAACACATGCCAGAGGACAACCCCGACGAGCCTGTGTTCGACGATCGTGGCGGCCACCACATCATCGCCACGACTGAACAACTCGTCGCAGCCGTTGCGAACTCGCCATGGAGTTCCGCAACCGTGCTCGGTGTGGAAACCGCATTCGACCTGGATCTGTTCGAAGCCGATTCGGCCTGGCAGACCCGAATCCGAGGTCGCATCGATGCCGTCTTTGCCCACGACGATCTCGTGCACATCGTCGACTGGAAGACCGGGCAACCACCAACGGTGGTTGATCCCGGGGCACGAACCCAGCTCGACGTGTACGGACTCGTGGCCTCTCGGCTGTGGGGTTGCGACCCTGAACGAATTCGTGTTTCATACGTATACATACAACAGAACGCGGTCGTCAACGACACCATGGTCTGGAGCGAACGCTATGGCGCTGACGTGCTCCAGCGCCTACGCGGCGTCATGGTCAAGGCCCAGTCCTCTCGCGCCGCAGCCCGAAGCGGACCGTGGTGTGGGCGCTGTGACTTTCGCGCGATCTGCCCATCGGCGAGCGTAAACGTGCAAGCCTGAACGGATGCGTCTCGACCCAACCGACTCGGCGCCCTGGTGGCATTGGGAGTTTTCCCGATGTGTGGGCCAGTGGCCGACCCAGAAGAACCCGGCGCTCGATCGCGCCGCGACCCTCCTGGCGGCGCATCGAAGTGAGTCGGTAACTTCACCGTCCGACGTCGACGGCACTCTCGAGGCCCTCGACGAACTGAGTAGCCGTTGTGATGCACCCAGCTTCGATGCGTGGCATCGCCTTCTGTGGATCGAGATCGGACTGTCGGGCAACGGCATCGACTATCACGACGTCCGGAACTCTTTTCTTCCCGACGTCCTCGAACGTCGCATCGGAATTCCGATCTCGATCTCGGTAGTCGCCATGGAAGTTGGTCGACGTCTGGGCCTGCCGGTGTTCGGCGTCGGTATGCCCGGCCATTTCCTCGTCGGATACGGTCAGCCAGACCGCGTGGACCGGCCGATTCAATACGTGGACCCGTTCAACGGCGGCTCGGTCCTCGACGTCGATGGCGCCCGTCAACTGTTCGAGAACTTGTTCGGACCCGACCGCGGGTTTTCGCAGGACTACCTTGCGCCTGTTGGACCGGAGGAGATCCTCATTCGTATGTGCGCAAACCTCAAACAGAACTACGCCCGGGCACAGGACATCCCGGGCTTGTGCGACATCATGCGACTCCGAACGTGTCTGCCCGATGTCACCGTGACCGAGGGTCGCGAACTTGTTCGTCTCCTTCACGCAACCGGACTCACCACCGACGCACTCGCAGTGTGTGACCAAATCGAACGCCACGTTCCAAGCGCCCAGGGACTCATCGATCACGAACGCGATCGGATCATCGCCCAATTCAACTGACCGGCGCCTGCGAACCGGTTGTTCGAGCAGGGTTGGAGACTGTTAGACCAGCGTTGCGAGGTACGCCCGGGTCCGTTCCTGCTCCTCGGCAGACCCGAAGACGCTTGCACACAGCTCCGTTGCACCTGCGGCGGCAATTCGCTTCACGCCCGCCTCGATCGCTTTCTCGTCGCCGATGAGGCCGATGTCGGCCGGCCCGGCGGCGCCCTCTCGGTCAAGCACCGCACGATACGACGGCAGCTGACCGTAGATCGCGAACTCTTTCGAAGCCCGGTCTCGAGCCCCCTCAACATCGTTGGTGAGACAAACCGGCAGCCCGACAACTGCGGCCGGCGTCGGTCGGTTTGCCTCTTTCGCTCCTGCTTCCATCGCGGGAATGATGTGATCGGCAACCGTTGCGGGGCCGGTCATCCAAAGAATGGTTCCGTCGGTGAGTGCCCCAGCGATCTTCAGCATCACTGGCGCGAGTGCCGCAATCATGAGTTTGGGCGGCGGAGTATCGGTGATCTGCACGTTGCCGCGGTAGGTGAAGCTCTCGCCCTTCACTTTGACGGACTCACCACGCATCAGCGGCATCAAAATGGAAAGGTACTCGCGCATATGAACAGCCGGACGGTCGAAGGACAGACCGTACATTCCCTCAATGACGACCTTGTGGCTGAGACCGATCCCGAGCGTCAGCCTGCCTCCTGTGGCTTGCTGGGTCGTCAGCGCTTCCTGAGCCAGAACCGCTGGGTGGCGCGGATAGGTCGGTATGACCGCGGTCCCGAATTCGATGCCGGGGACCTCCCGACCCGCCAACGCAATGCACGTGAGTGCGTCGAGACCAAATATCTGGGGTGTCCAAATGGTCGCGAATCCTGCCGCTGCCGCCTCCTTCGTGCTGGAAATGAAGGAGTCGATGGAGGCGGGAAACAGAAACAGACCAAGTCGCATGCCTTGACCGTAGTCAAGTTGGCCACGCCAGGCGAACCGGACCGATCGCCCTTTTCCCGAGACGGGCTGGGTAGGATCGCTCAAGCATGACCGTCGAAACCAGCCTCCCGAACATCGCCGCGCTCGAAGCAATCCAGGAACGCTTGCTTTGGCTCGCGATTCGCATGGTTGACTACGCGAACAACGAACGCGACGCGGGCGGCATAAAAGTCGGGGGACACCAGGCGAGCAGTGCCTCCATGGTTTCCATCATGACGAGCCTGTGGTTCGGTCACATCAACGGGAACGACAAGGTGGCGGTAAAACCGCATGCCTCCCCCGTGTATCACGCCATCAAATATCTCACGGGCGAACTCGATCAGTCCTATCTCAAGACCCTGCGCCGCAAGGGCGGGCTGCAGGCCTACCCCAGTCGCACCAAAGACCCCGACGTTGCCGATTTCTCCACCGGGTCGGTCGGCCTTGGTGCCGTTGCGCCGTTGTTTGCAGCGGCGGCGCGTCGGTACATCGACAATCACTTCGGGGCACGAGACCAGACCAGGTTCATCGCGTTGGTGGGCGACGCCGAACTCGACGAAGGAAACATCTGGGAAGCGATCGCCGATCCTGCGCTGCAGGGGCTCGGCAATGTGATGTGGATCGTTGATGCCAATCGTCAGTCGCTCGATCGTGTCATTCCCGATATGAAGTTGAAGAAACTGATGAAGTTCTTCAATGACTCCGGGTGGCATGTGGTGGAGGCAAAGTATGGCGCCAGACTGTCGCGAGCTATGCGCGAGAAGGGCGGCAAGGCGTTACGCGAACTTATTGATCAGATGTCGAACGAAGAGTACCAATCGTTGTTCGCATTCCAGGGTGCTGCTCTGCGGGAGCGGATCTACGCGTCGAACTTCATGACTGAAGATGCCAAGGCGTATCTCGACAAGGTCTCCGATGACGAGCTTGCGTCACTCGTGCAGAACCTCGGTGGGCACGACCTCCGAGTCCTGATCGATGCCTATCGCCAGTGTGACGAGGTCACGGACCGACCGAGCGTGGTGTTCGCCTACACGGTGAAGGGTTGGGGTTTGCCGATTGCCGGCGATCCGCTGAACCACTCCGCGCTACTGAGCGCAGCTCAGATCGACGAGCTTCGAACTCGCGTGGGTCTGACGAAGGAGTCCGAGTGGGATCGATTCGCCGAGTTTTCGACTGAGGGCACGATTTGTCGATCCGTCGGTGGAGCGATCAACAATCAACCGCCGATACCTCGCCCGTTCGTTCCGGTACCCACCGAAACGGGTGTGTTGGCGTCGAAAGACGTGTCCACCCAGGAGACATTCGGACGTGTACTTACCAGTCTCGGAAACGTCGAGGGCGTTCGGGAGCGATTGGTGACGACATCGCCGGATGTAAGCGTCTCTACCAACCTCGGCGGCTGGATCAACAAGATGGGCGTCTTCACGCACGAGGACCAACCTGACTTTCTCGGCGACGAACGCCTTCTGCGGTGGAAACAGGGCCGAACGGGGCACCACATCGAACTTGGGATAAGCGAGATGAACCTTTTTCTCGTGCTCCATGCGCTCGGCCTCGGTCATGAGCTGCACGGCGAGCATCTGCTGCCGGTTGGTACGGTCTATGACCCCTTCGTGTGCCGCGGACTCGACGCCCTGATCTATGCGCTCTACAACGGCGCAAAGTTCGTCGTTGTCGGGACGCCGTCGGGGATCACCCTGGCGCCCGAGGGCGGTGCGCACCAGTCGACCATCACCGCGTCGATCGGATTGGAGCTCCCTGGGCTCACGCTCGCCGAGCCAGCGTATGCCGTCGCTCTCGATTGGTTGCTGTGCGACGGCCTCGAGGGTCTGAGCCATCCCGACCGGAACTCGCTGTACCTGCGACTGTCGACCCGGCCTCTCGATCAGCGGCCCTTCGCCGACGCCGCGCAACGTTTGGGAAAGGATCGTCTGCGCGCCGACGTCCTGTCCGGCGGCTACGTATTGCGGGAACCGTCGGCGGAACTGGTGGCGGACCACGCTCCAGCCATCACCCTGATCGCGTCCGGTGCCGTCATGCCCGAAGTACTCCGTGCGGCCGAACTCCTCGAAGATGAAGGAGTTGCGCCGACTGTCGTCGATGCGACGTCGATCGACCGCCTCTATTGCGGTTGGAAAAAGGCCACCCGTGAACGTTCGATTACCGGACGGGTCACGGCGTTCCATCTCCAGAATCTCATCATGATCGACAATCGCCGAGCTCCGATCGTGACCGCTCACGACGCCGCCTCGCATGCAATGGCCTGGTTCGGTTCGGTGTTCGGCGCGCCCGTTGTCCCCGTGGGCGTCGATTCATTCGGACAGTCCGGCTCGATCGCCGAACTGTACGAAACCTTCGACCTGTTACCCGATCAGCTGGTCAACGCGGCGCTCAGCGCGCTGTGAGCTTCAAATCGTTGATCGCTCAGGACAGGCCGTAGCGAGCGAGCCTAGCGACGCGGCCTAGCGCCCCTCGAACTTCGGACGACGCTTCTCTTGAAACGCCGCTCGACCTTCCACCAGGTCGTTGCTCTGCCACGCACGAACGAAGCCGTTGTGCGCCTCTGCGTTCGCTGGCCCGGTGCTGGCCTGGCGTACGGCGGTCAGCGCCAACTTGTGTGCCGCAATGGTGAGGGGTGCTAACTCGGCAATGCTCTGCGCCCACTCGACGGCATCGGCAAGGTCTCCGAGCTTCTGCACGAATCCGAGTTCATACGCGCGCTTCCCATCAAGATTTTCCGCAGCCAGGAGCATCGAACGAGCAGGACCACCACCGCAGAGTTCGGTGACGCGTGCAACGGTTGCCTGATCGACCGCTATGCCCAGTTTCGCCGCCGGTATCCCGAACACTGCAGACTCCGTCGCAACGCGCAGGTCGCAGAACGAAGCCATTTGCGTACCCGCCCCGAGCGCGAACCCCGCCACTGCAGCGATCGTCACGAGCGGCGCCTCGGCCAGAGCAACGAGAGCTCGGCGCAAGCTATCGAGAAACTCGTCGTTCTCGACACCTCCCAGATCGGCGCCCGCGCTGAAGTGGCCGCCTGCTCCGGTCAAGACCACGACTCGCGCCTGCTGCGTTACCGCAGAGTCGATAGCGTCGGCGAGGAGCGTCAGAGTCTCGCCGTCCACGGCATTTCGCCGGTGTTGTCGATCGATGGTCAACACCACCACATCGGGACCATGATGATGCGAAATCTGAAGCATTCTCCGACGGTAGCGGATGCGTCTTAGGAAAAGTACGACGAGCTCTCGAGCAAAGCCTCAGCGGCAGCTAGACCGCTCAAGGCCGCGCCTTCCACGCGCGCCTCGCCGAACGCGTCGCCACAGAGCACGAGCTGCGTCCCCTCAATGGGTTGGGCACTGACACAACGTTGTGCATGCAACGCGGTCGGACGCGCGTACCGCCACTTCTTCACCTCGATCGAGAGGGTTGATGCCGACCCGAGAAACGGACGCGCGGCAGCAATCAAGGTGTCGCGTAGCCCAGCATCGTCGTCGCCGTAATGCGTCTCGGAGAACGTCTCGTTGGCATGAAACGTTATCGCCGGGATCTCGCTGATCCCCTTGCGATGGTTGTCGCCGATGAAGGACCAAACGGCGTGAGTCGACTCGTCGAATTGCATACCGCCGGGTTCAGCCACATTGGCAGGTCCATCGAGAGCGACGAGCAAGGCGATGCACTTTGCATACGACACGGCATCGAGTTCGGTTCGCAGATCGTCGTCCAGCGGCAGCCAGCCATTGTCGATCAGCGCCAACGATTGCGGAACGGGCGCACTGAGCACCACCTGCGTCGATTCCCATCGCTGGCCCGATTCGGCCAACACCGACAAGGTGCCTTCGTCACCGGCGACGGCACGCACCATCACGTCGCACTGCACATCAATCGTGGAGGCCAGGTATTTGGCAATCGTGTTCATCCCACCCTCCGCGCAGTATCTCGGGTACCCGTCACCTTCGGCGGAAAAGCCCTTACACCATTCCCTGATGAGGCCGGCTCGCCGCCATTCGTGGACCAAGTCCGCAAAATCAGGCGATCGAACGGTGAAGAACTGAGCGCCGTGATCGACCCGCGCCACACCGCGTGGACCAGCACCGACAAGAGCTGGCGCGCCAAGTCGCCGGGTGGCAAGACGTCCCCCCACCGAACGGCCCTTGTCGAGAACGACAGCGCGGCGGCCTGCGGCCTGCAGAGCATTGGCCGCCACCAAGCCGCTCAGGCCGGCGCCAACAATGATCACGGGGGAATCCATCCGACCATTCTTCACGCAAACGAATCCTGTCCGACGACGTGACTCGCGCCGGGCGGGTCTGCCGTTTACGATAGGCCCGGTGGATCCAATGAAGTCGACGAAAACAGCGACGTCGAACTTCGGAGTCGGGCGGCGTGAGGCGCACGACGCGAGCGGGTTCTACGCCCGTTTCGATCGTCCCATTGTGTCGGACGAGTCGACCGTTCCCATGCCCCGAACGATCGCCCATCCCCTGGTCCTCGGTGATTCCGCGGCGATGAACGACATCCATGACGGCGAAGTCGCGCTAGTCGTCACCTCGCCGCCCTACTTCGCAGGCAAGCAGTATGAAGAAGAGCTTGCCCGCGACGGCGTACCGACGTCCTACGCCGAGTTCCTCGACATGCTGCTCTCGGTGTTCACCGAGTGTCGTCGGGTACTCGAGCCAGGCGGCCGTATCGCGGTGAACGTCGCAAACCTAGGTCGTAAACCCTATCGATCACTGGCCGGCGACATCACCGACATCCTCAGCAGACTCGGCTTCTTGCTCCGGGGAGAAGTTGTTTGGCGCAAAGGCGAAGGAGCGAACGGGTCATGCGCCTGGGGCTCGTACCGCAGTCCGGCGAACCCCGTGCTGCGCGACACGACGGAGCGAGTGATCATTGCCAGCAAAGGGCGTTTCGATCGCGCTATCCCCGCCTCGAAGCGACGGGTACTGGGACTGCCGTCGGAAGTCTCGATCACGGCTGATGAATTCCTTTCGTCGACACTCGACGTCTGGGATCTGCTGCCGGAGAGCGCGAAACGGGTCCAACATCCTGCTCCGTTTCCGATCTCGCTCCCCGAACGACTCATTCATCTCTACACATACGAAAATGATCTCGTCTTGGATCCCTTCGTCGGTTCGGGGACCACCCTGGTTGCCGCAAAGCGAACCGGGCGTCGTTACGTCGGCTACGACCTCGATCCCACCTACTTGCAAATTGCCAAGCAACGTCTCGACAGCGACGAAGCAACACCAGCGCTGAGCACCGGTCAGGTTGACCCGTCAAAACCGATGAACTCTCTCGTGGAGGCCGAAGTCCAGCACGCCGGGTTTGAAATCGTCGGACGTGACCGTAAGGTCGGACGAAGTGGCCCGGTCGTCGCCGTCGTCGCCAACGCTACGGACAACACGTCGTGGCTGTTCGATGTGTCGGGCGCACAGACGATTGCCCGGGCGGGTCTCCATCGGACCGAGACCGCGTGGCGCGCGGCCGGTCGTGCGCTGTTTCTCTCCCGAATAGAACCGACGAGTCGAGTCGTCCTTGTGACGTCGCATGCGCCAAAACGAGGTTCCGAAGCAGACACGGCAATTCGAGTCGCTGGTCCCGATGTCGTTTTCGACGTGATCGAACTCGGATGTCCTGATGGTCGCGAACGCCTCCGTCGATACGCAACGGAACCGGTTGCCGAGCCGATCTCTGGATTCTGGTAACCGCACTCGTAGACTGCGATCATGTCGACGAAACCAAGTCATATGTTCCTCGCACCATTGGCCGTCTTGGTGATGGCACTCGCCTTCACAGTCGTGTCGAATGCGTCCGCCCAAGCAGACGTGCCGGTTCGCGGCTTTCAGACTCCATCGAAAAATATTAACTGTACATATTATGAGTACGATGAGGAGCCCGCAGTTCTGGGCTGTGAAATTCGCGGTTACACCGGCATTACGCCAAAGCGCCCGAAGGATTGCGAGTTCGACTGGAATGCGCTGCCAGAGATTCGCGAAAAGGGTAAGGCAACACTGTTCGCGTGCGTCAGCGATACCCGTTGGTGGCTCGACGCACCCGTCGTCAAGTACGGGTCGACATGGAAGTACGGCCCCTTTCGCTGCAGCGTCGCCACGACGGGAGTCACGTGCACGAATCTCTCGGGCCGCGGTTTCACGCTTCGTCGATCCTCGGTAAAGGCGATCTGATTCGTGAGTTCGGACTCGGTGTTCCTCACCCGCACCGCAATCGGAAGCGGTTCGCGTAAGGTCGCGATCAAGGGCTTGATCGACGTGAAGGGATACGTCACGACCGCAGCCTGCAAAGCGCTCGAGAGCACCGCCGCGCCCGCCACCGAAGATGCCGTATGCATTCGTACGATCCGCTCGGAAGCCGAGGCCGGCAATCTCCGAATCGTCGGTATCACCAACCTCCACGAACTGGCATTCGGCGCGACCGGCATCAACAGCGTTTACGGCACACCGGCAAATCCCCTGGATCCGTCCCGCATGCCGGGCGGATCGTCGAGCGGTTCGGCGGTCGCCGTCGCAACCGGCGAAGCCGACATTGCGCTGGGTTCCGACACGGGCGGTTCGATTCGCATACCGGCGTCGTGTTGTGGCATCACCGGACTCAAAACGACCTGGGGCCGTGTCTCGACCAAAGGCGTCTGGGCGCTCTCGCCGTTCCTGGACACCATTGGACCGATGGCTCGCAACGTGAAAGACATTGTCGCAGGTATGGATCTGCTCGAGCCCGGATTCGCATCGCGTGTCCCGAAGATCGACTCGTCACGGCTGCGTATCGCGCGGGCACGCCCCGAGGTTGCGGTAACCGACCCAGCAGTCGACTCCGCAATCACGAGCGCGCTCGGCCATTGCGAAGCAGAAGTAACACCCATCGATCTAGGCAAATGGGACGAGATACAGCGCTCGTGTCTCACCGTGCTACTCGGCGAAGCGTGGCGACAAGACGGCGACCTCCTGAAGATCCCCGACGGCGTGAGCGCCGCTACCACGCACCGGCTGATGCTGGGATCGTCGATCGCCGAAGACGAGTTGACGGCCGCACGAGCCGTACGGGAATCCGGACTTCATTCGCTTCGTACCATCTTCTCTTCGGCCGACGTCATCGTGCTGCCGACAACACCAACCCGGGCGCCGCTCCTCGACGACACCGGCACACCGATCACCGCGTTCACCCGATTCGCCAACCTCCTCGGACTTCCTGCACTGAGCATCCCGATTCCGGTACCGTCACGCGAACGTGGCACCACAGATGCGCACCTTCCGGCAAGCCTGCAAATCGTCGGTCCCCCGAACTCCGATGAGCTCGTTTGCGCCGTCGGTGCCTTCTTTGAAGCCGCGATCGCCCGCTGAGACCGATCGACCACGTACTGATCGCATAGGGCGCCGCGGATCACGACCGGTTCGAGAAGCGCGCCGGAGCGTAGATCGATGAGGCGGTGAGCAGGCCCAACTCCTCGATCGCCGTTTCGACGCGAGCGATTCGATCCGGTAGGGATCCGGAGGCCAGAATCCACGGCTCCGAGCGCACCTTCGTCAACTCTTCCAGGAAACGCTTGTGCATCGCCGAGCGGGTATCGGCGCCCAGTCGAATCCCGTCGCGCTCCCAGGGGATATCGATGTCGCACAGAACAAAGAGGTCATATGTACGCATACGTCCCAGTTCCTCGACCTCGCGGCTTCGGGTTTTCAGGTACCGCTCGTGCCAGAGGGCCGTCGTCATGGCGTCGGTGTCGCAGAACAACAGCGGGCCGGAATCGAAGGCGGCTTCATCTTCGAGCTGTTGCTGTTTCTGGGCGATGACCACGAAGTCCTCCGTGGTCCAATGATCGTTTGTGCCCTGCTTCTGCTTGGTGACCGTGTAGTCACGGCCAAACTCGCGTATCTGATGCGTGCCGTGTTTTGCGGCGAGGGCTTTCACGAGCGTTGACTTACCGGTCGACTCGGCACCGATACAACAAACTCGAACAGTCAGTTCTGCCTTTGTGTGGCCGTGGAGCAGCGACCAATGCGTCGCCGGGTCGCGCTGCACAAGGCGCGTCTGCGACTCGTAGGGAATCGGTTCGGCAGCGAGTTGGCGCTCGCGGCCCATCGGCCGCTGATCGACCATCACCGCCGCTCCCGGATGAACCAACCTCAAGATCTTCGTACGTGTACGTACTGGGAGCGCGCACCGCGTGGAGTCCGGTTCGACGATGAGTTCTACAGCCCCTTCTCGTTCTGCGCGTGCGATCAGCTCATGCTGACCAAGAGTCGCAGGCGCGAACGCGTCAACAAACGTCCGAGATTCAGTCATTTCACTCCACTTGTTGTGACGGTCCGGCGAGCAGCCGACGAGTCCCGGCTGTCCGTCAGAGAATCGTGACCGTCCCGTTCGTGCCGTCGACGGTGATCATCGCTCCGTTGGGAATCTTCTTCGTCGCATCAGTCACCGACACGACGCACGGTATACCCAGCTCACGCGAAACGATTACTGCATGGGTTATCTGGGCTCCGACGTCGACGACAACGGCCGCCGCAGGGACGAACAGGGGCGTCCATGCCGGGTCGGTGACCGGGGCCACCAAAATGTCACCGGGTTCGAGGGCAAAAGGATCGCCCGGATCCAAGATCACTCGCGCGATCCCCGTAGCTACTCCCGGGCAGCCAGCAATGCCCGAGAGCACATCGCCCGATTTGACCTGCGCGACCGCAGCTGCGTTGCTACGACGGGGCCACGTCGACAATGGCGGCACGACACCATTGATGACAAAGGGCGGCTCGTAATCGAAGAGCTCGAGGTAGTCACGTTCTCGCTCACGAATGATTTCGGTGAACGATTGTGGATCTGCGAGAAAGCGCTCGAACTCGCTGAACGGCATCCCGTCTTGCAACATGAAGATCTGCTCGATGTTGTCGAGGTGACCGGCGGCGACCATCCGCCGACCGATCTCGCGGATGGCCATTCGCTGCTCATGAACAATACGAATGACGTTGGTCTTGGTCCGCTCGCGTCCCGCCGAGAAGAGCAACGCCACGTTCAGTCCAGCAAGAAACTTACCGAGGGCTTCATCGTTTCCGGTCAGCATCGCCACGACTTCCCCTGTCACCTTTTCGCGCTCCGCCTTCAGCCGGTCAGTGTGGCTCTGGGGTGAATCGGTATCGGGCATCGAACGCATCCGATCGATCGCCACCATCACGAGGTTCGGACGCAGCTCCCACGTGAGCGAGCGCAACTCCCATTCGTTTGGTCCGCGGCATCCGTACTTTGTCATGAAGTCGGCCAACGCAACCCGAAGACTCTTTGCATCAGCGTCGTCTTCGAGTGAGTTCATAAGCGCGCTGTGTAAATCGTGGGCGTTGTCGGCGAACAGTTTCGTGAGGGCCTTCGACCTGCCGACAATTCGACTCATTTCCCACATCGCCCAAGAAGGGGCCGCTGAGTCGACGTCGCCGGCCGCGGAGATGAGGGGCATCAACAGATCCGACCGACCAATCGCCTCACACACGCCGGCGACCGTCCCAACGCCAATACCACTGGCCGACGACGTACCGATGTGACGCTCGAAGAGGGACCGATACTCGCCGACGAGCGTTCGGGCACGAGCCAAGAGTTCGCGTTCGCTCATGGCCGCAAAGTCAGGACGGGCAGCTACGACGGCCTGAGTCCGTTGCGCATCGGCGCGTAGTTCAGGCAGATCGGTTTGCGTGAACGTCCAAATCATGAACTCGGTCAGCCGCTGCGAATGGGCTTCGCTTGCGTGCCAATCCTCAGCGACGTAGGGCGGTATCCCCGGCATCGTGCCGAAGTACTGAAGATCGACCTGTTCAGGGGTCAAGCCCGGAAAACGAGCGCCGAACAGACGCGTCAACGACATGTTCAAGAACATGTAGCCGCCCAGAAGCCCCATCGTGTTCAGCCGATCAGTCTCGAAGTCGGCATGGTCGCAGGTGCCGGCGTTCACGTATGCATCACGCCAGCCCGCTTCTCCCGCTGCCATCATCCCCAGCGCCGAGGTAAGTGGACTTACGGGATCAGGCATCACCTCACCGGCGTTGGCGCGTGTGTAGATCGGGAACTTCTGGCTGATCGGAAGATCTGCGAACCAGGCCTCAGGCATATGTCCTCCACGACTGTTCGACTCAAAATTGTGTGCTGTCACCGTAGTGGACGACGTCAGCGGATCCCAGTCCCGGGCCAGCCGTCCTGCGGCACTAACCTTGACTCGTGGATCTAACCGGCGAAGAACAGCGTGTCCTTGGGTGCCTCGTCGAGAAGTCGATGATTACTCCCGATCAATATCCCCTGACCCTGAATTCGCTTATCACAGGATGTAACCAGACCACGAGTCGCGACCCGGTCGTCGACTACGACACCGACGTCGTAAAGGCAGCCCTGGATCACTTGCGGATGCGTCATCGTTACGTGCGCGTTGAGCTTCCCCGACCGGGCAGCCGGGTCGAAAAGTACAAGCACGACCTGGTCACCCAGCTCGGTCTGACCCAGCCCGAACTTGCGGTGCTTGCCGTTCTCCTCCTTCGCGGTCCGCAGACCGTCAATGAGCTGAAAACACGGACCGAACGACTCTTTGGCTTCGAGACCGCTACCGCCGTGGAGCGGGTCCTCGATCAGCTCTGCGACCCGACCATCGACGCCGATTCGGCCATCGCGACAACGAGCGACGGACAACTCCCCGGAACCTATGGCGACAGCGGGTCGACCCCGGAGCGACCGGCCAACTATCGACGCCGGTGGTCAGGACCACTGGTGTGTCGTCTCGAACGATTTCCGGGGCAGAAGGAGCCCCGGGTGGCCCAACTTCTCGGTGGCCCAATCGACGTCGAAGCGGCGATTGCCGCGAGTTCATCGGGGTCGCCACACAGTGGCGCTTCCCCGGCGCGAAACGAACGGCTCGAAGCTCTGGAGGCGGAGGTGAGTCGACTGCACGCCGCACTCGACGAACTACGTCAGGAGTTCACGAACTTTCGTTCGCAGTTCTAGGCGCTGAGCACCCATCGCCCGGCTCACGGGCTCGGGGTTGCGCGGGTGGACTACAACGGAGTGCCGAAGCGAGCTGCTTTGCCCCACGGACGCACTTCGACTGCTTTTCCGGTTTGGGGCGAGTGCACCATGTAGTCATTGACGCCCAGGTACAGCCCGATGTGGCCGGGATGCCAAATCAGGTCGCCAACGCCGAGGTCGGTGGGCGTTCGTGGGTTTGCCGCGGAGATCTGGTCCCCCGATACCCGAGGAAGCTTCACCCCGGCCCGTGCCCACGAATACGACGTCAGCCCCGAACAGTCGAAACCTCCAGGCTGGTTTCCGGTGTAGCGATACATCGTTCCTACCTGCGCAAGTGCCGTCAAGATGACGGTCATCCGGCGGTCATCGGTTCGAAGCCACGTCGCTTCGAGGTCGGCCGCTTTTGCACCCTTGATTCGACTCGCCACGGCGATCGACACCTGACGAAGCACCGACGTGTACCGAACATGCGGGTCCGTCGGCAACTTGGCCAAGATGTTCTTGGTAGCAGGTGCGACGGGGACTTCAATCGCCGAGCCCGACAGGTAGTCCGACAGCGAATCGGTGCTGATCAACGCAGAC
This sequence comes from Acidimicrobiia bacterium, assembly GCA_031418035.1. GTDB lineage: Bacteria > Actinomycetota > Acidimicrobiia > Acidimicrobiales > JANYDT01 > JANOYY01. The sequence goes on from JANOWU010000115.1 coordinate 27,856, forward strand.
GTCCAACTCGTCGAGCCCGGTTGCGTCGGGGTCGCTACGGGGGCCGTTCCACCAACCACCTGTGCCTGATTGCTCACCGTGACCACTGCGGTGTCTGGGGTGGCGGCAGGGGCCACCACGCTCACCGGGCCTGATCCGCGGGCCTGCATCGCCAGCAGCGTTTCGGCGGCAAGGTCGGCCAACGGGTCGGAGAAGCGCGGGACCTTAACTTCGGCTTTTCCCTCGGCCCGCGGCGTGGCGGTGTCGGGGACCTGTCCGGATGCCGCGGCGGCAACGACGACTTTTCCGCTGGTCACAGGCCGAGCGGCGGTCGTGGGTGCGGTTGCGTCGACCGCCTGCGCCGGACCAGTCCCTTGACCGGCCCCTTGACCGGCCCCTTGACCAGCAATGACCGGAATCGTGTTGGCCGTTTGGGCAAGAGCAGAGGTGGCCGGAGCGCAAACCGCTGCCACAAAAAGCCCGATACGGACAACCCCGGAACGGACAACATGGCGGTGTTTTCTACGACCGAAAACTGGGGGCTTCGTAAACATGATCTCGAGACCTCTGTGTCGTCAGACCTGCTGAAGACATTCGATAATCGGGACCAGAGGCCCCGGACTCACGCAGCGCAAGGCTGCAGGACATTCCGTTGTGTGGCGCATACCTTAGCCGCGAACTTCGCGACGCGCATTGTGTCCGCCGTTAAGAGGAAAAATCCCTACTGGTGCGGACCGTCGACGATCTGCACTCCAAGCGACGCCAATTCGTCCAAAACCGCCTGTTCCTCGTGAGGCTTCACGGCCGCACACAGGTCTCGATGGAGCCGAACACCGTACCCGAGTGCGACGGCCGATCGACATGTGGCTGCGACGCAATAGTCGGTTGCCAGTCCGACCACATCGACATCGTTGACCCGCTGACGCCCGAGGTACTCGTGGAGCGTTTCGCTGCTTGTCGTTGAACGACCCTCGAACCCGCTGTATGCCGCCTCATGGGCACCTTTCGCGAACCACGAGTCAACGTTGCCGAGGACCGGCAGCAGGTTTCGATGCGGCTGCGATCCTTTCGTCCCCACGACGCAATGCGCAGGCCACGAATCGACGTAGTCCGGCGTGGCGCTGAAGTGCGGACCGGGGTCCGCGTGCGCGTCCAAAGTTCCAACGACGATCAACTGCTCGGAACGATCGACGGCATCGTTGAGCGCAGTCAGCGATTTCACGTACTCCGCAATTCGGCCGACGACTGCAGCGCCGCCCTCAACGGCAAGTGATCCACCCTCACAGAAATCGTTCTGACAGTCGACGAGAACGAGTGCACGTCTAGACATCTGCTCCCCTTTTCCTTTGGTATATCCTATGTGGACGTACTATTGACCACGTCGTATTGACGCTCACCGACAACCTCTACGACCTCGGGAACGATCGCAGGCTCGCCTGGTGCCAATGCAAGCCCACCGACACGCGACAGCAATTCGCGGGCTGCGCGATGGCGCTCGCGGGCTTCATCAACAGAACTCGTTCGCGTGCGAATACCCTTGGATACGTAGAGAACCTGCAGTTCGGGATTCAAGTCGACGTTCAACGAGAGACGATCCACGACGCAATCTCGCTCGGGATCGAGGCGACGATCAGCGCGCTTACGACCGGCGGCACCGGCCTTACCCGGTGAACGTTTGGCAACTCCCTGCATCACGCCGTTGGAATCTTCAATGGATACAAGTTTGTACGTGAGCCCTGCGGTCGGGGCCCCGGAACCAACCACCAAGCTCGTTCCGACGCCGAAAACGTCGATCGGGGCACCACCTCGCACGAGCTCATCGATTCGAAACTCGTCAAGATCGCCGCTCACCACAATCCGGGTTTCAAATGCTCCCAGAGCATCGAGCGTCGCACGGGCGGCGCGAGTTTCAGCAACCAGATCACCAGAGTCGATACGGACGCCGCCCGGGCCGCTGCGGCCGAACTGGCGAGCAACTTCCACCGCGTTCTTGAGTCCGTTCGCGATGTCGTAGGTATCGACGAGAAGCGTGGTCCCGACTCCCTGCGCCGCAATCTGCGCGGTGAACGCGGTGGGTTCGTCGAGGTGCGCCATCGTGAAGGCATGGGCTGCTGTGCCCGCGGTTTCGAGCCCGTAGCGCATTCCAGCGGCGAGATTCGACGTCGCATCTATTCCGGCGATCGCCGCCGCCCGAGCTGCCCCGATCGCCGCGTCGGGGTCGGTTCGTCGAGATCCCATCTCGATCATGCGTCGACCCTGCGCGGCGCTGACCATGCGACTCGCCGCGGCGGCGACAGCCGCATCGTGATTGAAGATCGAAAGGATCATCGTCTCCAACACAACCGCCTCGGCAAACGTCGCCTCGACGGTGAGAATCGGCGACCAGGCTCCGTACACCTCGCCTTCGGGATAGCCGTACACGTCCCCCCGGAATCGATACGACGCCAGCCACGTGAGCGCGTCGGGGGAAACTCCGATGCTTCGCAGATAGTCGATGTCGTCGGCCAGGAACCGAAAATCCTCGATCGACTCGATCACCCGTTCCGTACCCGCCACGACCCCGTAGCGCCGCCCTTTGGGGAGCCCTCTCGTGAAAACTTCGAAGACGGCGCGACGGTCGGCCGCTCCCGAATGGAGTGCTGCGTCAATCATCGTTATCTCGTAGCGATCGGTTTGCAGGGCCGTTGAGCGACGGGGCACGGCAACACTCTTTCAGATCCCGGGGCGGTGCCCGTTCACGAAACACCAGGGGTGTCCGCAAAAGTTTCGATGAGACCTACGCTGGAAGCTATGAGCCAGGGCCTTGTTGTTTCGTCACTTCACGAACTCGATCAACACCACACCCACGCTCACCACCCGGAGAACCCCTCTCGGCTCGTGGCCGCGTGGCATGGTTTGCAGGCTGCAGACCTCGGCGACGCGATCGCTCTCCTGGAACCCCGACTCGCATCGCGCTCCGAGCTCGAACTCGTTCACGACGTCCACTACCTCGATGCGTTGGAGCGCTTCTGTGAGAGCGGTGGCGGCAACGTGGATGCTGACACCCGGGCGTCGCGAGGTTCCTGGGCCACAGCCTGTCTCGGTGTTGGCGCGGGCTTGCAACTGCTCGACGCGGTTGAAGCAGGAATCGCCCCGGCGGGGTTTGCGCTGATCCGACCACCCGGTCACCATGCGCTCGTCGATGCAGCGATGGGGTTTTGCCTCTTCAACAACATTGCGATTGCTGCGAAGTCGCGAACCGTACGCGGCGAGCGGGTCCTCATCGTCGACTGGGACGTGCACCATGGCAACGGCACGCAAGCGATCTTTTGGGACGACCCGAACGTGTTGTTCGTGTCGTCGCAACTGGCGGGTCATTGGCCGTTCTCCGGTGGGGTTTCCGAAACCGGCGGGCCGGCCGCTCGGGGAGCCACCATCAACTTTCCGTTTCCGGAGGGGGCGACGGGAGACGTGTTTCTACGCGCCTATGACACGGTGGTGGCGGCCGCCGTCGAGGAGTTCCGTCCCGACTGGGTGCTGATTTCGGCGGGCTTCGACAGCCACCGCGCAGACCCACTCGGCGGTCTCGGTCTGACTTCTGGCGACTTTGGGGCGATGGCCCGACGACTCATGCAGTTTGCCCCGGGGCGAGTCGTTCTCTTCCTCGAGGGAGGATACGACCTCGACGCGACGGCCGCCTCGGTCGGGGCGACGGCAGCGGCCCTCGTCGGCGAGACTCATCGGGGCGAAGCCCAAACCAACGGTGGGCCGGGCGCCACCATCGTGGCTGCTGCGTCACAGGCGCACGACCACGCCATAAACGGTTGACGTTTGCCGCACCCACCCACTCAGTGGGCAACTACCACTTCGTGAGCAGGGTGATGGCGAGACCCAACGTCAGTGCTGCCTGGGCAACGAGCCACGTTCGGCGGTGCGTCACGATTGCGCCGGTGGCCACGGTCAGCCACGGGTAAAACGGCAGCCAGATTCGTTCCACCTCGCCCTTTGACAGCTGAGACAGCATCGCGGCGACAATGGAAAGTGCGGCACCACCGACAATCCATCGAGCGCGCCCGCGCAAGGAGCAAAGTCCGCGTATGAACGCGGGTCCGGTGGCGATGAACACGACGGCGACGTTGGCAAGCATGAAGTATGTCCACGTACGAAACTGGGCGGTACCCTTCCAGTACCAAACTCGCGTGGCGGCGGCACCTTCGACCCACCAGAACCCGGCGGCCACGAATAGCCCCGTTACCGCAAGGCCTCCAACGACGAACCACGCCAGACGCGGCACGAGTGATCGGAACGATCGACCGTCGCGAACGATGGGGACGACAACGAGAAGGAGCGTGAAGAAGAACATCGCGGCGCCGTAACTGGCATGGGCAAAGCTGGCAAACGCAATCCCGGCTAGGAGCGGCAGAACCGGCCACCGGCTGGGAGTCTGCAACGCAACGACCACCAGCCAAACGGAAAGCGCACCCATCGCTGCGAACACGATGTCGGCGGAGGACATGGCCCAGATCGTGTACGGGGCGACGATCAGGAACGGCGCACACCGACGCGCCACCTCTTGGTTGCCGCTCACGCGCGTGACCGCGGACAGAACAAAACACGGGACAAGAGCAGTTGCTCCGAGGGACAGCAACGCAACAGGCCATGGGCCGGGAAACCCGATTTGGGCCAAACCCTTCAGGATCAACATGAATCCGGGAGGGTGTCCGCGGTAGTGGACCGGATAGTAGGTGAGCTGATCGACGTACGTCCGAACGAACTCCCCGGCCGGCGGCATGTCGCGGATCGCGTACCAGTACTCCGTCGGGTGGATAACTGGGTCGAGAACGCCGGGTTCGCCGTCGGCCAACGCGAGCGCCAGCGAAACCAGGGCGGCGGTGAGACCCGATACCACGACGACGACGCGCCACGACGCTTCCCGAGCGAGTTTCGGGACCCACACGATCACGCCAAGGAGCAAGACGATCGCGGGAATGGTCTTCATACTGATCCGAAAATCCCAGCCTCGCTCCTCTTCGATACCGACCAGCGGAGCCGCGCCGAGCTTGACCCACGGTTTCGCATGTTGGACGCGTGCGCCCCACCAAAATGCCGCCACCTCGACAATGCCAACGGCCGTCCAGAGCAACACCTGCCAACGATTGCATCGCAGAGCGCGACCGATTACACGAACTGCGCCCACTGCTGCGGTTACCCCTTGACTTCGCGTTCGACGTCGCGGATGTGCGCTGGATAGTGCGCTCGACCGAAGTCGACGTCGCTGCGCAGAACAATGCGCAGTAACTCTTCGTGCTGTTCGGTTTCTCGCCAGGGCAGCGCGATGTAGATCGGCAGGCCAAACGTACGCAGACGATCCAAGTTCGAATAGACGTGCTTTTGGAAGTGATACCGCGAGGACCATTCCCACCCGAGCGGCGCGAACCCTGTGCCCGGGTCGAGCACGACCCGTTGACGAACGCCGTAGCGATCACAGATCCGGAGCATCCGATCGAACCATTCGACCATCACCTCGATTGCGTCTCCGTGCACGTGTTCGAGTCGTAGCGGGTCGGGACCATTCATGAACGGCAGCACGATCGGACAGGTGTAGTCGGCGGCGACCTCCAGCATTCCGGGTGCCTGCAGACCATCGGCGGCGTTCATCACCGTTGCCCCGGATTCGAGGGCCCGACGCATAACGGAGGGCCGCCAGGTGTCAACGGAGAGTTCGACGCCGAGTTGACGAATCGCCGGAATGATCGCCGCGAGCCGTATCCATTCCGTCTCCTCATCGACTTCCGTGGCGACATGGGTAGATCCTTGGCCTCCGAGGTCGATCATGTCAGCGCCATCACGTAGGAGCATCGTTGCTCGCGCCACTGCCGAGGCCGGATCTGAAACGATCGAATCAGTGTTCAGCGAGTCGGGAGACGCGTTGCACACACCGTAAATCTTCACGGGTTCATCTTCGCATCACACGTTGCGAAATCCGGGACACGCTCCGTCGTCGCCGGTCGTCAGGACGCCTTCTTCGTCGGCGGCCGCCAAGATGTGCCGAGAAGGGCAAGGGCTCCGCCACCTCCGACAGCCAACACCGCCACCAACCCACGCCACCCGGAGAACCAGGTGATGTCGAAGGCGTTGTCGAGTGACCACTCGCCCGCACCGACGGTTCCGATCGCGATCGTCATCATCATGATCATGGCGACGTACTCCCAGCCCTGACCGGGGTTGTAGATGAAGAACCCATTGCTTCGATGCGCGATCACAAACGCAACGACCATGACTCCGAAGACGCCCGCCGAAGCGAGGGGCGTCAGCAGACCAAGGACGAGGAGTACCCCCGATCCGATTTCGGTGATCGAAGCGAACCACGCCTGCGTCTTCGGTGACCGCATCCCCATCGAACCGAACCACGATGCCGTCCCCTTGATTGCGAGAGCGCCCTTCTTCCACACGTGGGCATATCCGTGCATGACAATCATCAGCCCGACGCTCACCCGAAGTACGAACATCGCAAGGTTTATCTGGTTCATCACCGTAATTCTTACTCCACACACACGAATTGGTCCCGTTCCGATGACGAGGCAGCAAGACTGAACGACCATGGGACGTTCTCGACCACGCGCTCGATTGCCGATGATGTTGGTTGCAGCCCTCACGATCTTCATCGTGGGTGGGGCGCGGCCCGTTGAAGCAACTGCCTCCAGGGCAGCTGAGGTCCAGCGCACAGAACTGATCGTTCCTCCGGGTCTTCCGACGACATTTGGGCTCGGTGTTTCGAGCTCGGACACGCGTTGGATGACCGAGAGCCAAGTCCCGTGGACGTACCGCTATCAGTACCTGACGGGCGGAGTGAACACCGGACGGGGCTGGACAACATGGCGCCGTGACGGCACGTTCGTCAGGGATTACCTCAAAGACTCCGAAGCACTCAATGCCATCCCTGTGTTCACCTACTATCAGCTGTTGGTCTCTGAGCCAGCGGCCGGATCCGACGAACAGTCGAAAGTGCTGAGCAACCTTGCCAATGCACGGACGATGGCCTCGTACTTCGCCGATTACTCGATGCTCTTACGTCGTCTCGCACCGTCGACCAAGACAGTCATTGTCCATCTCGAACCGGACCTCAGCGGATACGCCCAACAGGTTGCGCTCACGAAGGACAATGATGCCTCTTCGGTTCCGGCCGCGGTTGCCTCATCGGGATTCGTCGGGCTCGGCGACCTGCCCAACAACTACCGGGGGTACCAGCAGGCGCTCATGCGACTTCGAGACCAAATCGCACCTCGAGTACTTCTTGCCACTCATGTCTCGGCATGGTCCGCCGGCCACGACATCGCACTTGCGAAGGATCCAAAGCTCGACGTCGAGGGCATCGCCGCAAAGACCACTGCGTTCTTGAGCTCGGCGGGCCTGTCCGAGCTTGTCTTCCTCGACCCAGCTGACCGTGACGCCGCATTTCAAGAAAAGATCAACGGCACCCAGGGTGCTCACTGGTGGGATCCGACCGGCCAGCGATTTCCCAACTTCAACAGATACAATGCGTACGTATCATTCATCGCTCGACAGACGAAACGCGCTCTCGTGCTTTGGCAGGTACCCGTCGGAAACACCGTGACGAGGTCCCAGAACAACACCTGGAACCACTTTCAGGACAATCGCGTTGAATACTGGCTCGGGAACTATCCAAACGACGGCCAGCTCCGCACGCTGGCAAATTCGGGCGTCATGGCCTTGTTGTTCGGTGCCGGTGCTGACGGGAACACCTCGTACGAAGACCGATCCGGCGACGGAATAACCAACCCAACCCCCGTCGGTGCCAACACCCAAGTGGCGACCGTTGCCGATGATGACGGAGGGTACCTTCGCCAGCGCGCCGCGATCTACTACCGAAGCCCCCTAGCCCTCGGTGCGACCGTCACCACCCTCGACTCCCCTGTCGCGTCGGTCGCCGCGACGACATCGATGGTGAACGCGACGACGTCGACTCCCCCAAGCACGACCCCAACCACGACGGCAAGAACGACCGCAAAGGCGACTGCGAAACCGAGATCACGGAGTCGTGCGACGAAGCGAAAAGCGGCCGTCGTTCGAACAACGAAACGGCGAGTCGGCTCGACGAGTAGGTCCTAGCTGCGAAACAGCCCGGCTCGGTGTGCGACAAGTCGAGCAACCACGAGATCCTCGATGGCGAGTCCCACGCTCTTGAAAAGCGTGATCTCGTCGTCGCCACGGCGATTCGCTCGACCCGACACAACGTCGGCGAGATCTCCGCGAGCACGATCCCAGGACCATCCCTCATTCGTCGCCTGGATGAGGTCGCCAGCCTCGGCGCGAGCCGCCGCCCCATCATCGAAGAACACGGCACTTCCCATGACGACGTCGGGCCCGACCTCGCGCATGTCGGGCCGGTAGGCGCCAACCAGAGAGACGTGCGTTCCGGGACGAATCATGTCGAGGCGCAACCACGGCTCCACGGAGGAGGTCGCCCCGATCACATGATCAGCCTGCCCGATGACCTCGCCGCGACCAACCATCGTGATGTCGGTCAGCGATGGAAAGGTGCTGCGCAACGCCGCAACATGCGCCTTGCCCTGGACACCACGTCCGACCACAACGGCAGTCTGGGGATCGCGACGCCCCAGAACACGTGCCGCAACCATCGTTATCGCCGGTGTACGGAGATTGGTGAGCGCGGCACCGTCCATCGTGGCAATGGGGCACCCGCGTAGGGCATCGAAGAGCACGTAAGAACCCTGAATCAGTGGCCGTTCGGTTCCGATGTTCCTCGGTTGCACCATCACCAATTTGGTACCGGCAACGGGATGTTCCCCGCCTTCGCCATCGCCGGCCCCGAGAGTCGCACCCATCATCAAGAAGTCGCCACCCCCGACCTGGCCATGGACCCGATCGATATGTTGCAACGAACCGGCGAACGCAGCCGCTAGCGCATCGACGGCATCGGGAAAGGAAACCAACTCCGAGATCGCGTCTGCGGTGAAGTGAGGATGCATTTGCTCATATCCTTTGGTTCGGTTGCGACGGCTGCTCGGCTTGATGGGGATCGGTGATCTCGTTCGACTTCCTGAACAATCAAGGTCGGACCTCTTACGAAGCTTTAACCTTCCTCGTGGAGGAAACTCACCTGAACAGCGTTTGCTACACGGTAACGCAGCGTCTCAGGCCGTGACACAGTGGTCGTGCCTGTGTTGAAAGAACGGTCCCGATGAGCACGAAGATTCTGTACGCCGAAGACGACCGGGCGATTCGCAACGCAGTGACACTGTCGCTCGAACTCGAAGGCTACGTCGTTGAAGTTGCAACCGACGGATCTCAAGCCCTGGACAAGGCACGGGAAGGGAATGCCGACGTTCTCGTGCTCGACGTGATGATGCCCTATCTCGATGGGTTGTCACTCTGCCGCAAACTTCGCTCCGAAGGCGACCGACGACCGATTCTCATGCTCACGGCGAGGTCGGAGACCACCGACCGGATTTCCGGACTCGATGCCGGCGCCGATGCCTATCTTGCGAAGCCCTTCGACACCGAGGATCTGCTTGCGCACTTACGAGCGTTGGTGCGACGCGTCACCTTCGCTGAGCCAACGACCGAGATTACGGTTGGCGACGTTCGCATCGACGAGGCAGCTCGACGAGTGTGGCGAGGCGAGCGCGAATTGGACCTGACCAAAACCGAATTCGATCTCCTGGTTGCGCTTGCTCGAAACGTTGGAATCGTGCTCTCACACTCCCAGATCTACGAACTCGTCTGGAACTACGACTTCGGTCCTGAATCGAAGACGCTCGCCGTCTACATGTCCTACCTCCGACGCAAACTCGAAAGTGACGATCTCCCTGCGGTGATTCATACGGTTCGCGGCATTGGGTACTCGCTACGAGTGCCCGAATAGGACCTCGCACCTATGCCCAACACTCGCTCCCTGCGTGCTCGACTTGCGCTGTTGATGGCCGCACTCGGCGCGCTCACGGCAGTGGCCGTCGGCAGCCTTGGGTATCGATTGACGCAAAGTCGGTACTCCAACGAGATCCGTGACTCGCTCGGTCGCTTCGCCGACATAGCCCAGTCGCGGCCCAGCGTCGTAACTCGTTCGTGCACAGACATTCCCTTCCGCCGCGCCGAGGACCAACAAGTCGACGTTGTTGCGCCTCGTCCCCGCCGACGCGCGGGCCCGCCCAACGGCCGCTTCGAACCGAACGGAGCGATCGTGCAATGCCTCGACAAGACCGGGGCCGTCGCCATGACATCACGTCCATTTGCGCTTCCGGTGAACGCCGTGGACAGAACATTGGCCCGGGCGAAAAAGCAGGTCCGGGAGGCTCGCCGCGTCGACGTCAACGACCGGAGCTATCGCCTCCTGACGGTAGGTTTGGCCTCAGGCGGCGCCATCCAAATCGCTCGTGAAACAACGGAGAACGACCGCATTCTCGCGAGCCTGTTTCGCGGCCTGACCTGGCTGGTCGTTGCGGCGAGCGTCCTCGCCGGACTTGCCGGACTGTGGGTCGCGTCTCGCATCGCCAGACCGATCGCAGCACTCACCCAGGCCGCAGAACGGATCACCGATTCGGGACAGCTCGACGTTGCGCTCCCGACGTCGCGTTCGGACAGCGAGACCGGGCGGCTCTCCAAGGCCTTCGGATCAATGGTCGACGCGCTTCGTATTTCTCGCGCTCAACAAACTCAGCTCGTCCACGACGCCAGCCACGAGCTTCGGACGCCGCTGACGAGTCTGCGTGCCAACATCGCGCTGCTGCGTCGCCATCCTGAGCTCCCTCCGGACAAACGAGCTGCCATCGTCGGCGACCTCCACGATGAGCTCGCCGAGCTGACGGAACTCATGAACGAACTCGTCGCCCTTGCGAGCGAAGAAAACCTCGAAGAGCCCGTCGAAAGTTACGACGCCGGCGATGTCGTCCGCGAGGTCGTCGCTCGATGGGCCCGACGCTCGGGACGCACTATCGAACTGCAGGCCTCCGATGGGCCTATCAGCGTTGTCGGACATTCCAAGGCGCTGTCTCGTTCGGTCAGCAACCTTCTGAGCAACGCCGTGAAGTTCAGTCCTCACGACCAACCGATCTCTGTTCGCATAGCAATCGAGGACGCAAAGCTCAGCGTGACCGTCGACGATCGAGGGAGCGGCTTCAACGAAACCGACCAGGCCCACGTGTTCGATCGTTTCTACCGGTCGAACGAACACCGTCCACTTCCCGGGTCCGGGCTCGGTCTCGCCATCGTGGCGAAGCTGGTGCGTGACGACGGCGGTCGGGTCACGGCAGCCAACAACGACGCAGGCGGCGCTCGCGTGATCATCGAACTTCCGGTTGGACCACGGGATCCCCGCTAGCTGCGCTTCGTTCGCCGCGCTCGTTCGCCGTACGACGGCGCAAAGCGCACAGAGGTTCTCGAGCTCATGCGTACCACCATGCCCGCGTTCGGTGATGTGATGAATATCAGTCCAACGCCGGACGAGAACACCCCGGCGCCCGACAACGATGATCACGTGCCATAACCGCCCGCCGATTCCGGGCCGGAACCGACGACGTCGGCGTACCTACATCAAACGGCGAACCATCAGCACTCAACCACACACTCGACGTCACGCGGGCAGGCCCCCCTCCAACGGACGGGGATGCGTGTTCCCCGCCAACCACTCCGACACGTTGCGGTACCCGTCGTCGCGATTCCTCGGCGACCCGCCGAACTCCGCAACCGTACGTGTACAGAACAAATCGGCCTGATCCACAATCGCTCGTGCAGCCCTCACAATCGACGCATTCACGGTTCGCCCGAACGCAGAAAACCGGTGGCTGATGCCAACGCAGAAGCAGCAATCGCAAGGTGGTGGGCGATGGAGGATTTCACGTGTACATGATGCCTCACCAAAACAAACATATGTTCGATTATTCGACCATTTCTCAGAAACGTGCAGGTCACACGACCCTGCACCCCCATTTCACACGCAACAACAGAATCCGCTTGGGACGACGCAATATCCACGCTCGTCCTCTCCTCCTCAGGGAGGATTCCGGGTTAAATCATTCGCATTGCAAGACATTGATGCGACCATGGACCCATGAGAAACTTCCCGAGAAGCTTCATTCACCGCAGTGTGGTCGTAACCGTCGTGGCCATCGCCGCCACCATCGCGTCCACCATCGCCTCCACGTCGCCCGGATCAGCCGCGACCAAGACGTCGAAAAAGTCCGTGAAGGAAGCCGAATCCATCGAGGACTACTTCGGCGGGAACAACACCGATCAGCAAAAGCGCATTACCCGGAACGTGAACGAATCCATCCAGAAGTGCATGAAGGGTGAAGGGTTCGAATACAAGATTCCACCTGATACGTCGGTGCAGTTTCCCACCGGGACTGATTCGGCAAGTCAGCAGGCGTTCGTAAAGAAGTATGGGTACGGAATAAGCACGACGATCGACGTGAACAGTCTGAAGCCGGGAAACTCTGACCCGAACGCCGCCATCCGCAGCAAGCTTTCCCCGGCAGATCAGAAGGCGTACGACAACGCGCTGATAGGGGGCACCGCGACCGGACCGACGGGCGACCCGAAGTCCTGCATCACGAAGGCACTTTCGTTTCTCGGCGACCTCACCAAGCTCACGACGCTCTTCACCAAGTACGAGTCCGAGGTGACGAAACGCATCGACTCCAACCCGAAGGTTGTCGCTGCGATGAAGAAGTGGTCGGCGTGCATGAAGGACAAGGGTTTCACGTTTGCAAAAGACGGTGACATCGTGACCGACATCTCGAATCGGTTGAGCAAGATCATCGGCACGGGCGGCTTCGGTGGACTCTTCGGCGGTGCAAGCCCAGATCCCGCAAAGATCGACAAGGTCGCACTGTCGAAGCTGCAAAAAGAGGAGATCGCGACCGCGACGCAAGACTTTGCGTGCACAGAGAAACACCTCGGCCTTCGTAAGACACTCAAGCGGGATCTCGATCGCGACTTCATTACAGCGAACCAGTCCGATGTCGATGGGTTTCGCGACAAGCTAAACGGATGACCGAATGAAACGTACTGTCGCTGGTGGTGCCGCGCTTGCCGTTGTCGTGGCCGCCGCTGGAGGTGGGTGGCTCGCCGGCCGTCGGGTCGCTTCCCCGGCGGAGGTCGCCTCACGTTCCAAAGCTCCTCCGGCGAGTCGTATCACCGTGGCCGTGGAGCGAACCGTTCTTGCTTCGACGTTGATCACCCGGGGCCTCGTGCGTTACGGCGAGCCCAAACCGGTCGTCCTCTCACAGTCTTCGTTGAAGACGATTGCACCGGTGGTTACCCAATCTCCGGAGAAGGGCCGCTCCCTCGCCGAAGGTGACAAGGCGCTCGAGATCGGCGGCCGTCCTGTGCTCGTCGTCGAGGGTGCGCTGCCGACCTATCGTGATTTGCGCCCCGGCGACCGCGGGGTCGACGTCGATCAATTGAAGGCGGCACTCAAGAGACGGGGCTTCGATTCCGGTTCTGGTGAAACATACGACGCCAGTACTGAACGAGCCGTCACGAGTTGGTACCGCTCGGTCGGCTATGACCCGTTCGAACCGACCGAAGCTCAGAAGCAGCAGTTACGCACGGCGCGCGACGCAGCCCAACGATCGCGCGACGCCGTGATAACAGCCCAGCGGGCGCTGGAAACCGCCGAGGCGCCCGAGCGGCGTCTTCAGGCCCAGGAATCCGCAGCGAGTGCACGCGAGCGAGTCGTTACTGCGGTAGACGCTACGAATCGTGACGTCGACCGAGCCGTTGCGGAGGTTGCGGCCCGCGAGGCTGCGCTCCGCTCAGCAGAGACCGCCGCGAAGGCCGCTCAAGATGCTTTGGCGAAAGCGCAACGAGATGCCGCGGATCGAGCACCGGTCGACGACGCCACCGTTGCGGTACGCGACGCCGAACTGGCCATCCCCGATGCTGAACAGGTTGTCGCTGATGCGAAGCGCGCATATGAAGACGCCAAGCTCCTCATCCCGGAAGCGGACAAGAGCGTCGAGAACGCCAGGTTCGATCTGGTCGACGCACAAAAGTCGGTCGACGACGCCCGCAAGCAGGTCGACGTGGCCAAACGCGGTCGCCAGACCAGTGGCGGAGTCATCGACCAAAACGGTGTCCCGATCCCCCTCACCCAAATCGTGATCAGCGAGGACGAAATCCGCGCGGCCGAGGCGGGAGTGCGCAGCGCAGAAGCGCGGGTGCGCGCCGCCGAGGGTGCCGTTCGTCAGGCCGAAAATCTGGTCACGCAACGGAAGAAGACCGTCGACGACGCGCAACGAGCGATCGAAAAGGCCGAACGCGGTGTGGTGAAGGCACGAGAGGGAGTTCCGCGGTCGAAGACTGCGCTGACCCGAGCCGAGCAGGCCGTGGCGGATCGCTCCCTGCAGGTCAGCGATCTGGCCACGAAGGCCGACGACGCTCGACGGGCGATCCCACGTGCCCGTGCCGATCTCGCCACGGCCGAGGATGGCCTCGCGAGTGCCAAGCGCGCAGCCCGCATTGCCGTACGCCAGGCAAAGTCGGGGGCGACGATTGCCGACTCCTCGCTCCAACAGACGCGGCGCGGCCTCGACGCCAAGAGCGCACGAGAACAGCTCGTCAACGCGAAAGCAAACCTCGAGCGCTCTGAAGAAGAGCTCAGCGACCTCGAGGCAAAAACGGGTGTCGCAGTCCCAGCGACTGAGCTCCTGTTCTTTCCGTCGTTGCCGCTGCGTATCGACGACACGAAGCTGAATCGCGGTGATCCGGTTTCCGGTCCGGTCATGACCGTGACCACGGCTCGCCTCGCCGTCGATTCCTCGCTCGACGTCGCCGACGCGAAGTTGGTCAAAGTCGGTTCCTCGGTCACGATCGAGGCATCCGACTTCGACATCACGCTCGAGGGCAAGATCACCGAGTTGGCGACCGCCCCCGGCACGAAAGGCGTCGATGCCGACAAGATCTACGTCGAGGTGACGCCCGATGCTGGCCCCGGAGCCAGTGCGGAGCAGCTCAACGGATCGTCAGTGAAGCTCACGTTCCCGGTCCGATCGACGGACACGGAGGTCTTGGCCGTCCCGGTCGCAGCCCTTTCGGTGGCCGCCGATGGAACCAGCCGGGTCGAGGTTGAAGACGACCCGGGCAAGCCGACCCGCTTTGTGACCGTGACGCCGGGTCTGGCCGCGGAAGGCAAGGTTGCCATCTCCATCGTCGGGAAGGCGTCGCTTCGCGAGGGCGATCAGGTCGTTGTCGGATCCGGTGCGCCGACCGACATCTCGGGAAGCAGTGACACCTCCACCAGCTCCGAGGACTCCGCACCAACGTCCTCACGCGATTCCGTCGCCGCGTCAGATCCCGTCGGCGCCTCCGATGCCACGGACGAGGGCGACGTCGCGTCGGAGTCGAGCGGGTGAGTGCAGTCGCTTCGCCCTCGGCGACGGGGCTCGCGAACGAACCCTTCTGCGTCGTTGAGCTATGCGCGCTTACAAAATCGTTTCCGACGATTCCACCGGTCCACGCGCTCCGGGGAGTCGACCTGAGGATCTATGCCGGCGACGCGATCGCCGTCGTCGGACCGAGCGGTTCTGGGAAGTCGACCCTGTTGAACGTGCTCGGCTGTCTTGATCGACCGACGACCGGAACGTATCGACTTGCCGGTCTCGACACCTCGGAGCTGAACGATGGCGGGCTCGCTGCTATGCGAGCAGCGTGGATCGGGTTCGTGTTCCAGTCGTTTCACCTCCTGTCGCATCGCACGGTCGTCGAAAACGTCATGCTGGCCGAATTGTACGGGTCGAAGGGCGTTCCGGCGATCGGCGCAGGCGGCCGCAAGATGATGGCGTGGCAACGCAGCCACGACGACACGGGGTCGGCCGATGCAGCGCCGATGACCGACCGCAGCCGTCGAGCAAGACGTATGCGCGCGGAGGATGCGCTCGAACGCGTCGGACTCGCTCACCGGAAAGAATTCAAACCCACCCGATTGTCCGGTGGCGAGCGCCAGCGTGTGGCGATTGCCCGCGCGATCGTGCACCGACCACAGGTACTCTTCGCCGACGAACCCACGGGAAATCTCGACTCCCACAACACCGTCGAGATCCTTCGGCTCTTCGACGAACTCCGAGCCGACGGGCTAACCGTCGTGACGATCACCCACGACCTCGAAGTCGCCGAACACTTCGACCGGCGCGTACACATGCGAGACGGGGAGCTCTTCGACGACGCAGGAACGCGGCTGGGGACGACGCCGGATCACTTGCGAGACGCGCAGTGAGAACGACCCTGCAGTTTCGAGATCTTGTCGACGAATCGGTCGCTGGTCTTCTGGCGCGGCCGGCACGAGCGATCCTCACCGTCCTCGGCACCGTTCTCGGTATCGCTGCGCTCGTCGCAACGGTGGGCGTCTCGAAAACGGCGGGCAACCAGATCGTTTCTCGATTCGACGTTCTTTCGGCCACCGAGGTCATTGTTCGGCCGGCTGATTCCTTCGCCGGTCAGCGAAACTCCACGCTTCCCTGGACCGCGCAGGATCGATTGGAGCGCCTCAACGGGGTTGTTGCCGCCGGGACCTTGAGCGACGTCGACGTGAAAGGTGCACTCGTGCGATCCGTGCCGGTCAACGACACTGTCGGCATCACCGAGTTCCAGATGACCGTGAAAGCAGCATCTCCGGGCACGTTTCGCGCCCTGCGGACACGCCTTGGGCAAGGACGAGTGTTCGACGCCGGACACTCGCGCCGAAGCGATCGAGTCGCCGTGCTCGGCCGAGGGGCAGCCGAGCGGTTGAACATCCAGCGTGTCGATCAACAACCCGCAGTGTTCATCGGAAACCGTTTGTTCGTCGTTCTCGGGATCATCGACGACGTCGCACGCGAGCCCGATCTATTGGACTCCGTCGTGATATCGGATGGCACTGCCCGTTCCGTGTATCGCCTGGAGGCTCCCGCCGCCGTTCACATCGACACCGAGATCGGTGCGGCACGGCTCATCTCCACCCAAGCTGCGGTAGCCCTCGACCCCAACGACCCCAAACGCCTGAGCGTCTCGGCGCCTCAGGAACCGAAACGAGTGAAGGAAGGCGTCGAGCAGGACGTGAACTCACTCTTCTTGATCCTCGGTGCCGTGTCCCTGCTGGTGGGCGCCATCGGCATTGCCAACGTCACACTTGTATCCGTTATGGAACGCACCGGGGAAATCGGTCTGCGGCGCGCCCTCGGTGCCGCCCGCCGACACATCGCCGGGCAATTCCTTGCCGAGTCCACCGTGATGGGACTCATTGGCGGTGTGCTGGGTTCGTCGATAGGTGTGCTTATTGTTGTTGCAGTTAGTGCATCGCGGCAGTGGACGCCGGTCCTCGACGCCTGGATCCCTGTGGGCGCACCGCTCCTTGGAGCCCTCGTCGGACTGTTCGCCGGGCTCTACCCCGCGTTGCGCGCGGCGGGTCTACAACCGGTGGATGCGCTGCGCGCAGGAACCTAACGCCAACCTAGCGGCGTGCGCGAAGCGCCACGATGCGATCGAGAACGACGGCAGCGATATCGGATTTCGACTGCAGCGAAACCACCTGCTCGCCTCCGTCGGCGTCGAAGATCGAAACCGCGTTGGTTTCGTGTTCGAAACCAACGCCGGGCGCTGAAACATCGTTGGCCACGATGAGGTCGAGGTTCTTGCGCTGAAGCTTCGCTTTGGCATACTCGGCAAGGTTCTGCGTTTCGGCCGCGAAGCCGACGAGGATCTGACCCGAACGCTTGGCAGCGCCGAGTCCGGCGATGATGTCGACCGTTGGCTCCAACACGATCTGCGGGGCGCCTCCGGCCTTCTTGATCTTCTGGTCGGCGGCGTTGGCAGGACGGAAATCCGCAACGGCTGCCGCCATAACGATGACGTCGGCACGCGTGGCGCCAGCCTGCATCGCTTCAGCCATTTCTGCAGCGCTTTCGACGCGGACCACCGTTGCGCCGCTCGGAGCCGGCAGCGAAACCGTCGACACGATCGTGACGATCGCGCCGCGTCGAGCGGCCTGCTCGCCGAGTGCGTAGCCCTGCTTCCCCGACGACCGGTTCCCGATGAATCGCACCGGGTCGATCGCCTCACGGGTACCCCCGGCGCTGACCAGCACGTGGACGCCCGCGAGGTCGTGCGTCGAGGGTTGCGACGACTGCGCGCACACATCGACAGCCGCGGAAACGATGTCGACGACGTCGGCCATACGGCCCGCGCCAAAGTCACCACTGGCCAGGGCTCCAACGCCCGGGTTGACGATGTGCACGCCACGACGACGAAGGGTCGCAACGTTGTCGACGACAGCTGGGTGTTCCCACATTTCGGTGTGCATCGCTGGCGCGACCATCACCGGCGCTCGGGTGGCGAGGAGTGTTGCGGTGAGGAGATCATCGGAGATCCCTGCGGCGTAGCGACCAATGAGACGAGCCGTAGCTGGAGCGACGATGAGCAGGTCCACGGACTTGGCCAGACTGGTGTGCGGCGATGGGTCCCCCGCCGGATCGTCCCAGAGCGACACCTTTGCCGGTTCTGAGCTAAGCGCGCTGAAAGTAAGCGCTCCTACGAATCGAAGGGAGTCTTGCGTAAGTATCGGAATGACGTGGGCACCGGCGTCGGTGAGGCGGCGGCAAAGATCCACCGCCTTGTATGCAGCGATCCCGCCGCTTACCCCGACGACAATTCGAGATCCGGAAAGCGATCCCACTGCGATGCGATCAGGCGGTTGGTTCTGTCGCCTCGACCACGGGCGCATCGACCGACGCGGCCACCACAGCCTCAGGTCGCTTGTTGTGATTGATCTTGTCAGCCACGATCTCTTCGAGAGCGACCGACAGCGGCTTGCTCGACACCGACGCGACCTGTGGCGGAATCATCGCGCCGAGTCCATCGCCGAGGCCCTGGTAGTACGAGTTGATTTGGCGAGCGCGTCGGGCGGCCACCGTCACCAACGTGAACTTGGAGTCGACTCGGTCAAGAAGGGCCTCGATGGGCGGATCAGTAAGTCCAGTGCGCTTTGCCATGTTGTTGCCTCGTCATAATTGTGATTCGGGAACCGGTCAGGATTTATGTCGCGTTGGACACACGCACTGCACGGTGGGCTTCTACGATACCAGCCACTTCGGCTACTGCCCGTTCGAGCTGGTCATTGACCACCACATGATCGGCAATTCGATGCCCGATCTCCTCTTCGGCCGCCGCTTTGGCGAGCCGTCTAGCAATGGTGGCCTCGTCGTCACCTCGGGAGCGAAGCCGAGACTCCTGCGCTTCGCGCGACGGGGGCTCGATGAATATGAGGATGGCACCGGCCATCTTCGCTTCGACCTGCTGGGCGCCCTGCACGTCGATTTCCAGGACCACATCGGAACCCGCGGGCGGCGTCGGGATCGGCGTCCCATAGAAGTTGGCGAACACCTCGGCGTATTCCAAGAACCCGTTGGCAGCAATATGTGCCCCGAAGGTTTCCTGGTCGACGAAGCGATACGCGTACGGGGACTCGTTCTTACGACGCGAGCGAGTCGTCCATGATCGTGACAGCCACAGTGACGGGTCCGCCTCCACGAGCGCATCGACAATGGTGCCTTTGCCAGTGCCGGATGGACCGGAAATCACAAAGACCAGAGGCGTCATGTTCGCTGTTCGTCTTTCGAGGACCGACCGCCGCTGCCTTCGATGGACCTATTCCGATTTTGCGAGTTCGAGCAACTTCGTGCGTTGATTGCCGCCGAGTCCTCGGACACGGCGCGTCTCCGCAATGCCGAGTTCTTCGAGCGTGCGGCGCGCCTTCACTTTGCCAAGTCCGGGTAGCGATTCGAGAAGCACGAGGACCTTCGTGTTGCCGACGACTTCGTCGGTCTCGCCACGGTGAAGGACTTCAGCAAGTGTAATAGCACCCATCTTGAGTTGCGCTTTTAGTTCTGCGCGTTCGGTACGGGCGATCGCTGCCTTGGCCAGTGCGGCCTGGCGCGCTTCTGTTGAGAGAGCGGGGGGAAGAGCCATACCTCCGAAGGTAGCCGACGTCGTTGCCCGTTCGTGGTCAAATCCCAAGGTTTCAATCGAAAGGAACCCGATTTCGATTTTTAGAGGGCGGCGCTCACTTCGTCGGCGATCGCCAGCGCGGCGGCGGGACGATTCGCTGCAGACGTCACCGCACGGCCAATAACCAACAGGTCCGCACCTCCTGCCGCTGCTTCGGAGGGAGTAGCGGGCCGCGCCTGATCGTTGGTCGCGGTGTCGCTGGGGCGAATTCCCGGCACCACTCGGACCATCCGTGGTGCCAAAAGTCTCACCTCGGAAAGGTCACCCGCTGCACAGACGACGCCGCGACATCCCCCTTCCATTGCCGTGCGCAGTCGCGAACCCAAAATGTGTTCGGGTGCGTCGCCGTCACTCGTCAAGATGGTGATGGCCAGAGGAATCGGCTCGGCCAGGCCGGCCAGCGACGCTCCTTCGAGCATTCCTTCGGTGCCGGCACGAAGCATGTCCGCACCACCGTGGCCGTACATGGTGAGATAGCTGGCGCCGAGTGAACCCGCCACCTTGGCTGCCTTGCCGACCGTATTCGGAATATCGACCATCTTCAGGTCGAGGAACACCCGAAAGCCGAGATCGATCAGCTGCGGAATGATGGCCGGTCCGACGCCGGTGAAGAGTTCGAGGCCGACCTTGGCAACGCCGAACCACGGTGCGAGCTCGCGTGCGATTTGCAGGGCGACGACTTCGTCGTCGACGTCAAGGGCGAGGGCAAGAAGGTCTCGCGCCGGGTGCATGTCAGCCATGTGCTGCTCCGATCAGTTCGGTGATGGTGGTGATGGAATGATGCTGACACCAATCGCGGACCTCCCGAAGGATCCGTGCTGGTGCAGCCGGTTCGTAGAACGTAGCTGTCCCGACCTCAACTGCGTTGGCACCGGCCATCATGAGTTCGATTGCGTCGATTCCCCGGACGACGCCGCCTGCGCCGACGATCGCGGCATGGGGATAGTGCTTGCGGGTTTCGAATATTGCTCGCACCGCGACCGGTCGGATCGCCGGGCCGCTCAATCCGCCGCCACCCGCGCCGAGTTTTGGACGCCGGGCCTCGATGTCGATGACCATTCCCATGACCGTGTTGATGAGGGTGAGGGCATCCGCTCCCGCATCGAGCGCTGCACCGGCGATATCGCTAAGCGCAGTGACGTTCGGGCTCAGCTTGGCCCAGATCGCCACATCAGGCCCGACCGCTTCTCGAACCGCGCCGATGACCGCGGTCGTCCCTTCAACGGAATGGCCGAACATGTGCCGTCGGTCTTCGATGTTCGGGCAGCTCACGTTGACCTCGACCGCCACGATTCCGTCGACGCCACGAAGTTTGCGCGCCGCGTCGTGGTAGGCGTCGACCGTGAACCCCCAGACGCTCGCCACCACCGCCGCCTCGTGTTTGAGCAGCATCGGAAGATCATGGGCGATCCAGTGGTCGACACCGTCATTTTGTAAGCCCACAGAGTTGATCATTCCGGCGTCGGTGCCCCACACGCGCGGGGGCGGATTCCCCGCCCACGGCTGCGCGCTCAGACTCTTCACGACGACCGCCCCCAGCGCCGACAGATCGACGTGGTTCCGTAGTTCGGCACCGTGACCTGAGGTCCCGGCCGCCGTGAGGATCGGTGCCCGTAGCACGACGTTTGCGACGCGCGTCGTGAGATCTACTTCGTGATCAGACGTTTGATTACGCGCCGACGACGTTCCCGGCAGCCAACGTCGGCTCATAAGCCGAGGTATTCCTGCAGGCTCTTGACCTCAAATGGCTGGGAGGACCATTCATCGATTCCGCTCGCTGCGGCAATGGCCGAAGCGACCGTCGTCATCACGGGGATCTTGTTGACGGTGCAGGCACGACGAATCTCGGCACCATCGGTCGAAGCGCTGCTCCCCCGCGGCGTGTTCACGACAAGCTTGATTTCGGAACGACGAATGAGGTCAAGAGCAGTTTCCTCGTCGCCGTCTTCGCTGATCTTTCGCAGCACCTGAGCGACAGCCACATTTCGCTCCTCGAGGAACCGGGCGGTGCCTGCTGTGGCAACGATCTCCAGACCGTTTCGGGCAAAGGCGCGAACCGCGCTGACCGCACCCGCTTTGTCACGATCGGCCAGCGAGACGAACACTTTGCCCGACGAGGGAAGGCGATTCGACGCAGCGAGCTGGCTCTTCGCGAACGCCAACCCAAACGTGCGATCGATGCCCATGACTTCGCCGGTGGAACGCATCTCGGGTCCAAGGACCGGATCTACCTCGGGGAAACGGGAGAACGGCAGCACGGCTTCCTTGACCGAGACATGACCACCCGTCACCGGCGCGGAAAGAAGGCCTTCGTCTCGGAGTTCGGCCAGCGTCGACCCAGTCATCACCCGGCTGGCCACCATCGCGAGCGGGACACCGGTTGCTTTCGCGACAAAGGGTACCGTCCGAGACGCCCGAGGATTGGCCTCCAGGACATAGACGGCACCGTCCTTCACGGCGTATTGAACGTTTATAAGTCCACGTACATCGAGCTTTTTCGCTATTGCTCGGGTGTGCAGCTCGAGCTCAGCAATAATCTGTGGACTTAGTGTCTGAGGCGGTATCGCGCACGCGCTGTCGCCGGAGTGGACGCCCGCTTGCTCGACGTGTTCCATGATCCCGCCGATGACCACCTCGCCGACGGCGTCACGAATGGCGTCGACATCGACTTCGGTCGCATCGTCGAGGAACCGATCGATCAGCACCGGCCGTTCGGCGGACAGGCCACCCTCCTTGCCAAGTGATCCGTCTGTAGCCAGATCGGCCATCGCCTTGGTGAGGCCTGCGGCGTCGTGAATAATTTGCATCGCTCGGCCTCCGAGAACGTACGACGGCCGAATGAGGACGGGATAACCGACACGTTCGGCGATCGCCAGAGCCGCCGGTACCTCGACCGCGGTTCCACCGGGCGGCTGCTCGATTCCGAGTTCGATGCAGAGCTGGTTCCACAACTCTCGGTCTTCGGCCGCGTCGATACTCGCCGGAGACGTCCCCGCGATCAATTCCGCAGGCAGGATGCCAGCAAGCTTCAACGGGGTCTGGCCTCCCAAGCTGACGATGACAAACTCCGGCTTTTCGGCCTCGATGACGTTCATCACGTCTTCGTACGTCAACGGTTCGAAGTACAGCCGGTCACTGGTGTCGTAATCGGTCGAGACCGTCTCCGGGTTGCAGTTGATCATGATCGTGTCAAAGCCGGCGGCGCGCAAGGCGTACGACGCGTGAACGCAGCAGTAGTCGAACTCGATACCTTGACCGATTCGGTTGGGACCCGATCCGAGAATCACCACCTTGCGGTTGTCCGACGGAACGACCTCCGTGGAGTCTTCGTAGGTCGAATAGTGATACGGCGTGGAGGAGTCAAACTCTGCTGCACACGTATCAACCGTCTTGAATACGGCGGTCACACCCATTCCGGTGCGGATCGACCGGACCTCACTCTCAGAGCAACGCCAGATGTAGGCAAGCTGAGCATCGGAGAACCCGAGGCGCTTTGCCCGTCGCCACTGTGCCTTCGACATTTCGCTCGGTCCGACAACGCGTTCGAGCTCGTGTCGTTGCTCGATAATCAACAGCATCTGGTCAAGGAACCACGGATCGATCCAATTCGCTGCGTAGACCTCTTCGATGGAGACGCCACGCCGCAGCACTTCGCCGACCAGGAACAAACGATCCGGAGTCGCAATTGCGGTTCGCGCCAGCAGTTCCTCTGTCGAGAGAAACGCATAGTTCTCCTCTGCCGGATCGGCGTTCAGGCCATAGCGACCGAGTTCGAGCGATCGCAGCGCCTTCTGCAACGACTCCGGGAACGTCCGACCGATCGCCATCACCTCGCCCACAGACTGCATACGTGTACCGAGGACCCCCGAGGATCCCGGAAGCTTTTCGAATGCCCACCGTGGAACCTTGGTGACGACGTAGTCAATGACTGGCTCGAACGATGCCAAGGTCGTTTTCGTGATGTCGTTCGGGATTTCGTCGAGGGTGTAGCCAACGGCCAAACGCGCCGCGATTTTTGCGATCGGGAAGCCGGTCGCCTTCGACGCCAACGCGCTGCTTCGTGACACGCGGGGGTTCATCTCGATGACGACCATGTCGCCGTTCGCCGGATTGATCGCGAATTGGACGTTGGATCCGCCGGTGTCAACGCCGATACGGCGGATGCAGGCAAAGGCGGCATCGCGCATCTTTTGATACTCGACGTCGCTCAACGTCTGGGCCGGTGCAACCGTGATCGAATCGCCGGTATGCACACCCATCGGGTCCACATTCTCGATGGAGCAGATAATGACGCAGTTGTCGGCCTTGTCACGTATCACCTCCAGCTCGTATTCCTTCCAACCGGCGATCGAGCACTCCACAAGAATCTCGCCGATCGGCGACGCCGCAAGACCTTCGACGGCAAGCTTGCGTAGCTGCGTCGCATCGTGCGCAATTCCGGTACCTGCGCCGCCGAGGATGTACGACGGGCGGATGATGATCGGAAACCCGATGGACTCCGCAACCAACATCGCCTCATCAAGGTTGTACGCAAACCCGGACTTCGGAACGGCAAGGCCGATTTCTTCCATTGCTGCTTTGAACTGCTCACGGTTCTCCGCGGTTTCGATCGCGATGGCGTTCGCACCGATCATTTCGACGCCGTACTTTTCGAGAATCCCCGACTGTGAAAGCTCCATCGCGAGGTTGAGTGCGGTTTGGCCACCCACCGTCGGCAACAACGCATCGGGACGTTCACGGGCGATGATCGCTTCGAGAATGGCGGCATCGAGCGGTTCGATGTAGGTACGGTCCGCAAACGACGGGTCCGTCATGATCGTCGCCGGGTTCGAGTTCGCCAGAATGACGAAGAACCCCTCTTCCTTGAGCACACGACAGGCCTGGGTGCCTGAGTAGTCGAACTCACATGCCTGCCCAATGATGATCGGGCCGGAACCGATCAGGAGGATGCGCTGGATATCGGTGCGCTTCGGCATCAGACACCGGCCTTTGCGGTCGGTGACAGTGAGGCATCGCCATGAAACTTCAACATGAGCTGTCGGAACTCCTCGAAGAGATATTGCGATTCGTGCGGCCCGGGAGCCGCCTCAGGATGGTGTTGCACGCTGAACGCCGGAATGTCGAGGCACGACAAACCTTCGATGACGCCATCGTTGAGGTTCACGTGCGTCACGTCGGCTCGTGGCACCGAGTCGGGCACAACCGCGAAGTTGTGGTTCTGCGAAGTGATTTCGACCCGACCGGTGGGAACGTGTCGAACGGGGTGATTCCCACCGTGGTGGCCAAACGGCAACTTGAAGGTCGAACCACCAAGGGCGGCCGCCATCAGCTGATGACCCAGACAGATTCCGAACACCGGAACCTCGCCGAGAAGTTGTTTGATCTCTTGCGTTGCGTAGCCGTATACGTCGGGGTCACCGGGCCCATTCGACAGGAACAAGCCGTGGGGGTCATATGCGCGCACATCATTCGCGCTTGTAAAGCCCGGAACCACCGTCACTGTTGCGTCGGTGATCGAGGCCAGGTACGCAACGATGGAACGCTTGATGCCGAAGTCGTAGGCAACAACTCGCAGCGGGCCGTCGCCGATCGTGAACGGTTGTCGGGTGGTGACGAACTCGACAAGATCGACGCCGTTCGTCCCCTTCTCCGCTTTCGCAGCGGCGAGCAACTCGTCATACGACACCGTGCCGAACGCCCCGTTCATCGCGCCGCTCTCCCGAAGGTGTCTGGTCAATCGCCGTGTGTCGATCCCCGAGATCGCGGCCACATTCCAATTCTCCATGAACGCCTGAAGGTCTCCGTCCGCGCGCCAGTTGCTGTGACGTCGAGCCATCTCACGCATGATGACGCCACGGCAGTACGGCTGCAGTGCTTCGTCGTCATCGGCGGTGGTGCCGTAGTTGCCAATGTGCGGGTAGGTGAAGGTGATGATCTGGCCGGCGTAGGAGGGGTCCGTGATGACCTCCTGGTAGCCGCTCAGGACCGTGTTGAACACGACCTCGCCAGTGGAGATGCCCGAGTACGGCAGGTACCCGACAGCTTCACCTTCGTAGCTGCTTCCATCGGCAAGTACAAGCAGGGAAGGGGTGGGTGCGGTCATCGTTGAGCCTCGCTATTCGTGACAGTCGGAATCCCGTGGAGGATGGTGTGGCGGACAACGCCAAGCAGCGTTCGCCCGGCGTAAGGAGTGTTCCGAGCCTTCGAGGCCAGCGTCGACGCGTCGACCGTCCACGTGGCGGCAGGGTCGATGACGCACACGTTGGCGAGTCGCCCGACCGCCAGGGCCCCGTGGTCTGCGCCGATCTGGGCGATTCGAGCAGGACCGGTGGAGAGCAGCGCGAAGATTCGCTCGATCGGGAGTTGCAGCTCGGTGATCGCGACCGACACTGCTGTCTGCAGTCCCAACATCCCGGGAGGAGCCTCGAGCATCGGACGTTCTTTCGTCTCGGGCGAATGTGGGGCATGGTCGGTGGCGATCGCGTCGATCGTCCCATCGGCCAGCCCGGCTTTCACCGCAGCGACATCGACGTCGGTTCGAAGGGGCGGGTGCACTTTGAAGACCGTGTCGTAGTTCTGGAGACACGCGTCGGTGAGGGAAAAGTGGTGCGGTGCCGCTTCGGCAGTTACCGGGAGCCCATCGGCTTTGGCCCGGCGAATCAACTCCACCGATCCGGCCGTCGACATGTGCAGGAAGTGGACAGGCGCGCCAGTTCGGCGACACAGGGCGATGTCGCGCATCACCATGAGTTCCTCTGCTTCTGCAGGTTGACCAGGCAGGCCGAGTTTCGAGGACCATGCACCTTCGTGCATGACGCCACCTTCGCTCAGTGCCGCATCCTCGCAGTGTTGGGCCAGGACGACACCGAAGGCGCTCGCGTACTCGAGCGCTCGACGCATCAGTCGGTTGTTCTGAACACCTGCGCCGTCGTCGGTGAAGATCCGCACCCCGAGTTCCGCCATCTCGCCTATCGGAGCGAGCTGTTCACCGGCTCGACCAATCGTGATCGCCCCGGCAACGTGGACATCGCACAGCCCGGCGGCCAGCCCTAGAGCCAGGACCTGTTTGACGACCGCAGCGTTGTCGATCGCCGGCGTCGTGTTGGGCATCGCAACGATTGCGGTGTAACCGCCGAGCGCCGCAGCGCGCGACCCCGTTTCCACCGTCTCCGCAGCTTCATTGCCCGGTTCGCGAAGGTGGGCATGGAGGTCGACCAGCCCGGGGCCAACGACACATCCGGAGGCGTCAATGGTCGATGCCGACGACGGCACATCAATATGTGCACTTATTTCTACGATCTTCCCGTCGACGATCAACACATCGTTCTTCGAGGCGGGTCGCTCGCTACCGTCGACGACGAGGCCCCCACGAATCGCGATCACTGTGTCCTTCTTCTTCATGATGCCCCTCCGGTAAGCAACTCGAACAAAACCGCCATACGCACGGCGACACCATTGGCGACCTGCTGCGTGATCACCGTATTCTCCCGATCAGGTACATGCGCCCCAATTTCGACCCCTCGATTCATCGGGCCCGGATGCATGACCAAGACGTCGTCGCGCATCTTCTTTGCGCGCTCGTCGGTCAATCCGTATCGAGACGTGTACTCGCGCAATGACGGGACAAGCGCTTCGGTTGTGCGCTCGAGCTGCATTCTCAACAGGTACACCACGTCGACTCGGCTCAGCACCGCGTCGAGTTCGTGCTCGATCTTCACGGGCCACCCATCGGTCGAGGGCGGGAGGAGGGTCGGCGGCCCGACCAAGGTCACATCTGCGCCCATGGCCGTGAACGCGTCGACGTTCGACCGTGCCACTCGAGAGTGTTTGATGTCACCGACGATGGCGATCGAGCGCCCGTGCAGTGCGCCAAGACGTTCTCTGATCGTGTAGCAGTCGAGAAGAGCCTGGGTCGGGTGCTGGTGCCAGCCGTCTCCACCATTGACCACACTCGCGTTCGTCCAGCCGGCGATCTGGAGCGGAACACCCGCCGACTTGTGTCGTACGACCAGCGCGTCGATCCCCATGGCTTCGATTGTTTCGACGGTGTCGCGCAGCGACTCGCCTTTGTTGGCGCTGCTGGTCGAGACGCTGAAGGTCATCACGTCGGCGCTCAGTCGTCGGGCTGCAGTCTCGAAGCTCAATCGCGTTCTGGTTGAGTCTTCATAGAACAGCGAGACGACGGTCTTTCCCTGCAATGCGGGAACCTTGGGCACGCGTCGCTGACTCACCTCGACGAACCGGTCGGTGAGCGTCATGAGATGCTCGATACCTTCACGTCCGAGCTGATCGATCGACAACAGATGCTTGAGCCCGAGCGTGCTCATGCGATCACCACCCCTTCAGGAGTTGCGACCACACGCTCGGTGCGCGAGGTCGGCAAGTTCTTTCCGACATAGTCCGGACGAATCGGGAGCTCGCGATGGCCACGATCGACCATCACCGCGAGTTGTACGGATTTCGGACGACCATATGCGCGCATGGCATCTAGGGCGGCCCGCACGGTTCGACCGGTGTAGAGGACATCGTCGACGAGCACGACGATTTTGTCGTCGACTTCGAAGGGCAACAGGCTTGCGCTTGGCGTAACCGGTCGCAGACCGAGGTCGTCTCGGTAGAAGCTCACGTCGAGCGTTCCGAAAGGCACGTGCTCATCGAGGCTTCCGAGCGCGAGAGAAAGGGCCTCGGCCAACCAGGCGCCGCCTTTGAGCAATCCCACCAGCACGACGTCGTGCGTGCCGTGGTTTCTCTCGACGATTTCGTGGGCCATCCGACGGACGGCTCGGCCGATCGCCTCGGCGTCGAGGACGACGTTCCCGGCGCCGTTGCCGGACGGAGCGTTGCCACCCGCCGCAGGCGCCCCCGAAACAACTGCCCCAGATACAACAATGCCGCCCGGAGGGGGCGGCGAAGAAGAAGACTTATGCGACATCTGGCTCCTGACCGTGCGAGCCTCACGGGACTCGCTTCACGGACGCACCGACAATAGCGCGCCCAACTCAACCGCCGTTTCGAATCAACTCCAACTCCAACTTCGGGTCAGGTCAACTCCAACTTCGGGTGCGATCAACTCCAACTCGGGGTTTTTCGGGCCGAAACGAGGCGATTTTGGGCGGGTTGGAGTGAAACCACCCCCGAGTTGGAGTGAAACCACCCCCGAGTTGGCGCCAAGCTCACACGGGAGCACGCCCACCGCGAAACTACGAGCGACGCAACCGATTACGCAGCGTGCCCGCCTGGGCCCGAACTCGGTCGCGGGTGCCCATCGGGAGCGACCGTTCGGTCTCCTTGATCGGGTCGCGCTGGACGGACCCGAAATAGAGCGTCGCAGTTCGGCCCACCGACGTGACCAACGCGCGGTTCCCCAAGGCACCGACCCCCGCGCCGATACCGAGGGGAAGCAACGTCGCCAACTTCACAGCCAGCTCCTTCGTGGCCAGCTTCTCGATGACCTTTACCCCGACACGCCCCGCCACGACGTCGTTCACGCGGCTGACGGCAGGGAGCGTCGTGCGTGCGCCAACGGCACGTTTTCCGAGCATCTTCTTCATCTCGCCGGCCTTGCGCTCGCTGGCGTTCAACTGAGATTCAGCACCCCCCAGGACCGCGTAGACGTGCTGTTTGCGCACCTCTACCCCAGCTAGGTCGACGTCGTAGGCAAGTCCAATCGCCAAGATCATGGTCGAGATCCGAGCGAACGCGATCCCAACGTCGGCCGCCCCCGTGGCCAACGAGGTCGCCGTACCCACCGCTGGCGCCATCGCAATCGCACCACTGAGTGCCCCCATCCCGGCCATTTCCTTGGCGACGCGTTTCACGATCGCGGCCGCGATCACAGGCGACGCACCGTTGGGTTGGCCGACCCGCGCCTTTTCGAGCATTGCGTGCGCGTCGCCGAGGCGGTTCTCGACGACGTAGTCAACAGCTCGGACTGCGACGCGACCGACCTGGGCCGACGCTTTGGAGAGGGGGTTTGACAACGGACATCCTTTTTTCGACCGTCAGGCCACTTGCACAACATCGGATGGTCCCCAAGCATTCCATCCCCGGCAACCGGGACCGGGCACAGACAGCCAACGAGCCAACGAGCCAACGAGCGGACAACAACATGCAGTCCCTGCACGGGGACCCACCCATTCGAACCATTCATTAATTCTGGGGGCGTGGGTCTTTCGACCTATGCCGAAGTCCTTTCCATGGTTTCTCGTTCAGACGCACTGCACCTGTTCCGACGAACCGGGCTCACGCTCCCCGCCGCACAGGTCACGCCGCTGCTGTCTCTCACCCGGGCGCAACTCGTGGACTGGGTCTTCGACTTCAACCAGAATGCGGCAGTGACCTTCAGCCCGCCGGGCGACGACTGGTCCGCGATGCAGGCGACGCGCGTCTGGTGGGTGAATCGGATGGTCACTGCACCGAGGCCGCTCCAGGAACGGCTCACGCTGTTTTGGCACAACCACTTTGCGACCGCCCAACGCAAGGTCGGCAGTGCGCAGCTGATGTGGACACAGAACCAGATTTTTCGTAATCAGGGCCTCGGCGATTTCAACTCGCTTATCAAGAACGTATCGATCGATCCCGCCATGCTCATTTGGCTCGACGGCGAATACAGCACGAGTTGGGGTCCAAACGAAAACTTTTCGCGTGAACTTCTCGAACTGTTCCTTCTTGGCGTGAACAACGGGTACACCGAAAACGACGTTCGCGAGATGGCGCGCGCCTGGACCGGCCACACACTCGACCGCGACGCCAACTACAACGTCATCGGACATGTCTTCAGCGGATCCACGCACGATAGCGGTCAGAAGACGATTTTTGGATCGACCTCGAACTGGGAGGGACTCAACCTTCTCGACGCCATGATCGTGAGTGGCGGGTCCCTGAACAACATGCGGCCACTCGTTGCGCGACACGTCGCCCGCAAACTATGGACGTGGTTCGCCAGTCCCAATGCCAACGCTGCATTGGTCAGTCAGCTCGGAACCATGTTGGCGTCGACGCCGGGAATGAACATCGGAACCTTTCTGCGGGCCATGTTCAATATGGACGAGTTCTACGCAGACGATGTGAAGGCCGGGTTGCTCCGCGATCCGCTGCTGTGGCTTGCCTCGATGTTGCGTGCGGCCAGGCTCACGTTCGAACAAGCGAACATCGAGTGGTACCTCGATCAACTCTCGATGGTGCCGTTTGAACCACCGAACGTTTCAGGGTGGCGGTCCAACACCAGTTGGATGTCGGTGACGGCGTTCTGGAAGCGCGCCGAGATCGCCTACTCAGTCTTTTCCACTGCACAACAAACCGTCGACGACGGCGGCAGCTTCTTCCTCGGCGGCACAGAAGGATTGACGCCAGCGCAGGTCGTTGCCCTTGCCATCGATCAGTTCGGCGACGACCGAATCGCGCCGGGGTCACCGACGTGGGACGCGCTCGTCGGATTGGTCAACCTCGATCGCAATGGCAACGCAAGCTGGGCACAGCGAGCCAACCTTGGGCGCACGATCGCCATCAGCCCCGAATATTCACTGGCCTAGGTCCGGAGTCGACGATTACTATGCTCACAGATAATCAACCCAGCGAACTGCTCAAGCACCTCGAAGGTCTTGCGAAACGTAGGGCGATGACTCGCCGAGACTTCATGTTGCTTGCCGGCGCCGTCAGCGCAGGCTCGATCGCCGCTTCACAACTTGGACCGCTGCGCCACCTGATTGCCGGAGGAACGGCAGGCGGATCAGCAGACGGAATCGTGGTCTTCGTGTATTTGAACGGCGGAAACGACGGCCTGAACACCGTTATACCGGTTGACGCCCAGTACAACCAATATGTAAGTCTACGTACGAGAACTCTGGACGGAACGGCGTCGTCGATCGCGTACCCTGCGCCGGGCACCGGACGAAGCGACGACGCGCTGTTGGGCGACACTGCGATTGCATTCAACCCCGGACTCTCGAACGTCTCCAATTGGTATCGGTCCGGAAAGGTTGGGGTGATCCAGGGCATCGGCTACGCCAATCCGAACTTCAGCCACTTCGACTCACAGGACTTCTGGGGTGCGGGATACGGCGGAGCCGGCACGTTCGTGGTCAACCCACAAAGTGGCTGGCTCGGTCGGTATGGTGAAGCGGCGTCCCTCTCGCCAGTTGGGGTCATCGCGATCTCGAGCGGGACCCAAATCCTGCCGATTCGAGGAGTCAACAACAGTGGGCTCTCGCTCTCGGTGTGGTCCGGTCCTCGCTTGGGGGCAGGCGCCGAAGTTCCCGACGTCAATGCCGCAATGGCGATTTCCGCAATGGCGGCGGGGCAAACCGCCGGTTCTGTCGCTGCTGGCTGGTCCTCCGTCGCTGCCAACGCGATCGGGCTCGCCCCGACGATCAACGGTGCGACGCAGGTGGACTTCCCGTCGGGCGCGTCATACATCAAACGCCAAATGATGATGGCCGCAAATCTGGTGAATGCCAACATCGGAACCCGCGTCATTCACTGCGAGCACGGTGGGTTCGACACCCACGAGAATCAGCGTCGTGACTCCAATGGCAACGATTGG
Organism: Acidimicrobiia bacterium; assembly: GCA_031418035.1. Taxonomy (GTDB): domain Bacteria; phylum Actinomycetota; class Acidimicrobiia; order Acidimicrobiales; family JANYDT01; genus JANOYY01. The sequence continues at coordinate 60,374 of JANOWU010000115.1, forward strand.
CATCGCATGCTGCTTGCTGACCTCGACGAATCCCTCGGTGTCTTCTTCGGGTCGCTTGCGTCCGCGCATCGTCGCAAGGTCACCGTTGTCGTGTACTCCGAGTTCGGCCGACGTCCGGAAATGAACGGAAACTACGGAACCGATCACGGAGCAGCGAGTGTGTCCCTCGTCATCGGTGACAACGTTCGTGGTGGCCGATTCGGGGAGTATCCCTCCCTCACCGATCTCGACGACGAGAACCTTCGATCGAACGTCGACTTTCGTTCGCTGTACAGCGCGCTCTTGGGCCAGTGGCTCGGTGTCGCCCCCGAACCCATCATCGGCGCCCCCCATCGGGTGCTGGCAAATCTTTTTGCCGCTCCCCCAGGGGACAACCTGAGTTCGACGACAACCACGTCCACTACTTCGAGCACGACATCGTCCACCACCACGACGACGGCGCCCACTACGACGACCACGATGCCCACGACCACGATGCCCACGACCACCACATCGACCTCGTCGACGACGACAACTCTTCCGGTCACGACGACGACCTCGCCAACCACCACGACCGTGGCCATCACGACCACCACTGTCGTTGTGCCCTCGAGTACAACGACGACCATCGTCGACAACCCAACGACGACGATCGTGACCACCACCACGACACCCACCACCACAACAACACCCACGACCACCACACCCACCACACCGACCACCACCACACCGACCACCACCACACCCACCACAACAACACCGGTTGCCACGACCACACCTCCGCCATCGTCGTCCACGACAACCCTGCTCCCGACGACAACAACGACAACAACGACAACAACATCAGCAACATCAATGCCGGCCACAACATCGACGACCAAGCCAACAACAACGACGACGTTGCTGCCGAAGGCAGTAACTCCCGCGCCCCCGGCCGGAACGCCGAGTCGGAGCAAACCCGATGCACCGAACCTGGTCGTGGAAAACGTGCCGCTGGTATTCGCCTCAGGAACTACAGCAGTGCGAGTGAGCCCTGACACGACTACGACGACCACCGTGGCCGAACAGCCGACGACCTCGACCACCTCGACATCGCCGGCGACCTCGACCACGTCGAGCGCACCAACCAGCACAACACCGACACCGACGACGGCTCCTAAGAAGTTGGCCCTGGTCGATCTCCCGGCGTCGAATCGTCGGGCCGAAGCCAAGACCGCGAAGACCGCGAAGACCGCGAAGACCACGAAGACCACGAAACGACCGCCGAAAAAGGTGAAGCCGAGGCGAGTCAAGAGCACGCGGGCAACCCAAAAGAAGTAGAGGCCAACAGCCAACCACGGACTGGACATCCCGGTTCGATCCGCGATGCCCGACCGCCAAGGCTCTGTGACGCTCGCCACACGGACCAACGGGTTGACGCTGTCGTAGTTCGGCGAGAATGGCGAGGTGAGTCACACAGCCAAGGGTCCGCTGTCGACTCGCCGCCGGAGGAATCCATTTTCCAGAGGGATCGATCGAGAGCAGTTCCGGGAGGGCTTTCGCACCGGCGTCCAGACCATGATCGGGCCGTCGGTCGGCATCGCTGTGTGGGGACTCGTCACGGGCGTTGCCATGGTCAATGCCGGGCTTGCGGTGCCGCTCGCCCTGGTCTTGAGCCTGGTGGCATACGCGGGCTCGGCGCAGCTCGCCATTTTGCCCCTCCTTGCTATCCACGCGCCGATTCCGATCGTGTGGGCGACCGCGGCCATCGTGAATCTCCGTTTTGCGATATTTGCGGCGGCACAGCGCAAGTACTTCATCGGGCTCACGCGAACGCAGCGCCTCTTGGCGGCATACGTCAACGGCGACCTCGGCGCAGCGCTGTTCATCCGTCGTTACGGTGCCGCGCCGGTGGCTGGAACGTCTGAGCAGTGGGGGTTTCATGGTGGTGTCGGACTTACCAACTATGTGGTGTGGCACATAACGTCGGTGGCGGGAATTCTGCTCGGACACGCCGCACCGCGATCGTGGGGTCTCGATCTTGCGGCGACGCTGGCGCTGGTCGCCGTCCTCATTCCCATGATCGTACGTATACCTATGATTGCGGGCATAGCGACTACCGTTGTGGCAGCAGTGCTCACCGCAGGCTGGCCGATGAGGCTTGGACTGATTGCCTCGATTGCCGTCGGCGTGTGTGTCGCTCTCGGGGCCGAGAGGTTCGCGCCTCCGACCGCCCCGACCGCCCCGACCGCCCCGACCACTCCGACCGCTCCGACTGCCCCGGGCGCGTCTGAAGCAACGCCATCGGTGTCGGGTCCAGGGGCCAAAGAATGAACGACGCCGCCTACGTCGTCATCATCGCCGTTGGGCTCGGACTCCTCACGCTGGCGGCACGAGCCAGCTTCTTCATGATCCCGTCGCGCTACCAACTACCGCCTCGGCTCGAGCGAGCGTTGCGTTACGCGCCGGCATGTGCCCTCGCGGCGATCGTCGCACCGAGCGTGTTCAATGAACCGGGCGGCGCAATCAATTTCGACCTCAGCAACCCACGCCTCTGGGCTGTTGTCGCCGCATCCCTGGCGTTCGTTCGAACTCGGAACATGATGACGATGATGGGAATTGGGATGGCGGTCTTCACCGTGATCCGCCTTTTCGGGTGATAGCCGAGAGCTGGTTGGTTGGCGGGTGGCGCGTTTGACGGCTTGAATCGTGGGTCATGACTGCGATCAACGAAGTAACGGATCTGACACTGCACGGAAATGTCGCCGTGCTCACCCTCAACTCTCCCCCGGTAAACGCGTTGAGCTTCAACGTTCGCGACGGTCTGTTTCAGGGCATTACCGCGGCTCTTGCGGAACCGGTCGACGCGATTGTGTTGATCTGCGGTGGACGGACCTTCATCGCCGGGGCGGACATCTCCGAGTTCGGTGGCGCACCGCGCGGCGCCAGCCTGTTCGAGGTACAGACCCTCATGGAAGACTCACCCAAGCCGATCATCGCCGCAATTCATGGGACGGCACTGGGTGGAGGGCTCGAGGTAGCACTGACTGCGCATTACCGAATTGCTGTGCCGAGCGCAAAGTGCGGGCTTCCCGAGGTCAACCTGGGACTGCTCCCGGGTGCCGGTGGAACCCAGCGTCTGCCGCGAATCGTGGGTGCACAGAAAGCGCTCGAGATGATGACGAGCGGCCAACACGTACCGGCTCCCGAATGTGCTGCGATGGGACTCAGCGACGCACTTGCCGAGGAAAACGCACTCGAGCGCTCAGCGATCGAGTTTGCCCAACGTGTCGTGAGCGAAGGACGCCCGCTGAAGAAGATCCGAGAGCTCGACGAAAAGCTGGCAGCCGATCGTGGGCGCCCGGAGATCTTCGCCGAGTTCCGCAAGGCGAACGCCCGGAAGTTCCGCGGCTTCAAAGCACCCGAATCGATCATCCAGTGCGTAGAAGCAGCGGTGAATCTTCCGTTCGCCGACGGACTCGCCGTCGAACGAAAGCTGTTCCTCGAGTTGGTGAGCGGTTCCCAGTCGGCGGCCCAGCGTTACCAGTTCTTCGCCGAACGCGAAGTGTGGAAGATCCCGGATGTCACGAGCGACACCGAAACCCTTCCTGTTGCGTCGGTCGGGGTGTTGGGCGCCGGCACGATGGGCGGTGGCATCACCATGAACTTTGTCAACGCGGGGATCCCCGTCACGATCGTCGAACAGTCTCAGGAGGCACTCGATCGAGGCTTGAAGGTCGTGCGCGCCAACTACGAGCGCAGCGCAAAGAACGGCCGATTCACCATGGAGGAGGTCGAGAAGCGCATGGCGCTCATTACGCCCTCCGTTTCGATCGAGGACTTCAAGAATGCCGACCTGGTTATCGAGGCCGTGTTCGAGCGAATGGACATCAAGAAGGATGTGTTCTCGAAACTGGATTCGATCTGCAAACCCGGAGCAATCCTTGCGACGAACACGTCGTATCTGAACATCGATGAGATCGCGTCGGCAACGACGCGATCGGAGTCGGTGATTGGGATGCACTTCTTCTCGCCGGCAAACGTCATGAAGCTTCTCGAGGTTGTCCGGGCCGACCATACGTCCAAGCCGGTTATCGCGACGTCGATGCAGATCGGGAAGAAGATAGGCAAGATCGCGGCATTGGTCGGCGTCTGCCCTGGCTTCGTCGGGAACCGAATGTTGGCGGCGCGATCGCGGGAGTCGCAGGCACTGCTTCTCGAAGGAGCCATGCCGTGGCAAATTGATAAAGCTCTTTACGATTTCGGGTTCGCGATGGGCCCCTTCTCCATGTCCGATCTAGCGGGCCTCGACATCGGTTGGGTTGCCGAAACGTCGAAGGGCCTCACGATTCGTGACCGACTCTGTGAGGCGGGGCGACGCGGACAGAAGACCGGATCGGGCTACTACGACTACGACGAGAACCGCAATGCGTCGCCGTCGCCCGTCACGGAGACGATCGTGCGCGAGTTCGCCGCCGCGAGCGGACAGCCACAGAAGACGTTCACCGACGAGGAGATCGTCGATCGACTGATCTACCCGATGATCAACGAAGGAGCGAAGATTCTCGAAGAGGGCAAAGCGATCCGTTCCTCTGATATCGATGTCATCTGGGTCAACGGCTACAACTGGCCGGTGTACCGGGGCGGTCCGATGTTCTTCGCCGATCAAGCGGGGCTCAACAACGTCGTGGCCAAGCTTCGAGAATTCGAAGCGCAGCTGGGGTCGGACTGGACACCGGCCAGCTTGCTGGTGTCGCTCGCCGAGTCGGGCAAACGCTTCCAGGACTATCGACGCGCGTAAGCCTTCGCTCATGAACGATCGCCGCATCGTGGTGGTGGGTGATGTCGTCACGGATGTGATCGTGCGACCACACTCCCCCATCGTTCATGGAACCGACACCGCCTCATCGATCGAACTTGTGGGCGGCGGCTCTGCCGCCAACACCGCGGCATGGATTGGGACACTCGGCGGCTCCGTCGATTTCGTCGCGCGCGCCGGGCGCGACCAACACGCGTGGCACGAGGGACTGCTCACCGCGACTGGTGTGCGGTCGTTCATCGCCACCGATCCCGAACTTCCATCTGCGCGCATAGTTGTTCTCGTTGACATGAACGGCGAACGCACGATGCTCACCGATCGTGGTGCGAACGATGCGCTGTCGCCCGCCGACGTCGACGAGATATCCATCGACCGTTCGACACTGGTGCATGTGTCCGGGTACACGCTGCTCTTCGCCGGGCCGCGGCCGGCCGGCTTGTTCGCCCTCGAAAAGGCAAGGGAGCAGGGCGCTTTCAGTAGCGTCGACCCGAACTCCTCGGGCTTTCTCGCGCTGGTCGGACCCGCACTGTTCCTGAAAATGACTGTCGGAGTTGATGTCTGTTTCCCGAACGCCGATGAAGTATGTACACTTACCGATATTCCCGACCCGGTCGAGGCCGCCCTTGATCTCTCACAGCACTACGGCACGGTGGTTTGTAAGCTCGGGCCTGAAGGCGCCCTCATTGCGCAATCGGGATCAATCGTTACCCGAAACAGCGCCCCCGACGTCACGGTTGTAGACACCACCGGCGCCGGCGACGCGTTCGCCGCTGGCTACCTCCGTGCTCTTGCACAAGGAGAGAGCCTCGACAACTGCCTGGCGATGGCTATTCATACGAGCGGACGAGCAGTCGCACGAATCGGTGCCCGACCTCGTTGATTTCCCGACGCGAAAGTGCCCGGCCGAAGACCGGGCACTTGCGCTGCTGTTCGGGGAAGTGCGAAACGCCGCTGACCGACCGCGGACACGTAGAACGTGTGCTTACTTCTTGGCTTTGCGATCAGCCTTGTTGGCTTCACGCTGTGCCTTCTTCGCGGCGCGCTCCTCTTCAGCAGCTGCCTTCTTCGCCGCGCGCTCCTCTTCAGCAGCCGCCTTCTTCGCCGAACGCTCGGCGCTCTTTTCGGCCTTGTCGGATTCACGGTCGGTCTTCTTCGCTCCGCTCAACGAGTGACGGGCGTCCTTGAGGGCCTTCGCTGCCGAATCAAGGAGAGCATCGGCAGCCTTTATCTGGTCACGAGCGGCCTGCACCGTTGCGGCGTTCGACGTCTTGATCGCTTCATTACCGAGATCCGGAACGATGGATGCAGCGCTGTTGGAAGCCGCAATGGAAGCTGCCTTCGCCTTATCCACGAGTGGTCCTACCGAGTTCACCAGTGCGGTTGCTGCTGCGGTGTCTGCTCCGCCAGCGCTCGCCGTAGCGATCAGAGTCTGTACATTCGCAACCTCCGTGAGGAGCCGTGCTGCCCGGCTTGACTGGGCGCCGCAGGCGAGCGGAATGTGAACGGCCGGTCCGACGACCAGATACACACGGTGGTGTGTGTAGATCTGTAGCGCCAGCGGCTTCGCCGTGGCGACGTCGGCAGCAGACTGGATCTGCGTGGCCAAGGCGCTCAACGCGGCCTGAGTCGAGGAAATGCGGGTCGCCGCACCGGCGTTCTGGCCACAATCCCCCTTGGCCTTGGCGATGTCAGCCGACCATTCGGTGAGGCTCTTCTGGCGTTTTGCGATCTGCTCGGCAGCACGTGCCTTGATCGAGGCCAGCGATGCCTCGGCCTTTTCCCCACCCTGTGTCTTCTCGGCCGCTGCTTGCGGCGAGTTCACGACAGCATCGACTTTTGGCGCCGCCGACTCGGTCACGGCGACCTCGTCGGCATGAGCGACCGACGGGGCAACAAGCACGGCGGGGACGATCATCAGCGAGGCGAGACGGATGCGGTTCTTGGTTTTCATGTTCGCGGGGACTCCTGGGTTCGAGGTTATGCCACTCATGGTGGCCAACGGCTGTGAAGTGAACACCATGAAGTTGTGAGGGAAAATCAATGGAATGAAAGCACGCTCAGAGCTGTACTAAGGGTGCGGTGGGTGGCAGAATTCAAACCGAGAGCGAATCGGCGCGCCCGAACCGCTACATCGATGCGACGTACCCGCCAAACTCCGGGGAGTTCATCAGGGTTTTACATCGCTCGAAGCGTCCCACGGAGTAGGCCCAAAAATCGTCGGCCGGATTGTTGTTCACGTGTTGGATCACACCCCACAGCGTCCACAACAAATCGCACAGCGCTTTGTAGACCACCATTCGTGCGGCCGACGACGGAGGAACGTTGCCCGAAAAGTATGCGCGCAGCAGGATCTCATCTTGGCGGGCGTCGAAGCCGCCCTCCACCGAAAGATCCGCAAGATCCCACATGGGGTCGTTGTTCCCGGCGTACTCGTAGTCGACGAGGTACATGCGTTCCCCGGTGTCGAGGAAGTTCTCGCACAGAGGGTCGCAGTGCGACGGGACGAACGCGACGGGCTTTCGTTCGAATGCCTCCCGTGCACTCTCGGCTCGTTGCTGGACCGCGTCGTAGCCGTCGGGCAACGTCGCCTCTTTCGTTGCGAGGAGCGCCTTGTACTCATCGATCATGGAGAAGAGTTCGAAATCGACGGCGAAGGGCTCGGCAGTGGTGTGCAACTTGTGAAACAACTTCCCGGCCCGAGCAACCGCGCCATCGTCGCCGCGAAACAGATCGCCAGACATGGTGCGAGCGCCGTCGATGTAGCGGGTCACCATCAATCCGTCAGCCGGATCGAAGAAGAGCACTGGCGCATTGACGTCGGCCCGCGCTGCTGCGAATGCGGCGACCTTCTCCTGTCCACGATTGATGTATTCCGACGTGCCGGCACCGGGGGCGCGGACGACGACCCGGTCGTTACCCAGATCTACGAGGTAGTTGAGATTTGTGAGCCCGGCGAGGCGCACGGCAGAAGCGACAGCATCTCGGTGGTCAACAAGCAGAGGAATTCGTTCGCAGTACCGGGCGAGCTCACTCATGTCTATCCTTATGCGCGCAGACGAGATCCGGTCGGGTCATACAACGAACCATTATGACGGATGGCAGGAATGGGTTCACCGTACACCTCGATGATGAAGTCCGTCCGGTCGCAGAGCTCAATGGGAAGGTAGCCGTAGGCGATCGGTTTCCCGATACTGTGCCCGAAGTTCGCACTCGTGGTAAATCCGACGACCGCACCGTCGGCGATGATGGCTTCGCCACTGACTGGATAGGCCATGGCTTCCAAGGTGAACGTGCAGAGCTTGCGTTTCACGCCCGCCTCTTGTTGGCTCACCAGGGCATCGCGCCCGATGAAGGCTCCCTTTTTCAGGTCCACCCGCCACGCCAGGCCCGCTTCCCATGGCGTGATGTCCGGGGTGATGTCGGTGGACCAATAGAGATACCCCTTTTCCATTCGCATCGTGTCGATGGAACGGTAACCGGCATC
>JANOWU010000116.1:0-7849 GCA_031418035.1 Acidimicrobiia bacterium
AGGCATGGCTGCGGCTGCAGCAGGAGCGGGGGTAACAGCCGGAGCGGCAGCAGGAGCGGCCGGAGCAACTGTGGTGGCCGGAGCAGCCGTGGTTGCTGGTGGGTTGTAATCGTTGGTGACGATCACGTTGGCCCAGCACTCATCGAATGCAACAACCGGAGCAACGGAACCGGTGCTGACAGCAGCCGGAGCACCAGCCTGTGCGCAGCCTGTGCCACGACGCTTGATCACAACACGGCCGTCGTTGACAACGTCGCCCGAGTTGTCCGAGTACGAGGCAACAGCGCCGTCGGACTTGGTCTCGATGATCTGGCAGGAGGTGCCTTCAAGGATGTTCGTGTAAACCTTCGACTGACGATCCTTCAGGAGGAAGGTGTCCTTCGGCCCACCGTTGTTGCAGCTGACGCTGATCTCGAACGTGGCGATGTTGGTCTTCGAGTCGCCGGTGACGACCTTCGAGATCACGAGGTCACCGAAGAACCAGTTCTGCACGGTGATGGTCTCGTTGACCTTGGTGAGGGCCGACTTGTACACGGCACCAGCCTGAACGCCCGGGAGGGCAGCTCCGGGGGTTCCAGCAGCAGTCGTGGTCGACGACGAGTACAGCGTGACGCCGCCCTTGTTGTCGTTCTCCACAACCTCACACTGTCCACCAGCGTTGAGGGTCGGGAACTCGTTGATGCCGAACGAGCGGGTGTCGCCACCCTTGAGGGTGAACGCTCCCGTGAAGCCGGTCGGGTTCGTAGTCGAGAACGACGGAGCCACGACCGTCGTTGCCGACGTGGTGAGGCCCTGTGCGTTGTAGGCGGCCACCGCAGCGGTAACGGCTGCGGTATTTAGCGAAACAAAGCCAGCGGTTCCGAGGTTGCCGTCAGCTGCAACGGCGAGGCTGGTGCGGGAGTCGTAGACCTTCTGCAAGGTTCCGGCAATGACGGCACCGATGTAGAAGCCAGGACCACCGGTCATGACCAGCGCGCCGCTGTCAGCAGTGGTGCTGCCGATTGCTGCGATGAACGGCGTCGTAACCGTGTTGGAACATGCGATGTTCATCGGGTAGGCGAAGCCTGCGACGGGCTCATCGCCAGCAACAACCTTCTTGACGGTGATCTGTGGGTAGGTGACCGTGACGGCAACCGTCGTGGAAACCTGAACCGGGAGGAATGCAGTGATGACGGCGTTGGCGCCGGCAGTCGTCGGGGCCGTCGCAGTGACCGCACGGTTGTCGCCGCCGCCCACCTTGATGGTGATGGCGCCGAGACCGATGTTTGGTGCCGTACCGGTGATTTCAGCCTTCACCGAGCACGAGGTGCCGGGGGCGGTGCTCGTGAGGTTGAAGTTCATGACGCCCGAGCCGCCGCTAACCGGAATGGCTGCGGTGTAGGCCTGGGAAAGTGCGCCGACGAGGTTCTGGCAGCTGACAGTGACGTTGACGCCGGTAACGCCCGCGGGCACGGGGCCGACGAAGGTTGCGGTATTGGTCACGGTCTGCTGGGGGTTGATGACCGTCTGGGCGCCGGCAGTCGTTGCGACTGCGGTGCTGCCCAGAAGACCAGCAGCTGCAAGAACGAGCGCATTGCGAACGATTCGCTTGCTCATTTGTTGCTCCTTGGTAGGGATGGTTTGTCGGGCTTTTCTTCTCCGGGTCCCGGAACCTCGAGGCTTCCAGCCCCAGCGGAAAAGTCCAACATGTCCAAGGGAGGTTCCCTTGAACACCGAACACAGTACGGACCAATTGTTACGAAGGCAAGAGGAAATGATGTGTTTTCGTCACAAAACCGCAACATTTGATGACTGAAACGCACAAAGTGATAAGTCGGTCGAACCAGCGCCAGAACGGTCACGCGATGCGCGATTTGTCCGCAATATGTCCGAATATGTCCGCGATATGTGATGTCGACGTCGACCGCGCCGACCTCTGCACGGTCAAAAATTCCTCGTGAAATCCTAGAGCGAGGCCGCGATTCGGTGGGCCGGACGACACAGTGTCGCAAGCAACCAGGGCATACTCAGCGCGAGCGCAACAATTGCTCCCACAAGTATTCGCGCTCCCGGGGTGACGGGACCCGACGAAATCGTGCCCAGCAGCCCCGAGGCCACTGCGCCTGTTGCTGCGGCGACCAGAGCAATCGCCCAACGACCGAAGGCTTCGAGAACCGAAACGCACAGCCCCGCGAGGGCCAACGCCGCGTGGGCCACAAGGAGTTTCTGCGCCGTGCCACGAAGATCGGCAGATTCGTGCCGCTGAACAGCAAACATGACGATCGCCGAACTCACCACCACGGTGGCAAGTGTGGCGCCTATCGCCTGCACGAACACGCCGAGGGGCGCCGCGGGAATCCGACTGCTGGACGCGGGTGTCTTCGAGAGGCTGCGCGGGACGACGGTCCAGATCCGCGTCATCCAGAGTCCCCCGACCACGGCACCAAGCAGTGCGGGAATGATCGTCGTCGACGCCAGCAGCGTCGATGCGCCCCAGCTGATCTCGGGTTCCACCACCAAGAAGAAAGCCAGGCATACCCCGATCAGGCCCGAGGGCAGGGACCGGCCGAACGAACCGACCATTCGGTCCGACGGGCGCGAGGAGACGAGCGCAAACCCGCTCATGAGGAACGTCATCACCACCAGTGCCGCCAGAACCAGCCAATTCGCCAACAGGGGCGACAGGCATAGGGTCGCCACGACGGCACCACAGTGGGCGACACCCCACCCTCGCCGAGACGCCAGAAAACCCCCGATCCACACGGTCGCCAACACCGCAGCGATCAGGCCACCTCGTGGCACGAGCGACAGCCCGCCCAGCAACACGACTGCCGGCCACAGCAGCCAGGCTTCTCGGCGGAGACGACCGAGACCATCCGGCCCCACGAGCACCCGGCGTCGGAGGAACCATTGCGCGCCCAGGCTCACCGGCAACGCGAGACGCCATGATCGATCGACGACATCGACGCCGAAGGCTTCAGTTCGCCTCGAGAGCCAGAAACCGAGGACCAGAACACCGATGATGAACGCGATGTCGGAAACCGCCGATCGCCATTCGATGACCGAGGGCTTCGGGACAGGGGCTTGTTCGGGGCGAACACGACTACGAAATCCGGCGGCCTCACGACCGAGCTCCAACGATGTGTCCGCGTCGAGGCCAGCGAAGGCTTCCAGGACCACCGCCGCTTCGAGTTCATCGAGCATCGGTCGGCCCAGGCGTTCTTCAATCAGGGGCTGAATTTCGGACCCCGAGATCATCGTGGCACCGCTTCGCCTGACCCGTCAGCCGGCGTCGCCGAGACGTCGTCGAACTGGATGGGACGCAACCGCGTCGATTCGTAGGCGTTGGCGTGATCGCCGAGGGGAACAAAGTCGTTCTCCATCTCCAGCGTCGGGAACACGGGCTCGATCGGGGCGGCAACCGGGCGTCCGATCAGTTCCGAAATCAGATCGGCATAGTTCTGGAGACACTGCGCCATGCCGAACTCCTTGCGAACCTTGGCAAAGGATCGCTCGCCGAGCCGACGCAGCAGCACCGGATCGTTCAACAGGTGCAAGACACCCGTGGCCAGTCCCTCGTAGTCACCGGGTCGCACGGTGAGGCCACAGCCCGACAACGCCTCCGGCACACCGCCGACTGCCGTGGCAACGACCGGCCGTCCGCAGGCCATCGCCTCCAACACCGCGACGGGAAAGCCCTCGCTGATACTGGAGAACATGGCCAGCGAGGCGCCCGTAAAGGCATCGTAGGGGTCATCGGTTGAGCCGGCGAGGCGAAATCGATCGCCCAAACCCAACTCGCGGTGAAGGCGAGACACGACTCGCCGTACTCGTCGTTCCCCTCGGGGATCGGTCCGTAGTGGACGAACTCGACGTCGGGACGACTCACCAACACGATCGCGGCGGCGCGAAGCGACGTTTTGAGGTCCTTCAATGGGTCGATACGTCCGAGCGACACAACACGCTGTCGGACCGGGAAAGGACGAACCACCGGCGGCACGAGCACACCGTTATAAATGGGTCGAATCTTCGACTCCTCCACCCCGAGGTGGCGTTCCCACCGTGCGTTCGCCTGCGTGACGGGGGCGACGACGTCGGCATTTGCATAGACAAGCCGTGAGAGGCCACGAGCGAGACGCGTCGCGGCCCACCGTTTCGCGTGTGACGCGTACATGTTCCGCGCCGACTGCAGGTAGGCCTCTCGCACGTAGACCCCGTGTTCGGCCAACACCAGCGGCTTGGGATCGAGGTGACGATCCACGACCGAGCCGATCCCGGCCCAGCCAGCGGCGGTAACGAGGTGAAGGTCGATCGGCGCAAGGGTTCGGCCACGAACCACGTCTCGACACGGCGCCGCCGCGGTACGGGCCACCCAGTACAGCGTTTGGTACATCTCCGAAAGGTCGGCCATCGTGAACTGCAGCCGGTCGACCTCCCCGAGTGCCACCATGGCTTCCCGAAAGTTCTTCCACGTCCGCGTCGAGCGAAAGCTGGTTGCGACGGCTCCGGGATTGAGCCGACACCATACGAGAGCGTCGACGAACTTGCCCAGGTCAGAATCCCAACCGTAGGCCCCCTGGGCAAGATCGCTGGCGAGGTTGAAGTTTCGACGCCGACCAGACGTGCCGGTCCAGGTCAGCGTCCCCGGTGTGATGGAGTCAGACCACAGCTCGAGCCGGGTCAGCGACGCAACGTTGTCGGGCACCTCGAAGTGCGGCTCGCGGCGCAGACCGCCCGCAGTGATCGCCAACACGTGCCAATCGATCCCCGAAAGACCGCTCAACAGCGAGTCGCACCACGTGCTGACCCCGCCCAACATGTACGGATACGTCCCCTCGGTCGAGAGGAGAACGTTCGTGTCAGCAGGGCGGCTCGGGGCCATCGCCCGAGTGCTACTTCTTCTTGGTGGTTCGTCGGACAACCGCCTTGCGGGTTGTCTTCTTACTCGTCGACGCCTTCTTGGTCGTGACCACGCTCGAGGCCTTCGACACCACCAATTGCTTGACCGCCGGCAATGGCGTTGCGCCGCTGGAGTACTGCGTGACACGATCCACGATGGCCTTGAACATCTCTTCGCTCGGAAGGCTGTCGTACGGGTTGGCCATCACGTCGTCGGTGATGTACACCACGCTGGCGTTGCGCGCCATAGCCGAGTCGACGGCTGCGACGGCGTTGGCCGGCGACACCGAATGGATCATTTGCCAGATGCGGGGACGACTCGCCTCGGTGAACATCCAGGAGTAGAACGGCACGTTCCCGGCCAGGTTCACGTTTTCGGTCCAGGCCGGAATGTCCTTTTCCGCCCGTTCCAGTGTCACGTACCCATCGGCCAAACCGTCGTAACAGTTCAACAGGGGGGCTCCGGGGTTCAACACGATCAACTTGTTGGCCTGACGAGCCCGGACTCCCTTCACCGATCCGGCGCCCTTGGTGAGCGATGAGTACTTCTCACACTGGTCATAGTTGATCTCGTCGATGAACACACCTGCGGCCGCTGGATAGGCACCCAGGACGGTGTCGATTCGATCGGCCACGACACGCCAGTCGACCTTGTCGTAGCCGCCGGTGACGTACACCAGCGGAATCTTGCCCTTGGACTTCGCCTGAGCGAGACGTGCAGCCAAGTCTTTGTCGGCGACATAGGCCTGTCCGGCGACGGGAACGAGCGGGTGGCCGATCACGTATTGGACTGCTGGCGTTGCCAGCGCCTTGTCCCACAGTGCGTCGTCGGTGAAGTAGGCCGGGATGGCGATCGAGATCGGGGTTGCTGCTGACGCCCGGATGGGGTGTACCCCTGCGAGCGACGCGGAGCCGAGGGCGGCCAGCAGGCCGAGAGCCAGCGAGCGGCGAAAAAATCGAACAGACACAGGGATTTCTCCGAAAGGGATCGAGCGAACCCGCAAAGCGTAGTTGCTCGGACCGACCGAGGGGACGGAACCCCGTTCAGGAAACTACCTGGCGGTTTGTGACTGTTACGCGCTCTTGCGAACCGTTGCTGTTTCGATCACCGTGCTCAGCCCGATGTTTTCGCCATCGGCCTTCCACCAACTGATCTCGCAGCGACTACACGAATGCAAACGGAGTTCTCGCTGGTTGACTGTCATGTCGATGGTTACAAGGTTCGCGATGTTGCAGAGCGGACAAATCATGAAGGGGAGCACTTTCCTGCGACATGCGACGCCTGCTCATTCATGCAGGTACCGCAAATTGTTGACCTCTATATATCGGTCGGTGTTCCCGCTGGCTTGAGTGGGAATTCAGAAGCGAAGCAAGGCACCACTGAAACAACGGCCCGCCTGGGGGATTTCTTTATCGAAAGGTCCAAACCATCACGAGAACCCAGGTCACCACAGGAACAACGAGAAAAATCATCGTTTCAGCGACGTGGTCGCGGCCGAGAAGTCGCGCACAGGTTCGTGACCCGGAGGGTCAACAGCTATGCCCTACGTCACGTCATGTCTTGTCGGTCAAGAGAGAAATCGTCAGTGTGACGACGGACGTGAGGTTGAATCCGGCGTGTACAGCGATCGCCGACGCGATGCGGTCCGTCTTTCGATACGCAATGGCACAGAGCAGACCGACTGCGAACAGGGCTCCTGATTGCAAGACCTGGAAATGGATCGCCGCGAAGATAAGCGCGCTGAGAAGCATGGGTGCGAATCTGCGGACGAGGCCGCTGCGACGATCGAGAGCCAGAACGAAACCGCGATAGATCACGCCGCGATAGAAGAGCTCCTCCATGATCGGCGCACCGATCCCGACGGCAAGTCCGAGCAACACGATTCCTACAGGATTGTCATTGGCTCGATCGAAGATCTCGCGGGCGGGCTTGCCCAGTTTTTCCGTATCGACGGGCAGGAGGAGGTAGATGGCACCGATGACGAACTGTGCCGCGATGCCGGCGAGGAACCAAAGCCCATCGCGGCGTTTCACATAGGGACGTCGCCCGAAGGGAAACTCGCCACGGCGTTTTCCAACTACGTACACGGTCGCGCCGAACGCAACCCAGAGCGGAACGAACATCGCTGCCGTGGCACCGGGCGAGGTATTGAGTTGCTTGGTCGCACGGTCGTAGAACGCGAGTCCGACGATCAGCGACAGGACCCACGCAGCAACTTGCCCGAGGAGCGCAAGCGGCAGTGCGTGCGGTATCGGTTGAGTTTGACGGCCAACCGGCGAGTCGGAGGGCTGCATTGGGGTCAGATGACGTTGCGTTCGCCGGCGATGACGTCTACATGCCAAGTCTGATCGACGTGGAATCCCGCCAGAGCAAGTGGTTCGCGACGCACGACCCAGCCTCGCGGTGCGCTGAGCACATCGAGGTGGCGGCGACACAGGTCATACATCGATGGTTGCCGTTCGATCGTAAGTTGACCGACGAACACTGTGGCGGCCGCATGGTCATACGACATCGTCGCAATGGGTTCCTCGGCGCACGCCGGGCGTGAACATGAGCGCGCATAGTTTCGAAGAGCAGATGCCATGCTTCGAGGGTACCGGGAACTGACGGGTTTTCGGCGGACCCGTCAGGAGCCGGCGGCGGGTACTGCCATGGCTGTTGACGTCCCCAAACCGGCCCGCGCAACCAGGGCGACAGCGACGCGCGAAGTGGTTCGGACGGGGCTCGAAGTCGCCACCGCTGCCGTCGTGGTCGGGGTTGTGGTCGTGGTCGGGGTTGTGGAGGGAGTCGCCGCCGTGGTCGTCGTTACCGCAACCGCCGACCCGGTTGCCGGTGGATTGCCCGCTGTGGTCGTCGGAGGGGTGCTCGTCGTCGCGTTCGTAGTTGTACTGGTCGTTGTACTGGTCGTTGTAGTGGTCGTTGTAGTCGTGGGCGGACGCGCCGCAGTACCCGTGGTCGTCGTGGTCAACA
>JANOWU010000117.1:0-5279 GCA_031418035.1 Acidimicrobiia bacterium
GGCGGGATCACCAACCGCAACCTCGTGGTCACCCTCACCGACGGCTCGCGCTACGTGCTGCGGCTCTGCGGCAAAGACACCGACCTGCTCGGCATCGACCGGCTCGTGGAGCTGGCCGCGAACACCGAGGCGGCCAGACTCGGTGTGGCACCGGAACCGGTGGCGTTCGTCGAACCCGAGGGTTATCTCGTCACCCGATTCCTCGACGCGGCATCGGTGCCGGACCTCAGCGTCGACGATGTGATGACGCAAGTGGGATCGATCCTCAGGAAGGTTCACGCCGGCCCAGCGCTGGCCAGCAACTTCGGGTGCTTCACCATCGCCCATCGTTACGCCGCGACTGCGCAAACGCGAGGCGTCGCGCTTCCCGCCGAATACGAAAGCGCCATAGAACTATGTGCACAGATCGAATCGGCTTTCGCCGCGCACCCTGAGCCCGACGTCGCCGCGCACAACGACCTCCTCAACGCCAACTTCCTCCGGGACGCGTCGGGTCGGGTGTGGCTCATCGATTGGGAATACGCGGGTATGAACTCGCGCTGGTTCGACCTCGGGAACCTCGCCACGAACCACGCACTCGACGTCGACGGACGTGGCGCCCTGCTCCTCGCCTACGCAGGCGAGGTCACCGCCGTCGGCCAGGCAAAAATCGAGTTGATGCAGGTGATCAGCGACCTGCGCGAAGCGATGTGGGGCGTCGTACAGCAAGCCATCTCCACGCTCGATGTGGACTACGTCGCCTACGCCGCTCAGCACTTCGAGAAGGTCCTGCAGAACGGGAAAACTGAGAATTTTCGACGCGCACTGGCTACGGTAGGGACGTGACCTCTCGCCCCGCCGCCCCCTCGACGCTTCCACCGGCTGGTGGCGTCGACCCCGGTCCCGTCGATGTGACCACGATCCCCGACCGGGCGAAGATCCAGCGTCGCAGCCTCCTCGTGTTGATGCTGTCGCAAACGCTGGGTTCAGCGGGCGTGTCGATTGCGGTGACGGAGGGCGGACCGATCCTGAAGGACCTCACGGGTTCATCGAGGCTCGCCGGCTCGGCGTCGGCTGCAGCGACCCTCGGCGGTGCCCTCGCCGGGCTCCTCATCTCGGGTCAGATGAAACGCAAAGGACGCCGAGCCGGACTGATCCGCGGATACCTCACGGCGACGATTGGCTCCGTGATCGTTGTGTACGGCGCAAACGCTCGACTGACCCTCGTGTTTTTACTAGGTGTACTTATCTTTGGGGTGGGTCAGGGGACGAACCTACTGACCCGCTACAGCGCGGCCGATCTCGCGTTGCCGAACGAGAAGGGCCAGGCGATCTCGTATCTGCTCTTCGGGTCGACGTTTGGCGCCGTAGGCGCACAGTTCCTGGTTCCGGTGTGCGAGCGGTGGGCGGAGCGAGTCGGGCTCTGGAAGTTCTGCGGCCCGTTCGTACTCGCGGGTGTGCTGCTCGCCATTGCCACCGTCAACGTGTTCGTCCGACTCAAACCCGACCCGCTCGTGCTCGCCGGCGGCGTGTTCGACGATGGCCGCAAAGGCATACGGTTCCCTCCCGTTGGCGCGGCGTTTCGGGTGATCCGCTCCAGTCGCCGGGCGAAGCTCGGCCTCATCGCCATGAGCCTGTCGCAAGCAGCCATGGTCGGCATCATGACCATGACCCCCGTCCACATGCGAGATCACGAACAGACCATCAACCTGCGCGGCCCCGTCATAGCGCTCCACGTTGTGGGCATGTACCTATTCGCGCCGATCGTCGGCAGGCTGGTCGATAAGTGGGGACGCATTCAGGTCATCATTACCGGCTCGCTGGTCCTCATCGCCGCGACGGCGACCTCAGCGGCGGCCGGTCATCAGTCCTGGTTGCTCTTCCTCGGCCTGTACCTGCTCGGGTTGGGATGGAGCGGCGGCATGATCGGCGGCACGGCGCTCCTGACCGAATCCGTTCCCGCACAGGACCGCGTGATGGTGCAGGGTTCGGCCGATCTCTTCATGAGTGTCTGCGGGGCCATTGCCGGGTTCGGCTCGGGGTTCATCAAGGAATCGATCGGGTACCACCGGCTCTCGCTGTTCGGGATGGCACTCGCGTTCATGGTCGCCCTTGCGGCGCTGTCACAGATGCGGGCTCGCACAACCGGTTCCATGCGCACCGCCTAGGAAACTCCCCGCCGCACAGCCGCAAGCCACTGCCCCGCCGGGCCGCCGAGCCGGCCCTACGATTCGGCCAGCGACGCGAGCATGGCCGCCCGAACACGTTCGCAGTCAGCGTCGGCCAGCTTTTCCTTTTGACCGTCGGCGCCGACCGTTCGCAACGCAAACGTGTCGACCACTTCGTGGCCGATCGTCGCCACCTTCGCGGTTCGAAGATCTAAACCAAGCGCGCTTATGGCATTGGCAACGCGGTACAGGACGGCAGGGCCGTCGGGGGCCCGCAGCTCGAACATGGTCGCCAACGACGGCGTCTTGTTGTCGATCGTCACGCTCGGCGGCGCGGCGCGACCGACGCTCTTCGACTTCGACCGGGCATACGTTCTGGCCCGACGTGCCAATTCCGCATCGACGTCGAGCGAACCGTCGAGCGCCCGATCGATGAGTTGTTCGAGCTTGCGGAAGTTTGTTTCGCCGCCGAGTTGTCGGGTTATGCGAAACACGTCGAGGGCCACGCCGTCGTCGGTCGTCCACACATCGGCCGACAAGATGTCGGCACCGACCAGGGTTATCGAGCCGGCGAGCGCGGCGAAGAGCCCCGTGCGGTCCGGCGCAGCGATCGCGACCACCTCGACGTCGGTCGTGAGCCGATGCACTCGCACGACGACCCTCTGACTGGTTCGAGCAAGATCGAGCAGATCGTCATGATCATGGGATCGCATCGACGTCTGCGGCACGAGGTACCCGTGCAACACATCGGCCGTGCGGGTCGTGAGCTCGTCGACAAGTCGCCGCTTCCAATCACTCCATGCTGTCGGTCCGGTCGCAAGAGAATCGGCTTCCGTAAGCGCACGTAGGAGTTCAAGCCGGTTGAGATCGCCCACCGTCGACGCGATCGCGGCGATCGTTCCGGGGTCGGTGAGGTCTCGCCGGGTGGCAACTTCAGGCAGGAGGAGATGGTGGCGAACCATGTCACAGAGCACGTCGACGTCGGCAGAGTCGAAACCCATACGTGCACCTATCGACTCCATGAGCTCGATCCCGACCACGGTGTGATCTCCCGGATACCCCTTGCCCAGGTCGTGGAGCCACGTGCCGACCAGCAGGAGATCAGGACGCGACACGGTCCGCACGAGCTCCGACGCATTCGACGCCGCCTCGCAGAGATGGCGGTCGACGGTGAAGCGGTGATAGGCGTTGCGCTGCGGCTTCGACCGGACGCTCGACCATTCCGGAAGAAAGCGGGTGACCAGATCATGACGGTCCAGCGCTTCGAGCACATGGGTGCCAGACGCCCCGGCACCCAGCAACGCGACAAGAGCATGGCGCGCCCGCTCGGGCCACGGTGCCGGAAGCGACGGCGCGTCGGCGGCGAGCCGCACCAGGGTGGACCGGGCAATCGAGAGACGCTGTTGCGCCGCATACGCACCCAGCCGAAGGACCAGCGTCGGGTCGGTGGTGTCGGCGCTTTCGAGGAGAATGAGTTCGTCGTCGGCAAGGCCGAAGTCGATGGTGAGCTTGCGTACCCTGGCCCTACCTGCATCAGCGCGGGGGCGCGAGCGTGGATGTTCGAGACCATGTGCGAAGCGGCGAATCGTCTCGTCGGTGCTCCACGCGATCGCCCGGCCCGCCGCCGCGACCGAACCCATGAGTGCATCAGCGTCGACGAACCCAAGGGCCGACGCAACGCCATCTTGCTCTTGCAGGAGCAGGCGATCGCTGTTGCGATTCGTGCAGCGATGGAGTTCAGCTCGCGCGACGAGTAGCTCCTGCGCCATCGGTGCGAGCTCCGTGAGCGGACGATCGCAGACCTGTTCGAACAGCGGATGCCCGGATAGCTCGAGAAACGAAAGCACGTGCAAATCGCGGAGACCGCCGCGTCCGTCACGCAGGTCCGGTTCGAGGTGAAACGCAACCTCCCCTGCTCGCTCATGTCGGGCATGTGTTTCGGCGAACAGCGCCGGAAGGTTCGTCTTCGCTTTCTCACGCCACCTCTCGTCAGCTTTCTCGATGAACAGCGCACTTACCTCTTGGTCACCGACCAGGGGTTGGGCGGTGAGCCAGGTGACGGCCGACAGCACCTCACGATCTGCGAGGGCGAGGGCGGAATCCACCGTGTGCAATGCCGGCGTCCCCTTCAAGCCTGCATCCCAAACGGGATACCACAGCGCCTCCGAGACTCTCGCGGCGGTCGCCTGATCCACCTTGCGCGGGTGGAGTATCAAGAGATCCACGTCGCTGCCCGGGCACAACTCCATGCGTCCGGTGCCACCGACGGCCAGCAACGCCCAGCCCGTGTCCCAGGACTGCACCTGCGAAGCAATGTCGCGGAGGAAAGCTAGTGTGAGATCGGTAAGTCTACGTACTAACTCGAGGCCGACCACGGTGCCGTCGGCGAGGAGTTCACGCCGCTGCTCCCGGAACCCCGCTACATCGATCACGCCAATGACTAGATAGCGTCGTGGTCGCGTTCGCCCGTGCGGATTCGCACGATCGACTCGACTTCCGTGACCCAGATCTTGCCATCGCCGATCTTGTCCGTCTTGGCCGCGGCGACGATGGTGTCGATGACGTTGTCAACGGCGTCTTCGTCGACCAGCACTTCGATACGGACTTTGGGAACGAAGTCGATGGTGTACTCCTGGCCGCGGTACACCTCGGTGTGTCCACGTTGACGCCCGAAGCCCTGCACTTCGGACACCGTCATCCCCTGAACTCCGGCATCGCGCAACGCCGACTTCACATCGTCGAGTTTGAACGGTTTGACGATTGCCGTGATCAGCTTCATTGGACTGCCTTTCGAAGTTCGGTTCCCACCATAGGACGTTGCGTGAGGATGTTCTTTGTCATTGCGATGTCCGGGCTGTTCACAGACGCCCGCCGAGGGCGTACGCGGTCTCCGCGTGCAGGGCCAGGTCGAGTCCCGTGTCTTCGTCTTCGGACTTGACCCGCAGACCGATCGTCTTGTCGATGCCAATGGCGATGATCGCAGTCATCACGCCGGAGAACACGAGCGTGACAACGGTTGCCAAGAGCTGATTGCCGAGCAGCTTGAGTCCGCCGCCGTAGAAGAGGCCGTCGGCGCCCAACGAGTTCACCGCCGTATCGGAGAGCAGACCCAACACCAACGAACCGAGGACG